>DCUI01000223.1:0-16633 GCA_002327785.1 Phycisphaerales bacterium UBA2218
CGGGAATGCCCCGGCCGTTGTCCTCCACGCTGCAACTGCCGTCCGGCTGGATCCGGACGATGATATTGTCACAGAAGCCTGCGAGCGCTTCGTCGATGGAATTGTCCAGCACCTCATAGACCAGATGGTGGAGGCCCGCTACGCCGCGGTCGCCGATGTACATGTCCGGCCGCTTGCGAACGGCTTCCACACCACCGAGAATCTTGATGTTGCTGGCGTCGTATTTATGTGCCTCCATACCGGCCCTCAAACTTCAACCCCAACCATACAACCACACTTCTTCAATGATAAAACTGGAACCTTGTATACTATCAGAAAAGGCCCCGTCCCGCCTATAGAGTTCTCTAATTTGATGCGATGCCTGCGGACCTGCGGTCTTCAACGGGTCATGGCAACGTCGATCCGACGGATCTTCGCTGATGGGCACACCCTTTGGATCTCCGTGAGCAGCGCCACCTTGCACAGTTGCAGCTCAAACAGGTAACTGGAGCCATCCGCAAGGATCCTGAGACAGCCGTTGCCCACCCCGCCAATCCGACAATGAGCGCGCAAGCCGCCCGGCAGGAGGTTCTCCCAGGCCTGAGCCACGGAATCGTACCGGCTGTGCACCAAGCTCAACTGGTCCACGAAACCCGCCGCCAGTTCACCGATCCTGCATGCCTCGGACATTCGTCCCTTGTCCATTGCTACTCCCCGTCTCCTTACCGGACCCTTCTCCAACAAAACCGACGGCTCCCTAACTCAAGTTAATCGGCATCAGGACGTAAAGAAAATCATTGCCGCTCTTGATCAAACCCGGGCGGTCCGATTGGCCGAGCTCCATCTCAAACTGGGACGCGCGGATCACACGCAACGCATCGATGAGGAACTGCGGATTGAACCCGATGTCGATCGCCTCGCCGTCATATTCCACGGGCATGCTCACCTCGGCGGCGCCGGCTTCCGGAGAACTTCCGGAGAACACCAGCCCGTCGGACTTCAATGAGAGTTTGACGCCTTTCGACTCCTCGCTGGTGAGCAGGGCCGCGCGGCGAACGCCACTGAGCGCCGCTTCCGTCGATAGGGTCAGTTTTTTGTCGTAGTCGCTCGGAATAATGTCCTCGTACTTTGGGAAATTCCCCTCAACGAGATTCGAGCTGATTACGACGTTCGCGCAGCTCAGGAGCACCTGATTGTCCACGAACCTGACGGCCACGGTTTCCTTTTCCCGTTTGCCAAGCTTCTCCACCAGCGCCATCGTCTTGGCAGGCACGATGATCTTCTGCTCGGCTCCTTCCGCCGACGCCTGCTGAAGATCCACACGGCATCGCGCCAACCGGCGTCCGTCCGTCGCCACCAGCAGAAGCTTCTTCCCCTTCGTCTCCCACAAGACACCATTGATGGCGTAACGACTGCTTTCTTTAGCCGTTGCAAAGAGACATTGCTCGATCCCGGACTGCAGTTGTTCCAATCCAATCGTCAAGTCCGCAGGGCCCGTCCCAAAAGAGGGCATCTTTGGATACTGCTTCGGATCCTGGCCGTACACGGTAAAGTGACTGTCCATCCCGCGTATCTCGCACGTCGTGTCCACAGACTCCAGAACCAGGACATCCTCAATGCTCTCACGAACAATGGCAGCCAAGCGCTCCGCTTCAACAACCACCTCCCCCTCACGCTCCACGTCGACTTCTGCAATCAGATAATCAAGACCCAACTCCAGATTCGTCGCGCAGACGCGCATTTCCTTGCCGGCGACCGCGATTCGTACACACTTCAAAATAGGCTTTGGTGTGCGGCTCGGCACAATCGTCGTCATAAGCCCCAGCGCCTCAGCCAGCGCGGAACGATTAAAGGTAACCTTCATGACAAACCTCTCAAAATCTCCAGGCCATCTTATGCCCTACGGTGATTAGACCGGCCTTAGTCTACCGGGACATGCCCAGCCAGACAACCCCTTTTTCCCTTCGATCCTTCGGCTATGCGTCAGAGCCGCGGGATCGTCGCCACGTAAGGCACATGCGTCCGCCCTGGGAATCTTACGGAATTGGAAGGCTCTATAAGAAAGATATCTTGAAAGAACAATAGTATGAGTAGTCTTATAGGGTGTGTATTTGGTGCTTCTATGGTGCCCCGGAACGTAACCCTTTATTGTCTAATTAGATACATGAGTTGTTATCGGAAGCACGCTGTGGAAAAGCTGTTAATGCCTTTGTGTGTATGCTTGACAAAGTCACCTCGCGCCGGTATGGAAAGGGTTTGTTCCGTGACTGTTCACAGGACGGTGCTTCTCCAGTAACAGGCACTGTTAGGATTTTCCCTGTGCGCCGATCGAGGCACGGGGAGCCAATAGTCAAGAGGGCAGGCAAACAACAATGAGTCATAACACACAGCGCCCACAGGCGGGAAGCAAACAATTGTTCGTTGGCTTTGATGTCGGCAGCAGCTTCGTTCATTACGCGGTCCTCGGTCTGGACAAGATGGTTCTTCATTCTCCTGATCCGATCATGCATTTTGCGAATCCCCTTGGGGCCGTCGGGGAAGCATGGCGCGACGTGGCTTCTCGTTTCGACGTCTCCTCCATCCGGAGCACCGCGCTGACCGGCAGTGCGGCGGAATCCTTCCCGCGGGTCATCCAGGGTGCGCTCTATGTGTACGACAGCGTGGCGATCCCGAAAGGAGCCGAGATCGTCGCCCCGGCGGCGAAGTGCATCTTTCATATCGGTGCGAAGGACTCATACTTCTTCAGCCTAGGCTCGGTGCACGGTCGGCAGATTATCTCTGAGTGGCGCACGGGGACCAAGTGCGGCGGGGGCTCCGGCATGCTCGTCGAGAAGCAGTGCCGCCGGCTGTTTCAAGGCGAAGTCCCAGCCCCCGAGTTGGAGGACCCGGCGCGCGGCGCCGACGAAGACGACAGGCGCCAGGTCATCGTAAGGAACCGCGCCCGCCTTCAGGAGCGTCTGGAGGAAATGCTCCGCCGTGCGGAAGAAGAGGCCGCACGCTCGTGCGAGCCCAGCGAATTCCTCGCTCGCTGCGGCGTGGTCGTCCAGTCGGACCTGATTCACAAGCAGAATGAGGGCGCCACTCGCGTCGATAACCTCGCCGGCTTGTTCCGGACCGTGGCACGCAACTACAGGATCGATGTGCTGGGGTCCCAGGACTTTGCATCCTCATTCGCCCCGGGCGAGTGCATATCGACAGGGGGCGTTTTCTCCAACGATCTTGTTCGCCAGAACCTGTCGGAGCTGCTCGGGATCGAGATCGAGCGCCCTGCGCACCATCAGAATATATCCGCCATCGGGGCGGCCCTGAAGGCCATCGAAGAGAAGAATGCCTTCGTGATGGACCTTGCCCAATTGCACAGCGTCGCCGAGTACAGCCGGGAGAGGCGAAAGTTCGCGCCGCCGCTGTCCCAGAGCCTCAGCCGCGTCCGCGCCAAGAGCGAGACCCTGCCGCCGGAGATCCCGGTTGGAACGGAGGTCGTGCTCGGCATCGACGGGGGAAGCACCACGACCAAAGGGGCGCTCGTCGAGATCGCCACGGGCAGGCTGCTCGACAAACTCTACATCAAGACGCACGGCAACCCCGAGGAATCGCTCAAACGCGTCCTGCGATATCTTGCAAGACGCAGGGACAACGTCGTCATCAAGGGCGTCGGCGCCACGGGTTCGGCCCGCAAGCTCTATGAAAAGATCCTGCTCAGCAAGAGCAAGGGCCAGCAACTGGCCGAGCAGGGTCTCGTGCAGGTGGATCGAATCACCGACGAGATCACCTGTCACGCGCTGGGCGTCAAGCACAACAATCCGGAGGTCGATACCATCTTCGAGGTCGGCGGCCAGGATATGAAGTTCACGAGCTTCGCCAAGGACGGTACGGTCAAAGAGGCGAAGATGAACTACAGTTGCCAGGCCGGCTCGGGGCAGACGCTGGAGAACATGGCGGACGTGATCAACCTGGACGTGGAAAGCACGCTTCAGGAGGCGGCCCTGCGTGCCGAGCGGGTCCCGATCATCGACTCGACCTGCGGCGTGTTCATGGAAATGGACGAGAACCGGCTCATCGCCGAGGGCTTCACCCGGGACGAGATCGCCGCCGCCATCGTTCGAGGCACCGCAGCGAGTTACTACTACAAGTTCGTCGGCGGCTCCCAGCATGCCGGCGACAAGTGCTCGGCTCAGGGCGGCCCGGCGCTGGGCCCGGCGTTCCTGGCGGCTCTCGCCCAGGTGGCCGAGAGGCAGATCGAAGGGTATCCGCATCGCGAGATGTTCGGCGCCTGGGGTCAGGCCCTCGACATCATCCAGAGCATCAGGCAACTGGAGCAGCAAAACAAACCCTACGGCACAGCGTTTCGCGGCTGGCAGATCATCGACATGGCCTTCCACAAGCGAAAGGTCCTCTGCCGCGAGCTGTTCGGCGAAAAATCCTGCGGCGTCCGCGACTGCCAGCTCGAAGTCTTCAGCATTGAGGACGACGAAATCATCACCGGAGGTTTCTGCCCGCGAGGCAACTCGGAATCCGCCAAGAAGCCCAAGGCCAACTACGTGGACCGCTACCACAGGATCTACGAGAAGCATTTCAAGAAGCACGGCTGTCTCTTCCACGAGTTAGGCACGGCCCGTGGCGCAGGCCCGAGGGTCGGCATCAAGCGGAGCATGGCCACGCTCGGCAGCAAGGGCATCTGGAGCGCTGCGTTGTTCCGCAAGTTGGGGTTCTATCCGGTTGTCTCGCCTCGCAGCGACAAAGACATCGCCAAGATCGGCGTGGACAACTCGCGAACCGAATTCTGCATCGCCCGCAAGCTCGCAACGGGCCACGCCGCGATCCTCAACAACAGCCCCGAGCTCAAGTATCTGTTCAATCCAAGCTTCATCGAGGTCCGCAAGCCCACGCCGCCGGACCTGAAATACTGCATCTACACGGAGTCCGAGGGCTACATCCTCAACGACGTTCTCTCGCTGGACAAGAATCGCCAGATCAACCCGATCCTTCACTTCGGGGACATGCCCCTGCTCGTCCGGCAGTTGCGAATCGAGTTCGACAGGCTGGGCTTCCGCTACAGCGACAGGCAGATGCGCGAGGCGATTGCCTTGGCCGACCGGGCCGAGGGTCAGTTCCAGGCGGAGCTCTACGCCGAAGGGGACAAGTTCCTCAAACGGATCGAGCAGGAGAATGTGAACGCCTACGTGGGCATCGGCCGCGACTACGTGATCCTGGACCCGGAGGCCAGCTCCAGCTCGGGCGCGATGTTCTCCCAGGTCCGCGGGCTTGACTACATCCCGCAGCAGTTCCTCGAACACAGGTTCCAGGACATCCCGCTCGATGAGTTCGTCGAGAACGAGTTCTGGAATCAGAGCGTCAAGATTCTTCAGGCCAACGTCTTTGTCGCGGACCATCCGAACCTGTTTGCGATTCGCATGATCAACTTCGCCTGCGGGCCCGACAGCCTGAAAATCTATCAGGAAGAGATGATCCAGCAGGCCGTGAACAAGCCCCTGCTGGTCCTCGTGACGGACGCGCAGACGAACAACGCGCCGTTCGTGACGCGGACCGAGGCCCACGAGCGCGTGGTCGGCCAGAGCCAGCCGGTCCGGCTGGACATGGAGAAGCTCAAGG
Organism: Phycisphaerales bacterium UBA2218; assembly: GCA_002327785.1. GTDB lineage: Bacteria > Planctomycetota > Phycisphaerae > Sedimentisphaerales > Anaerobacaceae > PLanc-01. The sequence continues at coordinate 5,590 of DCUI01000223.1, forward strand.
TCCATTCGTCCCAGACGTATGACGAGCGAACCTGGCTCATTCCCTACATGGGCGACGCCAGCCACGTTGCCGCCGTGGGCCTGAAACATTTCGGCATTGACGGCAAGGTCCTCCCGACCAATACGCCGCGAGGCTACGAGGTCGCCCGCAAGCACGTCTCGACGGAAGTCTGTTACCCGCTCAAAGGCGTGGTCGGCGACGCCATCGGGTTCCTGCAGGAGCAGATCGAGCAGACCAGCCGCCAGGCTGTGGAAGAAAAATACCTCGTCATGCTCCCGACCACGAGCGGCCCGTGCCGATTCGGCAAGTACAGCGAGGTTTTGCGGCACTTCATGAAGCTTGAAGGGCTGGAAAAGGTCCCGGTTGTGGGTCCATCCTCCGAGACGGACTACATCGATATCCCCTTGCCCGGCGGCCTTGGCGCATCTGCCAAGATCAAGATGCAGCAGCTTCTGTTCAAGGGGATCAACGCGGCGGACCTGCTGGAGGACATCCTACGCCGGTTCCGGCCGTACGCCGAGGACAGGCCCGCAATGGACGCCCTCAAAGCCGCCCGGCTCGAAGAGCTCGGGCGCCTCGTCTCCGCCGGCGGCGATACGAACAGACTGCTGGACTGGGGCCGCGAGACCGTCGCCCTGTTCAAATCAGCCAAGCTCCGCTACCACGAGCGGTTCCCGCTGGTCCTGTACATCGGCGAGATCTACATGCGCCAGCACGACCCATACACGGACTTCGTCATCCACCGGCTGGAGGAGAACCGCCTGGAGGTCGTTCGCGACCCGATCACGGACTGGCTTTTCTACGTCAACAAGATGAACCTCCGCAACGCGAAGCGCGATATGGGTCTCGGCTGGGCGGACCGCAGCGTGAGTCGGGTGTTCCGCTCGACGGTCAAGGCCGGCAAGTCGATCCTCAAAGGCCGCTATATGAGCCACATCGCCGCCAGGCTCGCGGAGCCCTTCCACGAGGTGCTCAAGGGCCGGCACGTCCTGCCGCACCCGATGGAGATCATCGAGACGCTTGAACGCGCCCACGAGACGCACGGCAACATTGAGGGCGAATCGCCCCTGAGCACGGGCATCGCCTACTACCTCATGCATGACATGATTCAGCCACACGGCGACGCCTACATCTCAGGCATCTTCCACGTGGGTCCCTTCACCTGTATGCAGGAAGGAGTCGCGACCGCCAAGATCGAGGGGCTCGTCAAGGAATTCCGCAAGCAAAAGCCCGGCTTGGTCTTTCCGATCATCCACGCCTTCTTCGGCGATTCGGCCGGCGCGAACCTCGCCTCCGAGATCGCGGTCTTCCAGGAGCAGTGCTATCAGAAGCGCGACCTGCTTCGCGAAAAGCACGGCGGCGCACTTCGTCACAGACCCGAGATCCGCGACGTCCCCGCAGGCCACGCGCGCGCGGAAGCGCAGATCAAGACGGATCGGAATTCTTAGGCAGTGGCCCGTGTCTCGCCATTCCCTGGGATACGTGGTCGCATCGGCAGGTGGCCCACCCGGTCTGACTGGGGCAGGCGTGCCGTCGACAACCTGGACCTCGGAGGGCGGCGGGGCCGTAGTATGGGACGCCGATTTTTTCTTCTCGGCCTGGGGCCAGTCAGAGAGGATTAGGCCCCGGAAGGGAGTGTGTACCCGCTTCAGCTCTTGAGCACGACTTTACCGGTCCCGCGGGTGATGCAGCCGATGTTGTACACCTTCTCGCCCCATTTGATGAGCATTCGGGCCGCGGCGTCGGCGAAATCCTCCGCCACGACCACGACGTAGCCGATGCCCATGTTGAAGACGTTGAACATCTCCTCCTCTTCGACGGGGCCCGTCTTCTGGAGGAAGTTGAAAATTTTCGGCCGGGGCCAACTCGATTTCTTGATGACGGCGTTGCAGTCCTTGGGCAGGATGCGAGGGACATTGCCGGGCAGGCCGGCGCCGGTGATGTGGGCCATCGCGTGGATGACCCGTTTGACTTTGTACTGGTGCAGCAGCTTGAGGATAGGCCGGACGTAGATCTTCGTCGGGGCCAACAGGGCATCGCCCAGCGTGGCGCCGCTGAGCTCGTCGATCGGGTCCGTCACTTTGAGCCTGGCCCGTTTGAAGCAGATGTTTCGGGCCAGGGCGTAGCCGTTGCTGTGCAGTCCGGAGGAGCCCAGGCCCAGGAGCACGTCGCCCTCGCGGACCTGCTTGCCCGTGATGATCTTGTTCTTCTCCACGACGCCGACGGCGAAGCCCGCCATGTCGAAGTCGCCCTTGCGGTAGGTGTCGGGCATCTCGGCGGTTTCCCCGCCCAGCAGGGCGCAATCCGCCTGGCGGCAGCCGGCTGCCACGCCTTTGACCATCTGGGCCACGAGGCCCGGTTCGAGCTTGTGCAGCGCCACGTAGTCTAAGAAGAACAGCGGTTCGGCCCCCATCACGAGCATGTCGTTGACGCTCATTGCCACCAGGTCGATGCCCACCGTGTCGAACTTTTTCGCCTTGGCGGCCACCTGGACCTTGCTGCCCACGCCGTCCGTGCAGGCGACGAGCACGGGGTTGCGATAATTCTTCTTGAAGAGCTTTTCGTCGTAGTCGAGGCGGAACAGGCCTGCGAATCCCCAGGGCACGTTGATGACCCGCGGCCCGTACGTGCTGGCCAGGTGGGACTGGATGTTATCGACCATGACATCGTTGGCGTCGATGTCCACGCCGGACTGCGCGTAGCTGACGTATTTACTCATTGGCGCTCGGCGACCCCTCAAACATGTACAACTGGTATCGCTCCATGGCGAATTTGTTCATCGCGATGTTGACCGGAATCGGGTACTTGCCGCTCCAGCAGGCGGTGCAATAATGGTCCGCGGGCAACGTGGCGCAGGAAAGCATCCCTTCGAGGGACAGATACCCGACGGTGTCCACTTCGAGGAAGACCCGGATGTCATCAAGCGTTCGGCCATTGGCGAGCAGCTCTTCCTTCGTCGGGAAATCCACGCCGTAGTAGCAGGGGAACCGGATGGGCGGACAGCTCGCCCGCATGTGGATCTCTTTGGCCCCCGCCTCGCGGAGGGCGAGGATCTTGCCGTGAGTGGTCGTCCCGCGAACGATGGAATCGTCCACGACGACGACCCGCTTGCCCCGGACCACGTCGGGGATGATGGCCAGCTTGAGCCGCACCTCCAACTCGCGGAGCTTCTGGTTGGGCGAGATGAACGTCCGGCCGATGTAGTGGCTTCGGACCATCCCCATGTCGAACGGGATGCCGCTCTCTGCGGCGTAGCCGATGGCCGCCGACGTCCCGGAGTCGGGGATCGGGATGACGACGTCGGCCTCGACTGGGTGCTCCCTGGCCAACTGTCGGCCCAGCTTCTTGCGGAGCTCGTGTACGTTCTCGCCGAAGATGTGCGAGTTCTGCTTGGAGAAATAGACGTGCTCGAAGATGCAGTGGGCGGGCGTGATATCGCCTCGTTTCACGAAGAATCGGCTGTGCAACCCGTTCTTATCCAGGCGGACGATCTCTCCCGGCTCGACCTCGCGGACGAATTGGGCCCCGATGGCGTCGATCGCGCAACTCTCGCTGGCGACCACGTAGCAGCCCTTGTCGGTCCGGCCGATGCACAACGGGCGGATCCCAAACGGGTCTCGGGCCGCCTCGATGTGGTCGGAGAACAGGAAGATCAGCGAGTACGAGCCCTGCAGGTGGTTCAACACGTGGCCCAGCGGGTCGGGCTTGCTTTGGTGCGTGGGTTTGGCCAGGAGGTGGACGATGATCTCGGTGTCGCTGGTGGATTTGAAGATGCTGCCGTAGGCCTCATATTCATCTCGCAGCAGCCCGGCGTTGATCAGATTGCCGTTGTGGGCGACTGCGACCTGCCCTCGGGAGTATTCAGCCAGCAGCGGCTGACTGTTGTCCGCGCAGGACGATCCGCTTGTGGAATATCGGACGTGCCCGATGGCGATGGGGTTTCTCAGCCGCTCCAGGGTGTCCGACCCGCTGCGGAAAACCCGCATGACGGTCCCCATGCTCTTGTAGCAGTGGACGGACTCCCCATTGCTGGAAGCGATTCCTGCGGATTCCTGCCCGCGATGCTGCAGAGCGTGCAGGCCGAAGTAGGTCTTCTGCACCGCCTCAGGGTCACCGAAGATGGCAAACAACCCGCACTCTTCCTTTTTTTCTGCAAAGACCTCGTACCCGTCATTGTCCGAAACCGGCTCAGGCATGGTTCTCACACTGACCGCTAACCAAGAGTAACCTTTATGAAACGCCCAATCCTCTCATCGAATCGATAGTGTATCCGACGAGGGGCCTCAAGTCAACTACCGATTGGTCGATCCCCGCCACGAGAGACTTCCGCGCAGCCCGTCGGACGCCTCTCTTCCATCCCGCCGATTGCTTCCCCGGGCAAATACCCCCAATTTCCTGGGCAAATCGCACATCAGCAAGCTCGCGCTTGCCGCTGCCAGCCGATCCTGGATGACCAATTGCGAAAAGCCCAGTCGGAATCGATCTCATCCTGCGAGCGATAGTGTTTCCGCCATTTGGAGTTCGTGCTTCGGGTTTGATCGTGTAGGGTGCGTACCGCGTACCATTTTGTCCGCCGCTCACGAGCCGGCCGCACCGGTCCTGAGGAGTTCCCCGAGCAGGGGTTTGAGCTTCCGCATGGCGTTGCCGCGATGGGAGATGGCGTTCTTCTCCTCGTCGCCGATCTGGGCAACAGTCCGCCCGAGCTGCGGCACGAAGAAGACCGGGTCGTAGCCGAACCCCCCCGTGCCGGCGGGCTCGGTGGTAATAAGCCCCTCGACGGTGCCGGCGGTCTCAAGGAGGACCTGTTCCGGTCCAGCCAAACACAGGCAACAGACGAACCGCGCGGTGCGTTCTTCCGTCGGGATACCCTCCATGAGCGAGAGCAGTTTCTCCCAATTCCGTCGGTCGATTGTCTTGCGGTCCACCCCGTTTCGGTCATCTCCGGCGAATCGTGCGGAATTCACGCCCGGCGCGCCGCCGAGGGCGTCCACGACCAGCCCCGAGTCGTCGGCCAGCGTCCAGAGCCCCGTTGCCTGCGCATAGCCAAGGGCCTTCCTGCGGGCGTTCTCGGCGAACGTGGTTCCGTCTTCCGTCACCTCCGCCACGCCGGGGAAATCCGCCAGGCTCTTCCACTCGACCTGGTCACCCAGCAGAGCCCGAAGCTCCCGGACCTTCCCAGGATTCGTCGTTGCTACAAGAATCGTCTGCATCATGTTAGCACTTGTAATCTGAAAAGGACTGTCTGGCAAGGTGTTGTTTTCGAGAGGCCGACATAAGGCAAGAAGCTTGTCGACGGGTTCCGTTTGCCCCTGCCCCGGATGGTTTGCGGATTGTCGATCGTGATCTGACGTTCGCGGAGTATTGGACATCCCCCGATCAAATCGACTATTGGCGTCGAAAGGCGACCAAGTGCGCTGAAGTCCTTGTCCCAGATCAAATTGATCCTCGCTTTGTCATGGGCGTTTATGTATCATGTGAACAGGCCAAGAGGCAGGTTGAGGCATTGAGCTTGGGCTTGCCGGTCAGTATTCAACAACACCTGTTCTTCCTGGACGGATAGGCGGTTATGATTACCGTATCCATCGGCGACATCTTTGAGTCTAAAGCGCAGACGCTGGTCAATACCGTCAACTGCGTGGGCGTCATGGGCAAGGGGATCGCACTGGAGTTCAAGACGCGATTCCCTGACATGTACGATGACTACGTTCGGCGCTGCAAGGACAAGAAGGTGAGGCTTGGTGAGCCATATCTCTACAAGCGTCTGACGCCGCCGTGGATTCTCAACTTTCCGACGAAAGATCACTGGCGATCCGTCTCACGTCTTGAGGACATCGTGGCCAGCTTGCGCTATCTCCAGACCCATTACCGCCAGTGGGGTCTCACCTCACTGGCCGTCCCTCCCCTGGGCTGTGGCCAGGGCCAGCTTGAATGGCGCGTCGTTGGCCCCACGTTGTACCGTCATCTGAAGGAGCTCGACATCCCGCTGGAGCTGTTTGCCCCCTTTGGCACACCGCACGAGGAGCTGAAACCGGCCTTCCTGGATGATGTGGGAGAGAGGCAAACCGCTCCCTCTCGACAAGGCACATCCTATCGCGTCGCGCCCGCGTGGGTCGCTCTGGTGGAAATCCTGCACGAGTTGGAGAACGAACCCTATCACTGGCCGGTGGGACGAACCACGTTCCAGAAGATCGCCTACTTTGCCACGGAATCCGGCGTTCCCACTGGGCTCTACTACCGCCGGGGCAGCTTCGGCCCCTACGCGGCGGATGTCAAACGACAGGTGACTGCCTTGGTCAACAATGGTCTGATTCGAGAGGAACGGCTGGGGCGCATGTTTGCTGTTCGCGTCGGTCGGACGTTTGAGGATGCCCGGCAGGCCTATGCCGACCAGCTTGCTCCTTGGCGGGACACGCTTGCGAAAATCGTGGACCTGTTCATGCGGATGAACACGCCCCAAGCCGAGATTGCGGCAACCGTGCACTTTGCCGCCAAGGAAATCAAGCAGCGTGGCAAGGAGGAAACCAACGAAGTGGACATCCTCCGGGAAGTTATGCAATGGAAGCAGCGTCGCCGTCCGCCGTTGGAAGAGAAGGAGGTCGCTTTGACGATTCGCAATCTCAACATGCTCAGTTGGATCGGCGCGAAGGTGAGCGACGATCTGCCTGTGACCGAAGAGGATGTGCTGAGTTTCTGAGGACCGTAGGGTGACTGGAGTCGTCCTACGACGGCTGTCGGACGTCACTGGGCAGCCTTGGATTTCTGTTCGTGGATAACCTGAGGCTCCCGAACCTTCCTGGGATTCGTCGTGGCCACAAGAATCTCGTAAATCCTCCTGTTCATTATGTCTGGGCACCACTATGGAGCAGAAGATCGAAGTCTCTGCATCTCTGCCGCTATCTCATTGATTACTTCTGGGTTTTGGATGATCTTCTTGTCGCCCTCCTTCACGGAGATAACATAGAACACACGCCCTCCAAATTCACGAGTGAACTTCTCATGGGTCTTTTTCTGGAAGTTCAACTCGCTGATGATCTGGGGGATGTAGGCATACCCGGCTGGCTTGATCTGGAGCCCGATGTACTTGTCCTCCACCCGTATGAAGAAATCCACGTTGTACAATCTGTCCCATTCATCTGAAGCAGGTTCGATCTTCACACCGAGCGCATGCTCCAATTGTCCGTATATCGTCTGTATCTCCGATTGGTAACCATCGAAGGTCCGTTTGATGACCAAGTTGACTATGAAGTCGATACAGTCTTCTTCTCGGATACTCTTGATCTCTGCCTGGCAGACCTCGGTCACTTTGATGTAGAGCTGTCTTCCAAGGTTCTCCAAGTGTTCTCTGGGATAGGCATTCTGGTAATAGAAGCTCTCCCACTCGGCAACATGCTTGGGGCCGCATTTCCTTATGAGTTCGGATACGGGACCCACCTTTTTCATTCTGGTGAGGCGTCATCTCATGTTCGCCTGATTCAGTATCCATTCCTTTGCCACACTCAGCCCTTCGCAAGTTCTAAGAACCGTGCCTTGTGCCTGTAATCGAGTGAGTGATCGACGTCCACCAGTCCCTGCCTGATCATATGAGCGTTCAGGAAGGTCCTGTTTTGCAGGTACAAGTAACAGAGCAGGTTGTTATCCTCATCGAATTTCACATCGTCATATTTCATGGCTACTTTCTGGCCGTGCGTCTTGTTTTCGAGGAACTGCATTGCCTGTTGTCTGGTTTCGTCCTTCTCTCGTATGCCAAGCAGTCGGATCTTGACGCCATTGCCCAGAATAAGCCGCTCCGGCGAGAGGACTTCACGGACTCGGTGGTATTCGTCCCGCTTGCGGCTCTCGTGATTCACCCTCGAACCGAACTGCAGATTCCTCGGATCGACTTTCTTGTTGAATTGGACTGCGTCTTTGAAGACATAAGGGAGTCGCTCGATGAGACTTCGGAAATCGGTGTCGGACCTGGCTTGTTCTGACAGTTCGAAGCGCGCGTCCTGGAAGAGAGATGCTCGACAGAGGCCCAATTTCTCCCGGATGGTCTCGCGGTAATCCGGGTTGATCTCATAGCCGACGGAGTTTCGGCCGAGGTTCCTCGCAGCCAAGCATGTGGTTCCGCTGCCAAGGAATGGATCGAGCACGATATCGCCGACGAAAGTGAACATCCGGATCAGGCGGCCCGGGATCTCCTCTGGAAAAACCGCCAAGTGCTTGTCCTGTCGCTCGCCGGGGATGTTCCAGTGGCCGGCGAAGAACTGGTTCCATTCCTCCGTGGTCAGGCGGGATTGCTCCTTGATCTCCTTGCTGACGGGTGGCGCGGCGCCCAGCTTCTTGAAGATCAGGATGAACTCGTAGTCCAGCTTGAGAATCCCGTTGCGCGGGTAGGGGAATGAGCCCATGATCGTGGCGCCGCCGGTGGTGTTGCAGGTGGTCACCTTCTGCCAGATCACCGCGCCCATGTAGTCGAAGCCTATCATCTCGCAGAACTTGGTAATCTCCGTTCGGATGGGGATCACCTTGTACCGCCCGTAGTAGACCGACCGGGCGAACTGGTCTCCGACGTTTACGCACAGCCGGCAACCTTTGGCTAAGACTCTATGGCACTCCGACCACACGAGGTTGAGGTTGTTGATGTAGGTTTCGTAGCTGTCGTTGAAGCCGATCTGCTGCCCGTTGCCGTAGTCTTTCAATTGCCAGTAGGGCGGGGAGGTGACGACGAGATGCACGGATTCATTCGCCAGTTCCGCCATCTGCCGCGAGTCGCCGATGATGATTCTGTGGTGCGTCTGCACTGCGTTTATCCAGGAAAGCCAACAATAGGAATACAAGGTTTATACCGGCGCTGAGGGCAGGTTGTCAACGACGGCGGGGGGAGGGAACAGGGCGATCGCGTGCACCCTTGTGGCGCACTGCTGTCGGAGCAAGAGGGTGCGTGGTACCACCCGACTACGCCGTCCATCTTAGAATGGTGGGCATGATCGCCATAGCGTGTCGCGGGCATCCTGCCCGCGATTCGAGGGTAAGATGCCCTCGACACAAGCGCGGCCCCCCCAAATCAGCATGGACGGCGTACGACGGGCACGCCGCGAACTACTTGCCGACGCAGAACCGCGAGAAGATCCGGTCGAGCACCTGCTCATCGAAGTGCTGCTGCTGGATACCCGAAATCGCCTCGCAAGCGGCCCGGATCATTATCACCGCCACCTCCTCGCTGCCCTGCTGTACCTGTGCGATGGCCTGGCGGATGTTCTCGATCGCCTCTGTTGCGGCCTGCCTGTGACGGGCGGTCAGTGCAACGGCATTCGTGCCGGCCGCGTAGGGCGTGCTGTACACACCGGCCGCCATCGCCCGCAGAAGGTCCGGGAGGCCATGCCCGGTCGTCGCGGACACAGGGAGAAACCCGGCTCCGAAGGCGTCGCCGAGTTCCTGCACTTTTCGAGCGAGGACCGCATCGGCGGACAAGTCCGATTTCGTGGCCACGTGGATCAGGCTCTTAGGCTGAATGAGTGCGCGAACGGCGATGTCCTCGCTCACGTCGGTCTTCGCGGAATCGACGCAAAACAGGACCGCCGTGCAGTGTTCGAGAGCCTCGACGGCCGCCCGCTGCGCCAGCTCATCGAGCACATTGTCCGGCGATGCGATCAGGCCGGCGCAGTCGAAAAGAACGCACTGGAATGGCGGGCTCGAGACTGGAGGCTGGAGGCCGGAGATGTTTCTGCCGCCTGCGGCCTGCGGCCTACAGCCTTCCCACGTCAGCACGCCGGTCAGGACATCCCTTGTGGTTTTCGGCTGCGCCGAGACGATGCTTCGCTCCCAGCCGAGCAGGGCGTTGAGCAGACTGCTCTTGCCCGCGTTCGGAGCCCCGGCGATTCCGACCGCGGGCAGTTCCATCAGTTCCTCGTTTCGGATGCTGCCGGCGAGCAACTCCTCCAGACTCGAGCGGATGTCCGACAGCCGCTTCACCGCCTCGTCTCGGCCGATGAATTCGATGTCCTCTGTGCTGAAGTCGAGCCCGGCCTCGATCAGACTCAGGGTATCCAGCAGGGCGGTTCGTATTTGCGAGGTCGTCTTCGCCAATCGTCCGCCCAGGAGTCGCTCGGCAGCCTCCAACTGGAGGCTGTTCGAGCTGCTGATGACCTCGTTGACCGCCTCGGCTTGGGCGAGATCGAGCTTGCCGTTGAGGTAGGCGCGGGCGGTGAACTCGCCCGGCCCGGCGGTTCGGAGCCCGCGGGCCAGCAGTCCCGTCAGCAGGGCCTCGGCGAGACAGGCGGCGCCCTGGACGTGGAACTCGGCCAAATCCTCGCCGGTGTAGGAGTGCGGCGCGAAGGACAGATACAGCAGGGCATCTACCCTCAGGTCGTCACCGATGTATACCGACCCTGAGAGAATCGTTTGATTCTTGATTTTTGATTTTTGATTTTCGATTTTTTGAAGACCCGGACTCGGTTCAAAGACCTGCCTGCAGAGGGAGAGCGTTTGCGGACCGGTGATGCGAACGATGGCTCGCACGCCTCCTGTTGCCGAACTGACGGCCACGATGGTGTCGCTGAGATCTTGCACGTCGTCGGAAGCTCCAAGTGCACGGACAAGCACGGACGGACACGGACAGGCAAGGACGGAAGCCTCCGTGAGGGTCGGCGAGAGTTCGTGTTCGCCCGTTGCTCCCGCGCAACCGCAACCGAGGGACGAGCTATTTGAACCGATAGAACGGCTTGGGCTTCTTTTTCTTGGCCTTGCCGCCGGTCTTGCTCGTCGCCGAGATCAGTCCCTGGGACTCTTCTTCCTCCCGTTCGCGGATGTGCTTCTTGATCACATACTGCTCGATCACGCCTGCGAACGTGCTCGACATGATGTACAGGTTCACGCCGGAAGGCGCGGTGTACAGCATCAGCGGGAACATCAGGGGCATCATGATCGCCATGATCTTCTGCTGCTGGGCAAGCTGCGGGTTCGTCGCCGCCGAAGGCTGCTGCATCGGCGTGAGCTTCTGCTGCAGGTAGAACGCCACGCCCATCAGGATCGGGAGCAGATTCAGCGCCCCCACCTGCCAGCC
>DCUI01000223.1:16747-18089 GCA_002327785.1 Phycisphaerales bacterium UBA2218
CCGTACATCCATTTCATGATCGCCAGGATGCCGAAGGCCAGCGGATTGATGATGCCCTCGGGACAGCAGCAGTTCATGAAATCGATCGTGTGGACGAACCCCAGCGCGCGATACAGCGGGACTTTGTCGAATCGGCTCTTGTCCTTCGGGCCCAGGTAGAACTGGAACTCATCCGTCCGGCGGCTGTCCGCCTCGCCTGCGGGGCTCAGCGTGGCCGTGGTGCTCTGGACAACGAATCCCAACGATTCATCACCGCTGTTATGCTTGGCGTCCAGGTCGGGATTGTAGTAGACGCCCCATTTCCCGCCGACCCAGTCGGCGCCGGGCTCGCCTGCCGCCGTCGGGACGAGAATGGCCGCGAAGTACTTGCTCACGGCGGCAGCCCAGAGGAATGTTCCTGTCGCTTTGCGGGGAGGCTTCAGTTCGCGATCTTCCGCTTTGGCCGCTTTGGCCAGGGCCTTCATGTTGAGACCGCTGCTGACAATCTGTCCCTGAGGGTTCCTGAAGGCGGCGATCACCTTCCGCATGTCCATGCGATAGCCGCCTTCCACAGCCAGGCCGACGGGACCGTTCAGGGCGTAGTGCAGTCTCTGCTCTTTGCCGCTGAGATTCTCGATGCGCACGGCGCCGTCGAGCATGTAGTTGTCCGGATGGACGCGGTAGGTCTTGGTCAGTTTCAGGACGGGCTGATCGTTCCCGTCGACGATCGTCGCCTCGAAGGCCGCGGCGGCGCCTCCATCCTCCAATTTCTGCACGCCCAGCGATTTCCAGCTCAGCCGGTCGAGGTTCAGCTTGCGACCCTGGTTGACGAGGACCAGGTCGCGATTCGCCAGCGAGAGCACCTCGGCGCCATTGAGACCGATGGGCGACAGGAAGGTCAGCGGCTGCGGGTCTTTCGGGTCGCGGTCGTCGAACTCGCTGAACGTGGCGGTCCGAATGGCGGCCCCCAGGGAATCGAGCACCAATCGATACTTGAACGGGCTGGCCTTGTCCGTCGATCCGACGGCCACGGTCACGTCCTCGCCTCCGATCGCGCTGTAGGACTCGCCGACGGCCGCTTGAAGTTGCGGCTGCGGTGGTGTCTGTTCGGGCGCCGCGGCGGGCGTGTTCGCATCGGCCGGCGGGGTCTGCACGTCGGTCGTTTGTTGCAGGAGGATGCAGCCTCGCCCCGCCGCCTGCGGCTGCCCGCCGCCGTTCTGCGAGCCGGCCCGAGAGCCTGCCGTGCCCAAGAACCCCGATTCCACGATCAACCCGCCGCACAGCAGGAGATACCCGGCCACGATCACGATGATGACGTTTCTAACGCTCATATTCCCTTTCGCATGTAATGACGCATATCGCC
>DCUI01000223.1:18153-29231 GCA_002327785.1 Phycisphaerales bacterium UBA2218
GTAGACGTAGCTGGCCCGGTTGTCCTTGTCCCGCGGCTGGCCGACCGAGCCGATATTGATGATCGCCTTCTCGTCCTCGATGATGGGATAGACGCCGCCCAGCTCGTCGGGCAGGTAGAAGTCCGGCTCGTCGAGGAAGACGCCCGGCATGTGCGTGTGGCCGATGAAGCACACGTGCTCGATCCGCTCGAACAGCGTGCGGACCTTCGCCGGGTTCGTGTAGACGTCGTCCGGGAAGATGTACTCGTTGATCGGCCGACGGGGCGAGGCGTGGACGAACTCCATCGTCGTCTTCGTCGGTCCCAACTGGGTCGTCACGCAGTGCCGCATGGGCAACTCGCCCAGGAACCGCCATCGCCGGTCGCTCTTGGGCCCCGGCTCCTCCATCTCGAGCACGTCGCGGGTCCAGAAGCTCGCCTGCTCGGCGCCGTAGTTGAAGTTGGTCGGCTCGTAGAACACGGCGTAATCGTGGTTGCCCAGCACGCACCATTCGCTTTTTTCAATGATCAGATCCAGGCATTCGATGGGGTTCGGGCCGTACCCGACCACGTCCCCGAGGCAGTAGATCGTTTTGATCCCCCGCTGCTCGATATCCGCCAGGACCGTGCTCAGGGCCTCGATGTTCGAATGAATATCGCTGAGAATCGCAAACATAAGCTCTTGGACAATAAACAGTAACAGATGTACCAACGCCGCAAAGCAACTCTTCATAGCACAAAACCAGCCCGATTGCCAGAGCAATATTTGCCCGGGCCGAGGGCTGCCCGTGAGGGACGGCATGGACAATGTGGACGCAGCGGACGGCGGGAGGCTTGGGAATGGGTCCATCGCGTCCGCATTGTCCATTCCGTCACGTCGTCCACGAAATCCGGCGCTCGCAGTTGCCCCGATTGCGGGGTTGCCCGCCCCGGCCGGCCTGTTATAATGCGACTTGGCAGTAGCTTATGGCATGTACGAGGTGTGTCTTGGCAGGCATTACCCTTCTTGAAACGCATGATTTGATCAAGCGCTATTCCGGCCGGGCCGTCGTCAACGAGGTCTCCGTCCGGATCGACCAGCGGAGCATCGTGGGCCTGCTGGGCCGAAATGGGGCCGGCAAGACCACCACCTTCCGCATGATTATGGGCATGGTCACCCCTGACAAGGGCAAGGTCGTCTTCGAGGATCGCGACATCACCAAGCTGCCCATGTTCAAGCGGGCCCGGCTGGGCATCGGCTACCTCTCCCAGGAGCCGAGCATCTTCCAGCGAATGAGCGTCCGCGACAACCTCCTGGCGATCCTGGAGACGATGTCGCTGACGCGGTCCGAGCGGCGGCAGAAAGCGGACATGCTCATCGAGCGATTCGGCCTCAAGGAGGTGGCCAAAAGCCACGGCCGGTTCCTCTCCGGCGGCGAGCGGCGAAAGCTCGAAATCGCCCGAGCGATGGTGACCGACCCCTCGCTGATCCTGCTGGATGAGCCCTTCAGCGGCGTGGACCCGATCGCGGTCGAGGACCTCCAGCAGGAAATCCGGCGGCTGGTCGCCTCCGGCGTGAGCATCCTGATCACCGACCACAATGTCGAGCGGACCCTGGAGGTCGCGGACAAGGCCTATATCATCGACCACGGCAAGGTGATTGCCGCCGGCCCGCCGGCCGAGATCATCCGAAACGAGCTCGTCCGAAAGAGCTACTTAGGCAACACCTTCGCCGGCCACGAGTTCGATACGCAGTAGAATGGAGAATTCAGTTATCGAAGAACAAGGCGCACAACATGATTGACGTCGACAAGTGCAAGATCACGCGGTATCCGGCTGCCGTGCTGAGGGGGCGAGCGGCGCCGGTCGAGAAGATCGATGACACCATCCGCCGGCTGGTGGAGAAGATGACGGACATCATGTTCGAGAACAAAGGGATGGGCCTGGCGGCCCCGCAGGCGGGGATCGGGCTGAGGCTGTTTATCATCTCTCTGACCGCGACGCGAGACAACGTCCGGGCGTACATCAACCCGACCGTGACCCCGCACGGCGACCTCGAAGACAAGGAGGAAGGCTGCCTGTCCGTGCCGGGCATCTGGGCCAAGATCCGCCGGTACAAGCAGGCGACCGTCACCGCGACGGACCTCGACGGCAAGGAGTTCACCGAGGAGGCCGACGGCCTCTACGCCCGTTGCCTCCAGCACGAGTACGACCACATCGAGGGCACGGTGATCGTCAACCGAATGAGCCAGACCGCCCGGATCGCTCACCGGCGGCAGCTCAAGAAGCTGCTTGATGGGCAGGAAGAAAAATGAAGTGTGATTGTTGATGTTTGATTGTTGTTTGAAGAGGGCGATGCCGTTGCCAATCAACAATCAAGAATCCGAAATCAAAAATCATGAATATTGTTTATCTCGGCAGTGGTGAGTTTGGGTTGCCTTGTCTGGACGCCCTGAAGGCGTCCCGGCATTCGCTTGCGCTGGTGGTGACGCAGCCGGCCTGTCCGGCCGGCCGCGGCCGCAAGCTCTGTCCCACGCCGGTGGCGCTCTGGGCCGAGAGGCACGCCGTGCCATCGATCGAGAGCGACTGTATGAACTCTCCCGAGATGATCCGCCGGATCGCTGATTGTCGGCCGGACGTGCTCGTCGTCATCGCCTGCGGGCAGAAGATCGGCCCCGAGCTGATCGAGATGCCGACGAAGCTGGCGATCAACGTGCACTCCTCGCTGCTGCCGAAGTTCCGCGGCGCGGCCCCGATCAACTGGGCCATCATTCGCGGCGAGAGCGAGACGGGCGTCAGCATCATCACCCTGGCGGACCGAATGGATGCAGGCGACGTGCTCGGCCAGGCAAAAACCCCTATCGGCGTCCACGAGACCGCCGGCGAGCTGCACGACAGACTGGCGCAACTGGCCGCTCCCCTGCTGCTGGAGACGCTCGACAAAATTGGGGCCGACGCCGTGATCTACACCCGGCAAAATGAATTCGAGGCCACAAAGGCACCGAAGCTGAAGAAATCCGACGGCTTCCTGGACTTCAGCGAGCCGGCGTATATCCTTGCGGACAAGATTCGCGGCCTGTGGCCCTGGCCGGGGGCGTCCGCGAACTTCGTGTCCGCCGGGACGCACAAGACGGCGAGGGTCAGCCTGGCCCTGGCCGAGGTGATCTGGGGCGAGACCTCCCCGCGATACGTTCATGGAACATTCGACGAGGACTTCAACGTCATCTGCGGAGACGGCAAACTGGCGATCCGCAAGATCAAACCCGCCGGTTCCGGACTGATGGATTTCCACGCCTTCATCAACGGCTGGCGCGTGCAGCCCGGCGACCGGCTCGCGAAGATCGAGGAAAAAGGGGAGAACGCGGATAAGCGCGGACAAGCAAGGACAGACACGGACGAAGGCCTCCGTGAATGTCGGTGAAGGTCCGTGTCCGTCCACGTCTTCCTGGGGAGCAGAATATGACCTCGCGGGACTCCAAATCGGCAAGAGTGATTGCGGCCCAGGTCCTGCACGGGTTCGATCCGGCCCGCGACTACGCCGGGCGTATCCTGGACCGGATGCTCGACCAGACCGAGGAGAGACAGCGGGCGACGGACCTCGTCCATGGCACGATTCGCAACCGGTGTGCCCTCGATGCGGCGATCTCCACATTCTCCGGCCGGCCCGTCGTTCGCATTGACGAGAAGCTGCTGAGCATCCTGCGAGTCGCGGCCTACGAGCTCGCCTACAATCCCGCCACGCCGGTCTATTCCATCGTCGATGAGGCGGTCAAGAACGTCGGCAAAGCAGGCGGCAAGAGACAAAGCGGTTTCGTCAACGCGGTCCTGCGACAGATCGTGCGGCACATCGCGAACCGGCAGGCCGAGCTCGCCCAGACGAACCCCATGCGAACGCTCGTCCAAACGCCGCGGTCAGGCTGCGAGTTTGATACGGATTTTCTGCCCGATCCCATGACCTCGACGGCCGCCTGGCTGAGCACCTGTTTTTCACTGCCCTCGTGGTTGGTGAGCGAATGGCTGAGCCAATTCGGCCCGGAGCAGACCCGAGAAATCTGCCTCGCCTGCAATCGCAGGCCCAGCCTGTACCTTCGTATCAATCCTCTGCGAACCACCGCCGAAAACCTTCTGACAAGGCTCCGCCAAGCGAGTGTTCAGACTGAAAGTCCGGTTTGCAGTGACACCGCAAGGCGTTGTCCGGATATGCCCTCACGGGCATACTACGAACAGGCTCCGTCCGACAACGTCGCCCAGTTCCCGGACATGATCCAGATTGCCAGCCCCCACGCGGTGACACAGCTCCCCGGTTTCTCCGAGGGCCTGTTCGCGGTGCAGGACCTCTCGGCCTCGCACGCCGTGCGAATCCTGGACCCGCAGCCGGGCTGGTCGATCCTGGATCTGTGCGCCGCACCGGGCACGAAGACAACGCAAATCGCCGAGATGTCGCAGGATGCCGCACGCATCACCGCCACGGACATCGATTCCGAACGGCTGGAACGAGTGCGGGAGAACGTCGCCCGCCTGGGTCTCAAGAGCGTAACGATTATCCCGCACGCGCAGTTTGAGCAAGGAAGCACGGGGCCTTTCGACGCGATCCTGCTCGATGCCCCGTGCTCGAACACGGGCGTCCTGGCCCGGCGAGTCGAGGCGCGATTCCGAGTCACGGCGCAGACGGTACGTGACATCGCTGCGACCCAGAAGGGATTGCTCGAAAAGGCCGCGGCCCTCGTGAAACCCGGCGGCCGGATCTGCTACAGCACGTGCAGCATCCAGCGGCGCGAGAACCAGGACATGACTCGGGACTTCCTGGCCGGCCACCGCGAATTCGAGCTCGCGAGCGAATCGCTCCTGCTGCCCGCAGCGGGGCCCTTCGACCACGACGGCGCCTATGGCGCCGTCTTCATGCGAAAAGAGTGCGCCGACGACTCGACTCCAGTGGGCGTGTTTCGACCATCGTGTCGATGATTCCTTGTGCCCGAGTTCGCGGCCGTGCAGATGCGGTTACTTCTTCTTACCGAAGAAGCTCTTCTTTTGCTTGGCCGGTTTTTCGGCCTTCGCGGCTTTGGCCGTCTTCTCCTTCTTGGGCTTCTCGGCCTTGGCCTTCTTCTCCTTCCTCGCGCGGGCCGGGGCTTCGCTTCGTTCGCGACCGGCCATGAAGGAGGCGGCAACCACGATCAGCGACACGACGATCGCGGCGACGATAATGTACCAGATACTACCCTGGATGGAGGAGAGGATCCCCGGCGTCACGTGCCGCAGGCCGGCGACCGCGATGATCGCAGTGTAGAGCAAGGCCAGCATGGGCAGGAACAGGAGCATGCCGAGAATGTTGCTCTGAGCGTCCGGTGCTGCCTCGGCGTAGACGGCGCCCATCGCGGCCGGCATGATCGCCACCGGCTCGGGCACGGGCAGCTCCTCTTCGCCGACGGGGTGCTCCGCTTCGCCCGTGATGTCGTCGAACGACGCGCCTTCCTCGGCGACCGCTGCGGGCTCCGCATCGGAGGCCCCGGCTTCGCCTCCTTCACCTCCTTCGGAGGTGTAAATCTCGTCGAGAATCCCGCCAAGGGACGTGTCATCAGCCTGCAAGGACAGATCCAGGAGGCCTGAGCCACTGCCGAAACTGTCAAGACTTACGTCGTCTTCGATTTCCTCCAGTGAGGCCTCGGCGCTCGAGCCCGCAGGCCCGACGGCGGTTTCCGCCATGGAATCCTCTGTTACATTGAAGTCCACGTTCGACTCGCCGAGGACGTTCACGCCCTCTCCCGTGAGTGCTGTGTCCATGTCGGATATGCTGCTGCCGGCAGCCAGGACGCCGGACTCGCCGGCCAGCGAGATCTCTTCGCTGTCGTCTATGGCGCCTTCCGCAGTCGCTTCCGCAGAGCCTTCCTCGATACCATCGCCAGCGGGCTGTCCCTCGTCGGCCAGGAAGAGCAGCTCCTCCTCGCCGGTGCCCGTCTCGTCTGCGGCGGTCTCCTCGGGAGCCAGACCCAGCTCAGAGGTCGCCTCGACTTCACCCGTCGGCTCCAGCATCGGGGTTTCTTCCTCGTCGAACTTGAAGAGGTCCTCATCCGCCAAGGGAGCGGCCTCTTCCTCGACGCCCTCCACCGGCTGTTCCTCGACCGGGGCCTCGCCGGCCTCCACGGCCTCCAGGCCCGTGTCGATGCCCTCGTCCACGAGCGCATTGACCTCATCGATCTTGAACAGCAGGTTGGCTCCATCGCGGAACTCCCGGAGCCTGCCGTCTGTGACCAACTGCTTGACCTCGTCCTCGGATCTTCCGAGCTTCTGAGCGGTTTCTTTCAGCGAAAAAAACATTCCCGGCATAGAACCTTCTCCACCGACAGGGTCCCCCAGCGCGAGGGGCTCGCGGCTGGGGCCCGTCCAAACGCGGTTGCGGGGCGTCTTGGGTCCCCCGAATCGTAATTCCCTACAATGTGCATTTTACCGCCACAACGCAGTTTATGCAACCCTTTTTTACACATCCCGCCCGCCCGGCACAGCCGGACCACCCCGCTTGGAACCTACCCCCGCCGCCCCATATGTTCTCGGACGGACCGACCCGCCCACCCTCCCACGTCACACTTCAAACACCCGAACTTCGCACTTGACACTTCACGCTCCCCGCTTCACGCTCTACGGCTCTGACGCCCCCCGCTTTTCGACCGAAGAGGGCCGCCGTGGCTTGTCATTCCGCGAGGAAGTCCCGGAGGTGACGTTCCAGCTCTGGCATATCTCGCGTCCAACACTCCCAGACCACAAGCACTTTCCAGCCCATGGCCCGGAGCGCCTTGATGTTCCTCCGATCCCGATCGACATTCCCCCGGCGCTTCTTTTCCCAGAACTCCGGATTGGTCGCGGGTCGAACGCGGCCATACCTGCACCGGTGCATGTGCCAGAAACAGCCGTGAACGAAGATCGCCTTGCGATGACGCGGTAATACAATGTCCGGAGAGCCAGGAAGTTCACGCCGATGCAGGCGAAACCTGTATCCCATGTGGTGAACCATCCCCCGCACGATGATTTCAGGCCCTGTATTCTTGCTGCGGATACGAGACATACAGAACCTGCGTTGTTCTCTATTCAATACATCAGTCACGGGTATGGTCTCAGCACGGTGTGCGTCTGTCATTCTGACGGCTGTACAGGACTCCTGATCCTTTCCAGGACGGTGCTTACGTCAAGATCCGGCGTTCCGATACGGCCGATATATCTCTGGAACCGCACTCCGAGAGCCTCAGCAAATGGGCTCGCCATCGTGGCGAGGCATGTACAGGCCCTGACGTCGGCAAGAACAATGTGTTCCAGTTCTTGGAAGTCAATCACCAGATCAGGAATATCCCAGACACCTGGGAGGAAGTGGTAACGGTCCGGTGACTCATCTCGTGTGTTTCTCACGAGTCGCTCGACTCTCTTCTTCTTGTTATTGCTCTGAGAAGCAAGCCATTCAGCTATCTCCTCCGTATCCTTAGCTAGAAATGCCCGCGCACACAACACCGATTCAGTCTTCGGCGTTCGGCCAGCAGTTGAGACCATGTCGCAGGTTGGCCAAAGTACGACAAGGTACTTGTTGCCTCCGCCAGTCTGCCTCAGCCGAATATCGCCAAGCATTGGATCCTTCCCCATTGGAGGCTTGACATAGTACTCTGCTGGATGGATGTTATCCCCGCCTGCAATCTGTTCGACTGCCGAGGTGGCGTAGACCTCCTCGATCATTTGGCTGATTCCTTCGCGGGCAAATGTCAAGGCGAGTCGTTGAACCACAAGTCGCAGAAATTCTGGCTTGTCGACAAGTGGCTCGAAGTCTCTCCAGTGTCCCTCAACGAACGCCCACATATAGGTACACATTGTCTGGTCTATATGATTCACAATCGCGCGATGGACCTGTGGTATGCGTAACCTGAAAAGATCAGCGATTTCCTCCTTCAGTCTTTCAAGCCCTCCGGCGTCCTTGCCCACGAGTCTGACAAACGTGCTTTGGTGTGCTTCAAGTCCCTCCGGGAGCGCTGTGTAAAGCACCACGGGTACAAAACCTGAGTGCTTGATACTATCGAGAATCTGAATACCGGTCTGTTCTCCTCCCTGGAGAGCTTTGCCGCGATAGACATCCAAAATGATCAGGTCGGCCTTGCGCTCGTGTATGAGGTTCAATGCCTGGGTCAAGTTGCCAATCTCGCTGATGTTCAACCTCCGAGAGTCGATAGACATGTCCGACAGGTAATCCAGAATCTGTTTGCGGATCGTTTCTTCATCCTCGACGAGCAGAATATTCCAGACTCTGGGCGTGGCATCCTTCGAATCAGGCATCTTGATGTCCCCCTATGCGCTTCCGGAGAGTTACGCGAAACGTTGTGCCTGACAGGGGACCACCCGACACTAGTTCAAGGGCACCGTCATACTCCGCCGCCGTCTCGCCGGCAATCGTAAGCCCCAATCCTACTCCATCAGGCTTTGTCGAGAAATAGGGATCAAATACTCTGTCGCGAACATCCTCGGGTATGCCCGGACCACTATCCGAGAAGAGAATCACCAGTTCCCGTGGCTGCTGCGAAACCTCAATGACAATTCTGCGTGCGTTCTGGGGCACCTTCTCCAACCAGTAAAGCGAGTTGTCTAGCAGATTGACAAATATCTGCTGCATCTCACCCTGATCCACCGTGACGATCGTCTGGCTGTCCGGTTGGTGGACATTCACACCCAGTTCGCTAATGCGCTTGCCAAAAAGCAAGCATGCATCTGAAATAACACCTTCAATGGCAATTTCTGCCGGACGCCCGCGTTTCCTCCCGCTGAATGGTGCAAGCCTCTTGAAAAGCATGGACAATACTTCGGCTTGCTGGGTGATGGTAGATATGCGTGTCTGGAGTGGTTGCGAGTCGATGGTTTTGTCTCTGGCACGATCAATATCTCGCTTCATCAACATGGCCTCATTCGAGATCGCGGCCACTGGGGTCCTGCCTTCATGCAACACGACGTCGATTATCTGGCCGAGTGTGGCCAGACGGCGGTATCTCGCCAAGACCTGCTGAACCTCAGCGATGCCGTGCTCGAAAGCCTTCGTTTTCTCGCCGAGAAATGCCTTGAGTTCTACGTCTGTAGGATATCGCTTCTCGACGTAGTCTCGCAACGGCGCGATGTCCAATACGTCAAAGAGTCCAGTGGCTGGTTTCTGCACGTACCGGCCGCGACGATATGTGTCACGCTTGACCTCCAGCTTCGAGAGAACACTGACCAGGACTTGCTTGAAGTCATCAAAGGCAGAGCTGCTGACTATTCCCTCGCGGTTCGTCTGATCACGGAGTCCTGGATTACCGTCCGCCGAGATGAAAACTGCCCCGACAACCTGATTGTTGCTGAGACGCATCGTCGGGTTCTGCACTCGTCGAATGTCAAGACGAAGCCAATCATTGTCCGCAAGAAGAACACGAAAGTCATCCCTGTAGATGCTGATACCACATGCGGAGTTGAGGTCGTCACGTAGCTTGCGTACAGTTGATCCCAGTTCATCTGCCAACGGATCCAGGTTATCGCGATCCCAGACACGGAACTCGAAATGGAATGGTCCGGATTCGGGGGCGCGTCCTTTGAGACGTATGTCATCGGAGATGGAGATTGCTTCATGTGTGTCCGGTCCTTCATACGTGGCGTTGACACTCCCCTTCGCGTCGACATCACCAGCAAAGCGGTAGTGTGGTTTGCCCAGAACCGGCGGAGGCGTAATGACCCCGGCGTAATCTTTGAACCTGTCCGGAAGAACCATCTCGATCTCGAAGTCATTTGTACCTCTATGAGGGGAGATGAGTCTGGACAATTCTCCGCGGAGACACAAAAATGACTCGGCATCCCAGGCATCATTCATGCGTGTAAGATGCAGAGTTGTTCCATGCCCACGTCCTTTTGATGCCGGAGATTCTTCCCATCTGCATCGGACTTGGTCCAAGTACAAGCTCTCGTCATCAAATCGTCCCCAGTCAAACCGAACGCGGACCATTTTTCGTCGTCCAATGGCGAGCGATTCCATTTCCATTGCTTGTGCGATACGAGCTGCGGCAAACCGACCGATTCCCTTTTCGCCTGTAACTCGGCGTCCAGCAGCGCTCCTGATGTCCTTGGTCTTTGATACAGTCGCGGGTTCAAACCATGCCCTCTGAATAGTCGCCAGCGTCATGCCCACGCCGTCATCCTCGATGAGAATACCTCCTTGAGATGGTTGAAGGGGATCTTCAAAGACGATACGGACTTTCTTGGCATCCGCATCGTAGGCATTCTTGATTAACTCCACGAGAGCGACGATCTCATTGCTGATAAGGTCGCGACCAATTGTGCGGACGATCCTCGCTCTGGGTCTGAGTCTTGCAGAACCTTTGCGAACTCCCTTCTTTTCCATTCGTCTGCACCTCCAAGAAGCCGGCATTTCCCCCCACACTATGAGGGCTATGATCCTACTGGCAGCGTGTTAACAAGCTCTTCGCGATAACCGCCATCACAGGAGGGCACACGGCGTTGCCTATCATCTTAATCCTGTCGCGTCGTGTCCCATGCTGAATCTTGAACCGCCTCGGCCAACCCATGGCGGCCTTGAGTTCCTCTGGCTGAAGCATCCGCATGACATGGCCTGACTCAGTGGGTTTCACGAGGGCGAACCGGTCCAACGTGGTTATGGTACGCAAAGGAGTTTTCAGTGACTGCCAGCCTCCGGCATGATCGGAACCATAGTAGACGATCAAGAACGATGTCTTCTCGCCTACGCGGTCTATTGCCCGGTCCGCTCTCGCCAAGGTCGCCTCTGCTCGTCGTTCTGTGCGCAGGGTTGTCCAGTCGTACTCGCCGTTAAGACTGACCACCTCGGCTGCGGACCTTTGCCTTCTACCTCGCGGCTTGATCTCACTTGGCTTCTTCTTGAGATCGAAGAGAAGGAAGAGACGCCTTCTTGCCTGTGGAACGCCGAAGTCCGCCGCATTCAGCTTCTGTGGCAGGCCATGATAGCCGAGCTCTCCCATCTGCTCTATGAGCCGAGCGTACTTCGACCATTTCTGCATGCGGACGACGTTCTCCACGATGACCCAGCGGGGTTTGAGAATCTCCGCGAATTTGACCACCAGCAGGGCCGTGTCCTTGCTCTTTTCA
>DCUI01000308.1 GCA_002327785.1 Phycisphaerales bacterium UBA2218
CCTGAAGAGTGTGGTTCGCTGGTGGGCCGAGCCGTGTGAGAACCGGCAACCGCCATCATCGACAGTGAAGCGCGTTTGTAGCGGCGCCGTAAGGCGTTTCAACGTATGTCCTTACCGTACACTGCAAACCACTTCTTCTGTAGTCTGGACGGAACTGAACGAGCCGCCAGATGCGCTCGGGGTCGGTGTTCAGCCTGTCGTTGGGTACGGGCAAACGAGGTCAGTTGGCAGTTGAAAACCTGTGTGCTCCTCGTGTTCTTGGTGGTTGAAAGCGCGTGATTCTTTTGGCAAAACGGCCGGGCTTTGGTAAGATAGCCGTGCTGCTGGGACGGTTCCCGAGCGATGGGAGGCATTTTGGGTAGGGAAGACACGTGTCAGGCAATTTGGATCGACGGGAGTTTCTGAAGGGTTCGCTGGCGGGTTCCGCGGCAGTGCTGGCAGGTCTCAGTTTCGAGGAGCAGGCACTTCTGAGGGCGGCGAAGCTGTCGGCGGATTTCTACATGAAGACGCACCACGGCACGAACTACTGGTCCACCCGCCGGACCGATCAGCACAAGGACCCGATTGACAACTACGCAATCGATAACTACTGGGACATTGAACCGGACAAGACGGCCGAGTTCATGCAGACGGTCGAGAAGCCTTGGATTGCCTACAAGATCCTGGCGGCCGGGGCGATCCATCCGAGCGACGGATTCAATCACGCGTTCCAGAACGGAGCGGATTTCGCGTGCGTAGGGATGTTCGATTTCCAGGTTCGCGAGGACGTGATCATCGCCAAGGGGATTTTGAGCGGCGATATGCAGAGGCAGCGGCCCTGGCGGGCTTAGACGCCCCGCCGACGAAAGCCGCGGCACGATACAAGCTCATGAGTGGGGTATAGAACTATGACTGAGAATCGAGTGGATCGACGTGAGTTCATCAAGAAGTCCGTGGCGACCTCCGCGGGGTTGGCCCTGGGACTGCACAGCTTCGAGGAACAGAACCTGCTGGCGCAGATGTCCCAGGGCGGCAGGGCCGGCGATGCCAAGCCGGTCGGGGAGACCAAGATGCCATACGGGCAGATCAAGGACCTCAAGATCAGCCGGGTCTTTTGCGGCGGCAACCTGATCGGCGGCTGGGCCCACAGCAGGGACCTCATCTATGTCTCCTCGCTGGTCAAGGCCTATCACACCGACGAGAAGATCTTCCAGACGTTCGAGCTGGCCGAGGAGATGGGGATCAACACCGTCCTGACGAACCCCGTGTCTGACCGGGTGATCAACCGCTACTGGAACGAGCGGGGCGGCAAGATCCAGTGGATTTCCGACTGTGCCTCGGGCCCCATCAAAGAAGGCGTCAAGCGCTCCGTCGAGAGCGGGGCCCACGCGGTCTACGTGCAGGGCGGCATTGCGGATCAGGCCGTGCGGGACGGCAAGGTCGCGGCCGTCGGGGAGGCGCTCGACTACATTCGGGAGTTCAAGGTCCTCGGTGGGCTCGGGGCCCACGACCTGGAAACGGTCAAGGCATTCGTCAAGGCCGGGTTCAAGCCGGATTTCTGGGTCAAGACGCTCCATCCGGACAACTACTGGTCCGCGACGCCGCCGGAGAACCGCAAGGTCTTCGACGCGGTCGGGCCATGGACCAACGAGCACGGCGGCTACCACGACAACATGTACTGCCGCGACCCGAAGGAAACCATCGAGTACATGAACGGGCTCAAGGAACCCTGGATCGCGTTCAAGGTCCTGGCGGCCGGGGCGGTCCCGCCCAAGGCAGGTTTCCAATTCGCCTTCGAGGGCGGCGCGGACTTCCTCTGCGTCGGCATGTTCGACTTCCAGGTCCGCGAGGACGTCATCATCGCCCAGCAGGTGCTCTCCGGCGAGATCAAGCGAACACGTCCCTGGTGCGCATAGACCGGTCTCTTGTCACCCCGAGAGGCCGATCCTTGAACCATGCCCTGGAACGGCACAATGGAATCGCGTAACTCCATTGCAGATAATGGTTTATCACATTTGTCCATTGGGGGCCGAGAGAAACCTTCGGATCGGCGGAATTCTATTTGACGACGAATTCGCTGGTTTGTAGGATAGTCACAAAACGATTGGGACTGGGCGTGGCAAGGAGAATTCGTTGGCGTCGCGAGTTCATTTCATCAAGGCTTCGGTCGGTGAGGGAGAGCGGGCGATCTCCGAAAAGGCGAGGGCCCTGTTCCGGGCCGGCGGGTTCGCGGGCTGCTTCAAGGAGAACGACTTCACCGCGGTGAAAGTCCACGTCGGCGAGGATAAGAACACTACGTACATCAAGGCGCCCTGCCTGAAAGGGCTCGTCGAGGAACTCATCCGGCTCAAGACCAAACCGTTCATTACGGACACCAGCACCCTGTACACGGGCCGGCGGCATAACGCCATCGATCACACGATCCTGGCGACGGAGCGGGGGTTCAGCGTCGAGGGGCTTGGTGTCCCCTTCATCGCGCCCGATGGGTTGTTCGGGACCGCCGAGACCGTCGTGCCGATCGACGGGGAGTTGGATCGCGAGGTCTCGATTGCGTCGGATATCGTTCGTTGCCAGTCGATCCTGTCCGTCGCGCATTTCACGGGCCACTGCGCCGCCTGTGCGGGGGCCACGCTCAAGACGCTGGGGATGGGCTGCTCGAGCCGGAAAGGCAAGATGCGCCAGCACGCGGCGCTGAAGCCGCAGGTCAAGAAGGGCAAATGCACTCGCTGCGGCGAGTGCTACCGACATTGTCCCGCCGAGGCCATTATGCTTGACGAGGTTCAGGCGCACATCGACAAGGACAAGTGTATCGGTTGCGCCGAGTGCGTGGCGGTGTGCCGGTTCGATGCCGTCGAGTACGATTGGAGACAGGAGAACTCGATTCTGCAAAAGAGCATTGCCGAACACGCCCTCGGGGCATTGCAGGGCAAGCAGGGCCGGGCGGTTTTCTTCAATTTTCTCCTGTCGATTACCTCGGATTGTGATTGCTTTGATCGACCCAATATGCCTACAATGGCGCCGGATATCGGGATTCTCGCATCGACGGATCCGGTGGCGGTGGATCAGGCGGGAGTCGATTTGGTGGAAGCCCGGGGCGGCAGGAAGTTGTCCCTGCTGATCGGCAACAGCAAATTGGATTGGCGGTATCAAATCGAACACGCAGTGAAGATCGGCCTGGGAGAGGCCGATTACGAATTGGTCGAAGTGGGCAAATGACAAGGCCCGGAAGGTGTGAATGGTATGTCGCTCGGACAAATCATCAGAGACAAGCGGGAACAGTTGAACCTGACATTGGACGAAGTCAGCAACCGGGTGAGTTTTTCCAAGCCGTACCTGTCCACGATCGAGACGGGCAAGGTGAAGAATCCGCCGAGCGATGAGCTGCTGACCAGGCTGGAGAAGGTGCTGCGATTCGAGACCGGCCTGCTGTTGCACATCGCGCACCTGGAGCGGATGCCGTCCGATGTGCGGGGGGCCTACGAGTCCAGGGAGGCAGAGAACCAGAGGCTCCGTCAGGCCCTGCGCAAGCTCGCGGGCAAGCGGGCTCAGAGCAAAGAGATCAAGGAGTTGCTGGCACAGACGGGGTCGCGTGCGGACGACGGCAAATCGACGATGTCGGCGGGCCGGCTGGTGCCGATCATCAACAAAGTCGCCGCAGGGTATCCGACGGATTTCAACGACCTGGACTACCCCGTGGGCATTGCCGACGATTACGTCCGCTGCCCGGACCTGCACGATCCCAATGCGTTCGCGGTTCGCGTGGTGGGCGATTCGATGGAGCCGAGGTTCTACGAGGGGGACATCGTGATCTTCTCGCCGTCACTCGATGTCCGCAACGGCGACGATTGCTTTGTCCGCTTCACGATGCCCCACGAGACCACATTCAAACGGGTCTTCTTCGAGTCGGACAACAAGATTCGCCTGCAGCCCCGAAACGAGCGGTACTCGCCGACCATCGTCGAAGGCAAGCGCATCGACGGCGTCTATCGCGCCGTGATGCGCTATGAGAAGCTCTGACCGGTCGTCGGGCGTCTCTACTCGATGACGAACCACGTTGTGGCGTTGGGGGGCATCTCCAGAGGGAGGGTCGCATTGTACCCGCGGTCCAGTTCATATCGCCTGGGCTTGTTGTTCCGCTCGCTTATCGTGACGGCGTCCGTGAGGCCGGTGTAGTAGAGGGGCAGCGTCAACTCCTTAGTCACTGCGTGGCTCAAAGGGTTGTGGACCACGGCGAGGCCCTTGGTGTTCAATCTTGGGTTGACGTGCAGGATGCAGTCGATGTCCCGGCCGTCGGGTCGGCGGACATGAATGATATCCGAGTCCAGGATCGCACGGTGGGCCTTGTAGAAATCGACCCATTTCTTCACGACGGTCTTTGTCTCCTCGGTGTCGTAGAGCCGGGGACCGCGGTAGCACGCCTGGACGCCGGAAGTGAAGTTTTGGGCGAGGTGCGCTTCGTAGGCGTCGAGATGGTGTGAGAGCGGCTCGAGCGTCGCGGCAGCGCCGCCGCCTTGGTACTCGGTCAGAGGCACGAACATCCAGCCCATGCTTGGGGCCTTCCACCAGGTGCCGTCGAAGATATTCTGACGTCCCAGGATGATCTGCCGCTCGCGGGGCAGAGACCAGTTGACTTCGCGATAGCCCATGGCGCTCTTGGTGGAGCCGGTGAGGAAGTACCAGTCGGGGACATTCAGATACACGCCGCGGCCCCGGCACCATCGGTAGAAATCCGCGATGACCTGCCATTGCCTCCACTGCGAATCGGCGAGGCCGCGGTGGCCCGGATGCGAGGTCGAGGCGCACGCGTCGCCCGGATAGGAGCCGTCGTGCTCGATGATATCGATCCCCGTGTGCTCGACGAAAGTCCTGAGCCGCTGGAAGTACCGGCGGCCCCATTCGCTGCACAGGCACGGCGAGTTGCCGAAGATGGCCCCGCCGGTCTTGCCGGTCTGCGGATTGATCACGTCGTGCTCATCGCTGATTCGCCGGCTGGCCAGCAGGGAATACCCGCCCAGTTCGATCCCCTTGCTGTGGGCATAGTCGACCAGTTCCTTGATCTGGTCCATGTAGGTCGGATCGGTGTTCTCCATGTTGAAACCGCTGCCGAAGGTCATGATAACCATCTCGAACCCGACCTCGGCGCACTGATCGACGGCGAGCCGGACCGACTTCGGGTCCGCGTGACGCACGTGCATCAGGATGGGGTTCTCCGTCACCCAGGGGGCGATGGTGCGATACATACGCCGGACAGCGAGGCCCTTGCGTTCCCTTTCCGTGCTGTCATGCACCAGCTCGAAGGTCCGGAACGACTGGAAGGTTTGTCCCGGCTCGATGATTGCGTCCGGTCCCAGGGGTGGCCGGCATTCGAGCATCACGGGCGTCTTGAGGACGTAGTTGACTTGCGTCGCATACCGTGGGTCGGGCACCCAGTACGTGGTCTTGTCGGCGATCTGCGGGGCATCGCCGCCGAATGCATAGTCGCTCTCGATATGGATGTTCGGGTGTTCCCATTGGGGTGGCTCACCGACCAGCGACTCGTATTCGACCACGGCCAGGATCTCGTTGATGAACGTGTCCAGCCGGAGGGTCTTGGGGCCGTCGTTGCGGATCTCCAGCCACTTGGCGAGCAGGGGGATGCCCTCGTACATCTCATAGCAGACGGCAACAGTCACACCGGGCAGACGGTCTGCGGGCGGCCTGAAGCGCAGTTTCAGCGAGGCGCCCGGAGGGGGCCACGGCAGGTCGTCGCTGGAACGCTTGCGGTTCCAGGAAAAGCGTGCCTGAGTCTTGCCCACCTGGTAGTCCGCGAATTGAAACGCGTTCGCATCGGCCGTGAACGAATCGACCCACTCGGGACGCAGATACGCGTACTCCGCCTGGCCTACAAGCCCGCCGATGTCGAACTTACAGCCGTCGATCTCGACGGCGGCCTCCGGCTTGACGCCGCGCAGGATCGATGCGCCGGTCATGAGGTTGTCATAGGCGATCGTGGCGACATTGGGCCCAAGCCGAAAGGTCCGGCTGATCAGTCCGTTGCTGAGGACCAGGTCCTTCCCCCCATTGGTCGTGACAGCCGTCACGGGGGTCGTCCCGCGAGTTATCAGCCAGTCCGGTGGTTTCGGCTCTGCGAACGCTGCATCCGTCACGAACAGTCCGATCAATGTCACAAGCATCGAGGGCATCTTCATCGCCATATCATCCTCATGTTCTCTTCAGGAATTCGATACTGTCCAAGAGTTATACCGCCTTCTGCCCGGCGACGGCAAGGACCATCGCGTAGACTCTTGCCGCTCCGGCTTCTTTGAGGGTCCCGGCGCATTCATTCAGCGTCGCGCCGCTGGTCTTGATGTCGTCGATGAGACAGACGGTCCTGCCTGTGAATTCGTGCCCATCGCGGACGACGAAGGCGCCGGCGACGTTCCTGGCCCGTGCCGCCGGCGTAGCGACCTGGGGTTGGGGCCGGGTTCGCCGGATACGGACGAGGTCCGTGTTCACTCTTGCATGCGGATGATGCAGCCGTCGGGCGATGAGATGTGATTGGTTGTAGCCTCGTGAGATTCGCCGGCTCCAGTGCAGGGGGACTGGGACAATCAGCTCGATGTCGCTGTAGAAATTGCTGCCTTGCAGCGCAGCGTCGGCCAGGGGCGCCAGGGCCGACGCCAATTCGCTGTGATCGTGTTTGAAGGCCAGGATCATACGCTGGAGGGCCTCGGCGTACACGCCGGCACGGGCGATCCCGTCGAAGTGGAATTCCTCGGCTCGACAAGCGCCGCACGCGCCCGCGATCAGTCCGTACCGGCTGGCGTCCCGCCCGCAACGAGGGCAATAATCGCCGGCCGTGCACGTGAGAAGCTCGTTCCAGCACCTCCTGCACAGCCTCCCGTCTGCATCGCAGATCCCCTCGTCGCAGACATCGCACCGGCCGGGCCAGAGAAGCTGGTTCAGTCCCCGCCACGCCAGGACGGCCCTCTGTCTTGCCTGGCCGATCACGAGATGGAATCTTGGTGCCTCCATATCTCAATTATACATGTGTGCGGAGGAGGTCGTCAAACTCGCGGCAAGATTCTCCTGGTAGTCACCTGCTCCCTGCTCGTATCGCTCGAATCGGCATTCCGCCGGACCTCCTCATCGCAGGTCGAACGGCGTGTTGTCGGCGGGCTCGAACCAGCCTATGCTCAGGGTTGATGACTCGATGCCGTAGATGTTGGTCAAGTCAAGCCGGGCCATCGGGTGCGACCCCACGTGACCGTCGGCCCAGCCGACGTTGGCCATATCCCCATGCCGGAAATGAATGGAAGGCGACATCCGAGCGTTCGTCATGACCTGGCCTCCAAAGACGGCGAAGGGCGGCTCGGCGAACGAGTACTCGATGAGCGAGGCGCCATTGTTGGCCATCGCCGTGTCCGCGAACATCAGCGTTTGCTCCGGACCGGCCAACTCACTGGTGCGGGCGGTCCGGGCATACACCTGTTGAAAGGCCTGGGCTCCGATCAGGCCGGCGTCCCAAAGACGACTGCCGAGATAGGCCATGTTGTAGCCGTAGCCGCCGCAGCCTCGTTCGAAGCTCGTGCTCCAATCGTTGCTCTTGACAAAATGAACGCGTGCGGGACATTCCTTGATCCGTCCATCGGCCAGATAGCCGGCGAGCGGTCCCTTCGACGCCTCGAAGGGCTCCATGAGACTGTTGCGGACGCCGTGCCAACGGTGCCGACCGGAGTTGTCCCACAGGTCCTTGGCGGCCGGGACATGGAAGCCGTCGTTCTCGGTGGTGTAACCGAGGTTGGCCAATACGAGCTGGCGGATGTTGGATCGGCACACGATGCCGTGCGCCTGGGAGCGGGCCGCCGCCAGGGCGGGCAGCAGCAGAGCCAGCAGCAGTGCGACCGTCGAAATCACGACCAGCAGCTCCACCAGAGTGAAGGCTTTTCCGTTCAATCTGAGATACTGATATCGTTTCATTTGTTTGCTCGCTCATCCATGAATTCGGCCCGCCATCGTTCGACGCGGCGCCATTGGGCTGCAAATACCGCGAAGTCGCGGCCGTCGATGCGGCTCCTCGGGCCGGCGAGATCACACCGGCTGTTCCAGTTCTCATCGCCAAACTCGGACAGCCAGCCGCCCGCCCACGACGACAGGTCGCAGCCGTCCACCATTCCATCGAGGTTGATATCCGCCGAGTGCTGCTGCTCGTGCAGAACACCGACGGCCTCCAAGTCGAAACCGCCGGAACCCCACGTTGGCCACTGATCGTAAATCGGGTGATTCTCCGCGTAGTTGTGCCACTGGGGCCCCGTCCCCGGTTCGATACACTGCACGGCGTCGTCGATGAAGTCGCCGCTGCCGGGCACGTCCACGAGCCTCACGTATCGGACGGCATGGAGATCGACCTTTCCGGAGACCACGTCCGGATGGTCCGCAAGCTCGTCGAGATCGAAGGCGGTGCCCAGGCAGACGCCATAACCGTTCGGGTGCTTGCCCGCGAGGTTGTGGACGTTGCTCATTTCAATCGTACCATAGGACCCGGCGCGCCCGGGTGTGAGGGAAACCGCCGGAAATCGCACGAAGTCCTGACCGTTCGACGAGACCTCGACATAGGCCAACTCGGCCAGCAATTTGCCCTTGAGAGAGCCCGCCGCCGTTGTGACCTGCGAGATCATGCCATTCTCGAAGATCGCGAAGTCATAGCCCGCCCCGTTGCGAATCACGGCTTCATCGTTCTGATCGTGTGGGTCGCCAAAGGCCAACGTAATGTATCCGGGCGGCGCGCCTTGGAGGATCTCCTGTTGCGTTAACTCGCCGAGGCTGACGATATCGAAGTTGCTCCCCGTAACAGGGCCGAGCGCCTTGGCGGGATCGTTCCACGGGCCGGACCAAGTCTGGTCCGACGGCGTGTACTCGATCGTCTCGGTCGCCCAGCCGCGAAAAATCGGATTGAGCACGGCCCCAGGCGTCAGCGGATCGACGTGACGCCATGTGATCGAATCAAGATAGCCGTTGATGCCGATCTCCGCGTATGGCCCGCCGAGGGCGGTCAGCCCTGCTGCAAGGTAAAACAGGATGCTCGTTGTCATTTGCCCTGGCATGAGTTGTCTCCCGAGAGGATCTCGCCCGGAGCCGCAGTGGAAACACCGGCCTGCTCATCTTCCGCATCGGGAGCATCGGCGATTCCCGTGACGATCGTATCGAGGCAGAGGTAAGCAGGGGTGTTCATGCCGGAGCCGCCCGTGTCGCTGGAGCTGAGGGTGAACTGGAGGGTCTGCACTTCCCCGAGCGGGGCCAGATCGACGAAGGCCCAGGAGTCGAGGATGTAGTCGCGGGCGTTGTCGGCGAATCGGAAATCGGCGAGGTAGAACTCGACGACGCCGGCGGGCAGATCGTTCGCGTCGATGCCTGTGATGGTGAGCTTGAACCAGTCTTCGTCGTCGCCCGTATCGCCGCCGAACTTCTTGCTGAAGGGGCTGCCGTCTCGCATGTCGTAGTAGGCATAGCAGTTGTTGGCGACGTACAGGCCGGTGAACCGTTGGGGATGGGCAAAGGTCAGTGTGGGCGGGGCCTCCCAGCCGACGAAGGCGACGGCGTAGTTGGCGGAGCCGCCCTGGCCGCCGCCGGGGATGGCGTTGTATTGGGCCTCGTAGCCCGTGCCGTTGGCGTCGGTGCGGTTGGAATAGGCGAATCCGTCCCAGAATTCCCATTCGGCGCTGTAATGATTCTCGAAGGACGCGTCGCCGCTGACGAATCCGCCCGAGCCATCGTCGCCGTTCCAATAGGATTCCGGGGCCAGCACCAGATCCTCGAAGGCGGCAACTGCGCCTCTCGATACGTTGCCGGAAGCGAAGACCAGCGTGCAGATTTCCCACAGCAAGCAGGAAGCAAGAATCTGGAAAGCCGAAACCCGAAACAGATCCCAGGCACGGGATCCAAAGACTGCGTGCACTACATGAGAACGGTGTGGGGATGGGGACTTCATGTTTTACCTCACTTTGCGGCAGCGGACCAGGTCGCGAGACCCTCTGCCGGACAATAAAAAAACCGCCGTTCCCGCGAGAGGAACGACGGCTTCTGTCGGAAGATCCAGCAAACCGGGTCCGGAGGTCCCGATTCACATCCCACATGCGTTCCAAATCGCGAGAACACAACACCTTGTGCATCCAACCACAGGCAGGTTTTCTGACTTGCGTCCTACCGAGAGGCTCCTTCCCATTCGCTCGGAGCGAACAGTGGAGTGGGCTTTCCTCTGAGATTCCCAATATGAGATTTCAGAGGGGCCTGGTGCCTCGGGGATTTCCGAATGATCTTCGGAGCAGGCGCTCACAGCGGCGCGACCGTCGCGGATTTTCACCGCGTTCCCGTTTGCGTATCCCAGAGCAGGGGCTCTGAGACCTGCAGTTGAATCATACACTTGGCAAAGAACGGAAAGAATCCTACCGGCGCCCCCTGGGCGTGTCAAGGGAGAAATCTTTCCGGGCGAAATCCGGGCTGCACATCAGACCGGCGACAGGGGAGGGGCGCAGCCGGGAAGATAAGTGTTGCGGGGGGATTCCGCGTTCCAGGCGGGCCCGAGGACCCGCCTGGAATACGCAGTCTGCCTGATACAGAGATCAAGAGTTGAACTGATCGAAGGATTTGTCCTCGTTGAGCGGGATCTTTCGTTCAGGTGATGGCCGTACGGACTTGGCGGCCTTCTTGTCGTGCTTGGCGATCTGATGGAACGCCTCGTCGGATCTTCCAAAGCCCTTGGTCCGGATCATGGCCTGCTCCATACTCTCCCGACCGGAAGGGGCAGCGAAACCGTGTTCCCGGCCCCCGTGCGTCTTGTGCCCCTTGCTTTGCCGCTGCGAATTACAGCCCCCAACCAGAACAGCGAGCTCATTGACCATTTCGTTCATGGCCGTAGCCTGGGCGGTGAGTTGCTCAGATGCACTTGCAGATTCCTCGGCGTTGGCAGCATTCTGTTGTGTGACTTTGTCCATCTGAGCGACCGCGGTGTTGACTTGGTCGATGCCCTGAGCCTGTTCCTGCGAAGCGGCGGCGATCTCACTGACCAGATTGGTCGCCTTGCCGACGTTGCGGACGATTTCATCCAGGACCTTGGTGACCTCGCCGGCGATGCCGACGCCGTTCTTGGAGTTCTTGACGGATTCCTGGATCATGTTGGCCGTGTTCTTGGCGGCCTCGGCCGATCTCATGGCGAGATTGCGGACCTCCTCGGCCACGACCGCGAATCCCTTGCCGGCCTCGCCTGCGNNAGCAGGTTGGTCTGGAAGGCGATTTCGTCGATGACCTTGATGATATTCGCGGTTTCATCCGAGCTCTTCTGAATCTGCTGGATGGCCGCATTCATCCGCGACATGGCTTCGGCGCCCGTGCCGGCGGATTTGCTGGCCTCGGAGGAGAGCGCATTTGCCTGCTGGGCATTGTCGGCGTTTTGCTTGGTCATGGAGGCCATCTCTTCGAGGCTGCTGGAGGTTTCCTGGAGTCCTGCGGCCTGTTCGGTAGCGCCCTCGGCCAGCGACTGCGATGCGGAAGAGACCTGCCCGGCCGCCGAAGCGACTTGCTCGGCTCCGTCGGTGAGTTGGTTTACGACTCGGTTGATCTTGCCCGTGATGCTGCGGGCCATGAAGAACCAGATGACGATGGCAGCAAGGAGGGAGCCAAGAGAAACCCAGACGAGAACCCGATTGCTGGTGGCGCCGATGGCGGTCACCTGATCTCTGGCCTCATAGAATTCATCAAGGTAGCTGCCGACGCCGATGACCCAGTCCCACGGCGCAAAGTAGGCAATTCTCGCGATCTTCTCGCGAGCCACGGTATCGCCTTCGTTCTTCCAGGGATAGCGTTGCTCATCCGTCTGGCCTTCCTTCAAACCGATGGTTTTTTTGCAGATCTCCTGGATGAACAGCGAACCGTTGGCGTCCTTGGCCTCCCAGATGCACTCCCCGTCGCGTTTTCCTCCGGCGGAGATGACGTAGTTGCCCTTGGAATCCAGGACGTAGACGTATCCCGTCTTGCCGACCTTGGCGGCCATGATGGACGCCCGCAACGAGGCAACGCTCTCCTGGGGCACTCCGACGTACAACATACCGATGACCTTCTTGTTCGGATCAAGGATCGGCTCGTATGCGGTGATATACCACTTGTTCACGACGAATGCACGTCCCTCGTAAGTCTCGCCCTGGAGCACCCGGGAGACCACGGGGTTCGGCTTGCCATCAGGATTCATTCGCGGGATATACGTTCCAATGGCGCGCGAACCGTCCAGTTTCTGAACGTTTGTGCAGATCCGAAGCATGTCTCCCGCGTCATTCATTCTCTGAAAGATCGTGCAGGTGCCTCCGATCAGTTTCTGGGTCTTGTCCACCACGGGGGCGGGAGTCCCCATCTCGCTGATCTTGCCGAGCCAGGTTTCGCCCACCATCATTTTGGGCAGTTCGACCCGGTGGGAAGTCTTTGATTCCTGGTTCATGGCGTCCCATGCCACGGTTTCCGAGGCAAATTGGACTTGGCCGATGCCATCGAGAGTGTTTCGAGCGACATTGAGAGACGCCGTGACGTTCGCCTGCAGCATCTCCTGCTGGGCCTTGCACATCCCGTAGATGTTTTGTGCGATATGATCGAGATCGGCATAGGCCAGCTCGGTGTTGCCCTTCTCCGCGACGTTGGTCATCCGTTTGTTCTGAGTGAAGATCACCGCAGAGATGACCACGAGGGGAACGGCCGTCACCAGGACGCCGATGACCAGCAGCTTGGTTTGCAGCTTGACGTTCTTCAACATTGGGTACCCTTTCACCTGAGGGAGTCAATCATCCTGCGTTCCGTCGTACAAGTCTCCTTAGAATGTGTAGATAAATGACAGTTGTGCTCTCATGTCGTCGGCGTCGCCCGGACCTCGGTAATGGGTGTTCCAGCGGGACAACTCAAAACCGGCTTGTGCATGCTTCGTCCATGAGTAGATGACGTTGCCGAAGATGGAGGAATTGAGGGTTCTCGCCCCGACGGTCACGTCATCGGCGTTCACGTCGTCGGCGCCGGCGCCGACGTTGAAGGACCATTTGGACCAGGGTCCCAGGGATGCGGCGATCCAGCCGCCCTTGCTGCGGACTTCCTCCAAAGTGGTTGTGTTGACCCCCTGGCCGATGCCGCCGAAATAGCCGTCGAGGTTCTCGCCCGAGAACAACTCACCCTGGAAAGTGAGCCATTTCAACACGGGCACAGCTACATCCAGGCAGACAGACCACGTATCGAAGTCCATGTTCCTGCCCGTGGCGTCGAGGTCATACTCCTCCCGGCCGCTGTGGCCGCTGAAACCGATGACGGCCGGCTTGGGACCGACGAATGGGAATGTCACGCTGGCCCGGCCCTGGACGGTGGGGAACCCCGCGTCCTCGCCGGTTTCCGAGTTGGTCGGATCGGTTCTGCCGATGGTCCTTGCGATGGCGCCCTCGAGTTTGACGGACGTCTTCTCTCCGAGGGGCAGGCCCTTTGTCAGGCGGAACTGCGGCCGTCGGTAGCCGACATTGCCCGCATCCCACAGAACCGTGTAGTTCAGAGTGTTGGGGACCAGCGGTGAGACCACGTCCGAGGTTTGTCCGGCGAGCAGGGCGAGGTCCGACTTGGGCCATGCGAAGATCATGAACGCATGACGCATCTGGAGCTTGGCCTTGTTCTCGGAGGCATAGTTTCCATAGAGATCGAACTCGATCTTTCCCGATGCCTTCATCGTCTCGCTCTCGGGGCCGCTGATGTTCATACCCAGGCGCGTTTGATTCGCCGTCAGGTTGAACTCCGCATCGTTTCTCTTCGTGGCCTCCGAATCAACGTACAGGACGTAGTTTCCTGGATTCGTGCGGGAAGAGTCCCGCGAGGCGTCGCCCTTGACGTACCCGTACAATTGCACGTCCAGGTTCGACCAGATGTTCTTCTTCGCCGGCGGTTCCTTGGGGGGGGCCGGTTTGGCCTCCGCAGTCTCCTTCTTGAGATCGGCCACCTGTTTCTCCAACTGCTCGATTCGGTCCTGGAGGGAGGGGTCTTGTGTCCCTGCGCCCAAGGTTATGCGGGACAGGCACAGAACGCCCGCCGCCGCGACGATTGCCAGGATCTGCCGTAGTTTTCGATAGTTCATTACGATGTCCTTTCCGTAGGGTCTGTTGATGGCTGTGCGGCAGGGCTGTCGAGCTGATCGTGGATGAGGGTGCCCAGGCCGCCGCCGGTGAGGACGCGGTCGATGTCCAGGAGAATCTTCACGGACTCGCCGACCTTGCCCATGCCGAGGATGAAATCCGTGTTCACCGACACGCCGAACTGGGGCGCATCTTCAATGTTGCCACCTGGAATATCCAGTACTTCCTGGACGCGATCCACGACGATCCCGGTGTTGAACTTGCGGCCGCCGTGGGTGATTTCCACGACGATGATGCAGGTTTCGTCCGTCACGTCCGTGGTTTCCATGCCGAACTTGGATCGGAGATCGACCACGGGGATGACCTGCCCGCGGAGGTTGATGACCCCTTTGACATAGTGGGGCGTCTGGGGCACGGCGGTGACGTCGATGTACCCGATGATTTCTCGGACCTTCAGGATCTCCAGGCCGTACTCTTCGTGAGCCAGAGCAAAGGTCAAGTACTTGCCCTCTTTGTCCGGTGCCGCTCCTTTGTGGTCTTTCATCTGCGTTGCGGTTTCAGCCATTGCCAAGTCTCCTTAAAGAGCCCTTCATCGATGCGATCGTTGCCAGGCCGACGCAGCCGATCACGTTGAGGATCCCCGCGTGCCACGACGCCGGTGTCCGGAGGGACGTGAAGGCGATCACCCGACGACAAAACAATGTTCTGGCGAGGACGCATCGTCCAGACAATCGTCACAACAACGTAATGGGTTGATATATCTGGGATCGAATAGCAAATAGGAGCTCATACGAAATATAAAATCCGCTGTAGAGAATGGCCGGTTCTGGCTCCCAAAGCCCGCGTACTGATACGTATTTCTCGGGAGAGATCAGAGTTCCGACATTTTCGCAACACGCATGTCGGGGCAGTTCCTGCGTCCCATAAACAGAGGTTCTCGGTTGACAAGGATATGGAATAGGCCTATCCTTACTGCTTTCGGTTTTCCAGTGTATTGAGAGATCCGTTGATGAACAGTGTCTACGACTTTCGGGTCATGCGGGTGTTGCGGCGGCAACTGAACCTGACGCTTCACGAGGTTGCCCGGCGATCCGGCCTGACGTATCCGACGGTCGAGGCCGTGGAAACGAACAAGACGCAGCCGTCCCTGAAGACCCTGGATGCCATCGCCGGCGCATTGGGCCTGTCCGCCAGCGATCTTGTCCGTCTGGCGGAGCGTCGCCTCGTGCAGCGGCGCAAGGCGGAACCGACGCAAGCTGCGCTCTCCCGGCGCAAGGACACGGGCATTGAGAACTGTCGTATCGCACAGTTTGACAAAGGCAAGGTCATTCGTGTGACCGCGACTGCCGGCCAGACCGTGCATGTCATGGGACTGCATGAGAATGTCCATGAGTTCTGTTATGTGCTCAGCGGCCACGTGGACCTGCACGTGGAGGAAAAGACGTACCATCTCGGCCCGGACGAAACGATCCTCTTCGACGGACTTCTGGACCATTCCTACCTCCAGCGTGAGGCAGGGGAGTACGTCACGGTGCATATCCCCAAAGACATTCGAGTGATCGAGCGTCTGCTGGATGCGCAGGTCGAGTCGGTGAAAGCCGATTGACAAAAAGGAAAGGGCGGCAGACGAAGCTGCCGCCCACACGTATTGGCTCGTGCCGTGTCAGGTCCGAGCGCCACTCCCGGCACGTTGGATCTCGGGCGGGCCGTCCTGGCCTGCCTGAGATCCTGAGACGGACCGTGTGACACTCAGGTGTTGAAGTGCCCCATCTCCTCGTCGTCGCCAAGCGGAATAGTTTTCTCTGTGGCGGGTTTTCTGAATTGAATCTTGTTCTTCCGGGATGATCCGTCCGCGATCTTGTGGAACACATGATCCGATTGCTGCAGCTTCGGCTCTTTCGTCCGCCGCACGGTCTTCGCCGCCTCGGTGCGCCGCGAGGCGCCCCCGACCAGGCCGACCAGCTCTGCGACGACGTCGTTCATGGACTCGGCCTGCGAACTGAGCTCCTCAGAGGCGCTGGCGCTTTCCTCTGCGTTTGCGGCGTTCTGTTGGGTGACCTTGTCCATCTGGGCGATGGCCGTGTTTACCTGGTCGATCCCCTGCGCCTGTTCCTGGCAGGCGGCGGCGATCTCGCTGACCAGATCGGTGGTCTTGCCGACGCTCTGCACGATCTCTTCGAGGACTTTGCTGACCTCGGTGGCGATGTCCACGCCGTTCTTGGAGTTCTTGACCGATTCCTCGATCATGTTGGCCGTGTCCTTGGCGGCTTCCGCCGAACGCATGGCGAGGTTGCGAACCTCTTCCGCGACCACGGCGAAGCCTTTGCCCGCCTCGCCGGCCCGTGCGGCCTCAACCGCCGCGTTCAGAGCCAGCAGGTTGGTCTGGAACGCGATCTCGTCAATCACCTTGATGATCTTCGAGGTCTCATCCGAGCTTCTCTGGATCTCGTGGATCGCCTCATTCATCCGGCTCATGGATTCCGCGCCGGCGCCGGCGGCCTTCTTCGCTTCGCTGGCCAGCGTATTTGCCTGCTGGGCGTTGTCCGCGTTCTGCTTGGTCATGGAGGACATCTCTTCCAGGCTGGACGAAGTCTCCTCCAAACCGGCCGCCTGCTCGGTGGCGCCCTCGGCGAGGGACTGCGACGCCGCAGAGACCTGGCTGGACGCCGCGGCTACCTGCTCCGACCCTGATGTCAGCGCATCGATGATTCTCTTGATGGGTTTGATGATGCTCACCGTGATCAGGACCGCCAGAACGACGCCCAGGACGATGCCGGCGACGGCCATGGTCACCATGAGGGCGTTCGTCTGGGCGACGGTGCTCTCCATCCTGTTCTTCAAAGACGCCTGGAGGCGGCCGATGGTGTCCACAATCGCCTTGGCGGCCGTCGCCATTTCCATGACGGCGGCTTCGCGAGCCTCCATCCCGGCATAGTATTGCCGTCCTGCCTCATCGTAGCTGTTCAGGTAGCCGGCGATGTTCTGCGCAACGACCTCGACCTTGGGATCGCCCTTGACCAGGGTTGTCCAGGTTTCCAGATTGGTCTTTACCTTGGCAAGCTGTTTCTGGTAGTTGGTGTATTGTTCTTGCTTGTTGGTTGCCAGGAGGTAGACCGCGTTGACCCGCAAAAGGAGGAACTCCTGAAAGACTTGTTCGTCGAGCTGAGTTCCGATCCTGGTCCATCTGATGATCTCATCGGTGTTCTTGGCCTCTTCCGCCGACTTCCGGGCCGGCTCAATGATCTCGGTGATCACCGTGGAGACGGCCCGCGTCACATCCGCGCCGACCTTGCCCCAACTCGCGAAGGCATCGTCTCTCATCTTGCGTGCATCCTTCTGGTGCTCGAAGGAGGTCAGGTAGGCGGGCATCTTGCTGCCGGCCTCGGCCACGATGGCCCGGTCGCTGCTCACGAGCCCCTTGGCGTTCTCAAGCTCCTGGAGTTGTGTGGTCAGGGCGGTGTATGCCTCGTGCCACTTCTCGGCCGCCGTCTTGTCTTCATTGGCCGCCTTCTCGAATCCTTGAATGGTGAAATCCTTGCGGAGGGAGGCGCATTGATTGAGCCCCGTCAAACACTCGTTGCCAGCCTTGTTGAGGTCAGCGTTCGTCGCCACGTTGGTCAGTCCGCTCCATCCCACGAGACCGAGAATGCCCGATATTACAACCAGGACGCCAAATCCGATCCCCATCTTTGTCGCGAGTTTCATCTTCTTGAACATTACTGTTCTCCTTTAATCAGCCCTGTAGACTTTTGAGACCTACCCCCCCGACCTTTTGGTCCTGCATTCTGCTATGACGCGGCCTCGCTGAAAGCGGCCAGATCGGTTCCGCCGAGGACACGATCGATGTCCAGCAGGATCTTCACCGAATCGCCGATTTTGCCCATGCCCAGGATACAATCCGTGTTGATTCCGGAGCCGAAGTGCGGTGAATCTTCGATGTTCTCGTCGAGGACATCGAGAACATCCCGGACGCGGTCCACGACGATCCCGGTGTTGCATTTACCGCTTCCCTGGCGGGTTTTCACCCCAGAGAGATGTGCCGTGTCCTTGGGCCAACCTGAGTTCCGTCAGTTACTCTCTCGACTCGCGTCTGCCACGCTGTCGCATATTGCAGCCATAGCATCGTGCCGACTACTGCTTAGGCTTCAGCCGTGGCGAAGAGGAACACCCGATAGGGGTCGCGTTGGTGTATAAAATGTGTTTTAGGGGCATCGTGCGGGAGTGCAGGAAGAGGGGTGGTTGCGTCGATAGATATAAAAGGATTTACATGCGGGCCGGATTCGTGTTTTATTGGGGATGTTGGGTGTTAGGCCCGATAACCTGATCGGCCGCGTATATGCTCTGAATCGTCTTGGAAGGAGTGTACTGTGAACAGCGACTACGATTTTCGGATCATCCGCGTCCTGCGCCGGCGCCTGAACCTGACGCTGCAGGGGCTGGCCGGCCGGGCCGGGCTGACATATCCGACAGTCGAATCTGTCGAAACGAACAAGACGATGCCGTCCCTCAAGACCCTGGACGCCGTGGCCGGGGCGCTTCAGGTCTCCACGAGCGACCTGCTGGGGCTGGCCGAGCGACGCCTGGTCCAGAGACGCAAGGCCCTCGTCGAGGATCGCAGCCATGCTACACGCGCCGACAAGGGGCTGGAGAGGTGCAAGGTCGCCCGGTACGACAAGGGCAAACTGATTCGCGTTGCGGCCTCGGCGGGCGATCACGTCCACGTCATGGGGCTGCACGAGGACATTCATGAGTTCTGCTATGTCCTCAGCGGCAGCGTGGAGCTGCGCATC
This sequence comes from Phycisphaerales bacterium UBA2218, assembly GCA_002327785.1. GTDB lineage: Bacteria > Planctomycetota > Phycisphaerae > Sedimentisphaerales > Anaerobacaceae > PLanc-01. Next base: position 18,887 of record DCUI01000308.1, read on the forward strand.
GAGGACAGGACCTTTCGACTGAATTCGGACGACACGATCCTTTTCGACGGGCTCCTGGATCACTCCTATACGCAAATCGAGGCGGGAGAATACGTCACCTTCCATATCCCCAAGGATATCCGGATCATCGAAAAGCTTCTCGAAGGCAAGGCAGAAGACCCGGCGGAACCGCAATAGCCCAAGCCGGGGATTGCCTCCTATCGAATCGTCGCATCGGACGACGCCGGCTCGACAGAACGGGATAATGCCGGTTCGGCTGTGCCGTTTGGGAACCAATCCTTTGTCCTCAGGCAGATCCGCACCAGCATCAGCATCACGGGCACCTCGATCAGAACACCGACAACCGTGGCCAGAGCGGCACCGGAAGACAGGCCGAAGAGCATCGTGGCCGTGGCGATGGCGACCTCAAAATGGTTGGATGCCCCGATCATCGCCGAGGGGGCCGCATCCCGGTAGGGGAGTCTGAGCAGCTTCGCCAGAGAATAGCCCAGGCCAAAAATCAGCATCGTCTGGAGGAACAGAGGAATCGCGATCCAAAGGATCGTCAACGGATCGTTCAGGATGGTTTCGCCTTTGAAGGAGAACAACAGGATAAGGGTCGCCAAGAGGGCCACGATTGTGATGGGCGTCAGGACGTGCAGAAATTTCTCTCGGAACCACGCTTCGCCCTTGGTGGTGATGATCCACCTGCGAGAGAAGAAGCCGGCCACCAGCGGGAGGGCCACATAGATCGCGATGGATAGCAGCAGCGCCTGCCAGGGGACCGGGAGCTTTCCGACGCCCAGGAGGAACCCGCCCAGGGGTCCGTAGAGCAGCAGCATCGTCAGCGAGTTGATAGCGACCATGACGAGCGTGTGTGCGTCGTTGCCGCGGGCCAGGTAGCCCCAGACCAGAACCATGGCGGTACAGGGGGCGATACCGAGCAGGATGCAGCCTGCCAGGTAGCTGCGCCACAGAGGCACTTGCAGCATCCTGACGCCTTCGACTTCGACGATCGTGCCGACGCCGGAGGTCGTCCCGACCGGCAGGTCCAGGCCGAAAGGCATCTTGATCATGTCCACTGCGTCCGGCCCGATGAGCCCGTAGAACACTGTGCCCAGGAAGAACACAGCGATCGCGTACATCGTGAACGGCTTGATGGCCCAGTTGACGAACAGGGTCAGACCGACCGGCTTGATGCTCTTGCCCGCCCGGAGCACGTTGGCAAAATCGATCTTGACCATGATCGGGTACATCATCAAGAACAGACACGCCGCGATAGGGATTGAGACGACCGGCGCGCCGCCCACGTAGATGGCCATCGCATCAAGGGATTTCGCAATCTCAGGGGCGACCTTCCCGAGTCCGATGCCGGCGATGATGCTCAACGCGACCCACAGCGTCAGATATCGCTCGAAGAGACCAAGACCCTTGGGTTGTTTGGCGGCGCCCGTCTGTTCAGTCATGTCTACGCATCCTTTCCCTTTACGAATCCGGCTGCGATTCACCCCGTGTTCCGCAGCAGGTGCCCGCCGGAGTGTAGATTCGCTGCGGCTTCTCACTCGTTTGCGGCCCTTGTGGCCCTTGCCCCTTCTTGGCCGTGACTTCGAGACTGGTGACGTAGTCTCCAGCCTTTGCCCCCTTGGGCAAGTGCTCGATGATCTTGTGATAGAGCGGATCATTCCAGTCGATCATTCCATCGACATAGCCTGCCTTGGGTGTGAGAACGATGTCAACGAGGCCGGCTGTTTCAGCCATTGCACGGGTCTCGTCCACCAGCACGGCCCCGGCGATGCAGCCAACAAGGGTTTCCACCATCTCGCGAATCTCATCCGGCAACGGCTTGAGCAGGGCCAGGTCGGAGACGGCGACCCGTCCGCCGGGTTTCAAAACGCGGGCGATCTCACGCCAGACCTGATCCTTCTGGGGTGAGAGATTGATCACACAATTGGAGATCACCACGTCAACGCTGCTATCCGCAACGGGCAGATGCTCGATCTCTCCCAGGCGGAATTCGACGTTGTTCAGGCCCGTCTTGTGCGTGAAGGCGGCAATGCTCTTGCGGGCTTTGCCAACCATCTCCGCCGTCATGTCCACGCCGATGACCCGGCCCGTGGGACCGACCTTCGCAGCGGCGATGAACACGTCAAATCCGGCCCCGCTGCCCAGGTCCAGCGCCACCTGTCCAGGTTTCAGAGCGGCCAAGGCGGTCGGGTTGCCGCAGGACAGGCCCAAGTTCGCACCGTCAGGAAGGGCCTCCAGGTCCTGTTGCGCGTACCCTATCGTCTGTGCGAGTTGCGTCGGGTTCGAGTCGCCGCAGCAGCCTCCGCTGCAGCCCTTGGCGATCTTCGCGTATCCTTCTCTGACCGACTCGCGTACGCTCTCATTCGATTGTCCGTCGTTGGCCATTGCAGACCCTCCCGAAGACTACATATTCTGTGTTTTCAGGCTGTCCGGCAGCGACTCGACGAATCGCCGAATCTCATCGCGGACCCGCCTGTAGCAACTCAACGCCTCTTGTTCGGTCTGCGCGTTTCTTGCCAATCGCGGCGGGTCGTCGAAGCCGACATGCATGATCCTGGCTCGGCCCAGGAAAAGGGGGCAACGCTCATGGGCGTCGTCACAGACGGTCACGACATAGTCGAAGGGGATGTGCCTGACCTCGTCCAAGTGCTTGGAGCGGTGGCCGGAGATGTCCACGCCCACTTCGGCCATGACTCTTACAGCGTGGGGATTGAGCCCGTGAACCTCGACACCGGCAGAGTACGATTCGATCCGATCGCTCTTGAGATGTCGAGCCCAGCCCTCGGCCATCTGGCTCCGACAGGAGTTGCCCGTGCACAGGAACAGCACTTTCAGTTTCTGCATTGCCTCCGGCATATTCCCTCCGGGTCCATCGCGAGAATGGCATTGAGCCTCTTGCCGTCCTGCATCGCCTGGGGCGAATCCGCGAGACTGCGTCGGACCCACGCCAGGGCATCTTTGACGGTCTTCGGGGAGTCTCGGCCGGGCAGCCGGTAGTACATCCATCGCCCATCCTTGCGCCCCTCGACAAGCCGGGCCTGGCGCAGGATGGCCATGTGCTTGGACACGGTCGAAGGGGCCAATTCCAGCAGCTCGACGATCTGGCAAACGCACAGCTCGCCGCCCGTCAGCGCCATCAGAACCCGAAGGCGATTCCCATCGGCCATCGCCTTGGCTATCTCCAGGATCTCACGCATACTCACCTATCACATTTCGCCATATAACGAAATATAGGGCTGTACGAAATACGTGTCAACAGGGAAAATGTTCGATCTCCAGAGGCCCAAGTTCCGGCGTCTGCAGAATAAGAAGCCGAAAGCGGCAGTTCAGCGGTAGACGTCTCGCCGGTGGGCGATTTTGACGACGTAGACGACCAGATTGTCATCCTCAATCTGGTACAGGACTCGATAGTCGCCTTGTCGGATTCTGTATCTTTCCTGTGCGCAGAGCTTCTTGCTTCCCGGGGGACGAGGATCGTCGGCAAGGGCCTGAATCCTGGTCACGATCCGTCGTAGATCTTTTCGGGGGATATCGGATAGCTCCTTGGCGGCCGACGACGTGATTTCGAGCCTATATCTTGCCATGGGCCTTCAGGTCCTTGAGGACCTTGTCAAAGGAGACCCTTCTTTCCTCGGCCCGTTCCTCGAAAGCGCGCAGGTCCTCCTCGTCTTCCGCCAACTCGCGACGGAGGGCGTCGTCGACGATGTCCGAGATGGACCGTGTGGTCTCTGCGGCTTTGATCTTCAGGGCCCTGTGGATGGCAGGATCGAAGTACACCGTGGCTCTCTTGCTCAACGACGCCATAGGCAAATCTCCCAATCAGGAACCGAACCCATAACACCATAGCAGTATAACGCTATAGCATCACAACGTCAAGGTGTTTTCTGGGTGACACTGTGCGGGACACGGATTGGGTGATTTCACCCATGAAGCAGCAGGTCACGCCGAATCCGGATGGTCTCAACGTCCCCTCTGCCGCCGTTATGTGGAGGCCGCGCCCGCGGGGGTGTTCTGCTCTTGTTGTGCGAGTCGCGGACCGAGAACCTGCTTGATACGCAAAACGCGCTCGATCATCCAGCTTCGGATTTCGCGAAGCTCCTCTTCCGGCTGCTCGATATGACCTTCACGATAGGCCGCGATGCGTGACGCACGGCGATTGTCCAGGCGTTCCCACTCGAGTGATGCCCCGAACTCCTCCTCGATATCCGCTTTCCGAACGGCCAGAGAGTCAAAGATCGCCTTGTTGGAATCTGCGTCACCCTGGTCGATATAGAGTTGGGCACTGGCATGCCCTCCTTGGGCAAAGCTGATACCGTAATTGACCCCCTGAATGCCGGATGGGAAGAAATGCCAACTCTTTGGCCCAACGGTCCTTGCTCGTGTGAATCTGTGTTTCTCGCGGAGTTCATCGATGACGGCTTGGAAGAATCGCTGGTAGGCCTCCATCCGCGGCGAGATCGGGTGTTCGGCAGTCTCCCTGGCGGTATTCTGCCATGCATTGGGGTATACGACAGGGCGGAACTGCACCGCCGGACGCGAACTGTCGATCTGAATGACCTCGATGGCGACTGCGAAGAAGTGGGTGTCCGCGTCCGTTCTCTGGTTGAGCCACTCGATCGCCTGGCGGTGTTCGTCCCGTAACGACTCGGTAAGCCAGATAGCCGCGACGGCATCGACGCCGGCGGCATATGTGATGATTTTGCCGAGGTGATCATGATTGGTGTCGCCGAACTGGTTTTCAATGACCACCGGTCGTCCACTACCGAGGTCTTTCGCGAGCAGGTCAAGCGAGAAGTCCCCAACCGCCGCCTCGCGTGCGGTCACCTCCAAGTCCATCCCGAGGGCATTGCTCAAGCGGTCGATATTATCGGCCAGCCAGGGTGTGAAATCGCGAGCCTCGTTCGGCCATAGTTCTCGGATGTCGACCGATTTGATCTCTCCAAAATCCGCCATCGTTCTGTCCTCCCTCAAGCGGGTCTGCGCTCAAATGTGTGGTGATTCATCGATAGTCGCCACCCACTCATCGGCACAAACCTGCATCCGCTTGAACGATTTGAACGGATGTTGTGCCTGAGGGCGTTTATTTTGTCCCGGCTGCGAGTTTCAGGGCGACCTCGGCGATGTGGCGGCCGAGGTTCTTGGCGGTGCTGATGCCGAATTCATCCTTGCTGATGTCGTCGTTGGTGTTGATCAGGGTGGCCCCGAAGTGGCTGGTGGGCCGGCCGTCGCCGACGATGATCATCTGCTGGCACATCAGGGCCGCTTGGACCGACTGGAGGGTCAGCTCCTGGCCGCCGTTGCGGCCGGCGCCGACTGCGACGATGCCGCCCACCTTCCCGGCCAGGGCAAAACTCTGCTGACGAAAGACCATGCAGTGATCGAGAAACGCCTTGCATAGGGAGCTCATGTTGCCGAAGTAGACCGGCGTTCCAACCACAATCGCCGCGACATCCGGATGCGACAGAACAGGAATCAGGTCGGCAAACCCGCCCTGGCTGGCCTTGGCATCGGCCGGATCGTAAACACCGATGTTGCGCCCCGCCAATTCGATCAACTCCGTGGTTATGCCCGGATCGACCGCTTTGGCGGCCTCAAGGCAGATGGTTAATGCGGCCGATGTGGTCTTGCCCTTGCGCGGGCTGCACGATACGCCGATGATCTTGACCGTTTTTCCGTCCTGAGTTGCGGCAGCGGATACGGTTGAGGTGGCTGCGCCTGCAGCGAGTGTCGTTGTCAGAAATTCCCTTCGATTCATTCTCTGTTCTCCTTTACCAGCGGTTAGTTGATGCTGAGCAACCGCGTTCAGCTTGCTTGGACTGCGAATCTCAAGGCAGCTTCAGCGACCCGGACACCAAGTTGCTTGGCAGTCTCGATCCCGAACTCGTCCTTCATGATATCATCCTTGTAGGCGTTCCACAGGGTGGCGCCCTGGTGGGCACGTGGCTTGCCACCGACGACCATCACCTCGTGAACGAGCATGGCTGTCTGGATTTCCTGGATGATCAATTCCTGGCCGCCATTGCGGTAGGCGCCGGTCGCGAGCGCACCCAACGGCATATCCGCCAGTTGCAGCTTGGGTTCGCGGAAGATCTGTAGTCGCTCGATGAACGCTTTGCACAGCGCGCTCATGCTGCGGAAGTAGCTCGTCGATCCGATGATCATGCCGTCTGGCACACGGGGCGTTTTTAACACCGGCAACACCTCCAGTTCAAAGTCGTCTTCCGGTTGCTTGGCCTCGGCCGATGTCGCTCCGCCCAATGAGCCGGCGATTTGAAGCCCCCCAAGGTCGATCAACTCGGTCTTGATGCGAGGATCGACCGCCTTGGCAGCATCGAGGGCGACCTGGATAGCCGTGGCGGTTGTCTTGCCTTTGCGTGGGCTACATGACACACCAACGATTCGGATGGTCTTATCTTCCTGGGCGGCTACAGCCGTGGACGTTATCGACGCAGCCGTACCGGCTGTCAGAGTGGTTGCCAGGAATTTCCTTCGATCCATGTTCTTTCCTCCTTTGTCAATGGTTGCACGAATGGGTTGACGTGTGTCTCACAATCACGGCGCCGCGTAGATCAAGTACAGTCCGCCCAGGATGACCAGGACGCCGCAGACCTTCTTCACAATGCCAGTGCCCTTGGACTTCTCACTCCAATTCAGATAGCGCTGGACCAGTTCCGTGCTGGTGCCCGCCAGGACGATGACCGAGCAGTGTCCGATGCCATAGGCAACGAGCAGGATGATTCCATAGAGCAGGCTTGTGGAAGCGACTCGGAATGTCACGCCCAACATGGGGGCCATGTAGGCGAACGTGCACGGCCCCAGGGCAATCCCGAAAACCAGCCCCAGGATCAGTGCGGCCAGGAGCCCTTTTCGCTTCATTCCGATCTGGCCCGGACCCGACCAGGGCATCGGCAGGATGTCCAAGAGATACAGGCCCACGAGGAAGAAGATCAGCGCGACGAAGTAGTTGCCGTATCGCCCGACGTCACCGATCATCCGGCCAGCCGCCGCCGTGGCAACTCCAATGATCCCTATGGTCGCCAGGATGCCTACTGCGAACAATGTCGAGATGAAGAGCGCCCGCTTGGTGGACATCCGCCCCTGCTGATCGATGAATCCGACGATCAGCGGGATGCTCGCCAAGTGACACGGGCTCAACAGGACGCTCAGAATACCCCAGACGAACGAAGCCAAAATGGCAATCGCCGGCGTGGCCTCTATGGCCTTTGTCAGCGAGGTGAACAGTTGTTCCATTATTGTGTTACCCCCATTTCCGCCAGTTTCTTTTCGATTTCCACCTGCGGCCAAAAGCCCGTGTGGCGGAATACCTCTTTCCCATCCTTGTCATAGAAGAACTGCATCGGAATGCTCTGAATGCCGTACCGTGCCGCGAGAATCTGCTCCTGGCCGACGTGGACGAACAGCACGTTCAGTGTCTCAAGGATCGGTGCGAGCATGTCGCAGGGCCGACAGCCCGTGGACCCGAAATCGACCAGCGAAGGCTTGCCGCTGGACCTGGCCTTGTCCACCGGGTTGTCCTTGGCCAGGATGGATTGTTCCTTCGTCCAGGAGGCGGAAACCTCGATGGGCACACGCTGGCCCATGGTACGGACATGCTCATCGATCAGAGCCTGTTGCTTCTGCTGGAGCACCATTTGCTTCAATTGGTCCTTCATTTGGTCCAACGTCGCCCCGCCGCAGGCGTCCTTGTTCTCTTCGTAGAATTTGGACACTTCCGCGTCGCTGGCCTCCACATTGGCGACTAACCCCTTGATGTACGTCTGGATCAACGCCCGCTCGTCAAGCGGAGATGCCTCCGTCTGCCCCGCAGTCTTCGCCTTGGCCAGTGAAAGCAGGAGCTGACGTGTCGCCATATTCTCCAGTAAGAAGAAGGCATTCTTTTTAATCTGTGCCTGCATCTCCTGCGGTACCTTCGCGATTTCGCTCAAGATATCCGCGTCCTTGATGGTGAGACTGTCTGTCTTAAGGACCACGCCGGAGGGCAGATCACCCAGCCGGGCGTAGGTCAGACTGTTCGAGGCCAAGCCGGGATAGACATCGCACACCAGAGCAGGTTTGGCTGGAACATCGGCTGCTTGGACTGAAAGGGCCGATACCCCAAGCACAAGAATAACGGCTGCCAAGAGAATCTTGCTTTTCAGCATGATCGTGATCTCCGCGTATGGATTTGTGTCGGTTATTTCGGCGAGCACTCGCCGATCTTGCAGGCTTTCTGGATCTGCTCGGGTGAGAGCTTCATCTTGTCGGCCAGCGCCTGGCTGATGCGGATGAGCCGGCCCGTCTCGTAGGGATTTTGCTCGACCCATTTCTTGAGGTTGTCGGCATTGGTGAAGAAGCCCTGATGGAAGCACCCGGCGGACGCCCACGTGCCGTCGGGCTTTTGCCTTTGGCCGAACCATGCGACGGCAGTCGCCGGCTCCAGCGACGCGACGTTGCCTCCGAAGGTCTTGACGACAATGGGCTGTTTCGTCAGACGGTCCTTCTCGCGGACCTCGATGTCTTTGCCGGTCCGGGCGGCCACGCCCAGGGCACAGTGCGAGCAGCAGCCCCACGTGCGCACGCCGCCTTCGACGATCACCTCGGAGGCATCCTGGGGATAGCACGCGCGATCGCAGAATCCGCAGCGATGCGACATCTCTTTCTGTGCGAGCGATTCCAATGCCAGAATGCTTCCGCCACTGATGGCTCGCTCGGCGACGGCGGCATCTCGGCCGGCGAACGCCTTGACCCACGGTCGGCCCGTGGCTTCCCCCTCGCCGGAGAGGAACGCGGCCTCGGTGATCGCGACCGGCCTGCCGGTGGCCCAGTCCGTGACGGTCACCTTCTTCTCGAAACCGGTCTTGTCCTCGGTCAGGCATGAGTACATGATAAAATAGCAGTGAGGGCCGCAGAGCCGGACCGGGCCTTTGTCCGTCTGGACGGTGACGAGGGTCTTGACGTCGATACTCCCATCGCACATGTAGCAGAGAGCGTCCTTTGGGCGAGTGTCGGGCTGGGCTGGAGCGAGCCGCTCGAAGGCAGGCAACTGGCCTACAAAGTCCGAGAGATCGACCCCGAACTCCTTCCACTTGGCCAGGATGTCCTCCTTGGAGTAGAACCCTTCGTGGCGGAACAACTCTTTCCCGGCAGCGTCGTAGAAGATCTGGGTGGGAATGAGTTTGACGCCGTGCTCACTGCCGGCGTTCGGATTCTTCCACACGTCAACGAAGACCACCTCCAGCCTGCCTTTGCATTGTTCCTTTAATTCCTCAAGGATGGGGGCCATCATCTTGCATGGAACGCACTTGTCTGCCCCCAGGTCCACCAGGCGAGGCAGGCCCGATGCCTGGCACATGGCGGCCATGGCCGGTGTGGACGGACCTGCCGCGGAGTCTCCTTCCTTGCCTCGTTGCTTGATATGCACGATTGCGGCCACGGATAGTATCAGACCCGCGACCACCAGTATCTTCAACGCCTTACTCATACCGTCTCCTTTCGATCTCAATACGGAAGGGACCCATGCGAAGATGCACCACATGCCGACTGCCGTAACCAGCAGGATCGCGAAGTTTCCCTTGTTCTCCCTACAACAATACTGCGCCAGCATCACGATCTTATCCTCTCAGTCTTCTACGGGGCAAGTCACGCCAGCATCTTCTTGATCTCATCCGGCGAGGGCACCTTGCCCACGATCTTCACCTGGCCATCCACGGCCAGCGCCGGCGTCATCATCACGCCNNCCGAACTTCATAATCTCGTTGATGTCGGTAACCTTCTCGACAGTGTACTCAATGCCCAATGCCTTGGCGGCCGCTTCGGTGTTTTCCGCCAGCTTTTTACACTTGGGGCATCCGGTGCCGAGGATATGCAGTTTTTTCATACGTGTGTCTCCCGGAGGTCAGAACAAAGTTCCAAAAACCATTCCGCTGATCGTGGCCATACCGACCACCAGCATGACAAAGACTGCGGTTTTTCGAGTCCCCATGACCGAACGGATCACGAGCATGCTGGGCAAGGATAGCGCCGGGCCGGCCAGCAGCAGGGCCAACGCCGGGCCCTTGCCCATCCCGGAGCCCATCAGTCCTTGCAGGATGGGCACTTCCGTCAGTGTCGCGAAGTACATGAACGCGCCGGCGACCGAGGCGAGCAGGTTCGCCCGGAGCGAGTTGCCACCGACCGCCGCGTTGATCCATTCGGCCGGGATGACTCCCTCATGGTTCGGTCCCGGCCGGCCGAGCAGGAAACCGGCTGCCAGGACGCCCAGAAGCAGCAGAGGGAGAATCTGCTTCGCAAACCCCCAGGTCGCCCCGACCCACTCGGCCAGTTCGCCCCGGTTGAACCACCGGCCGACCATGAACACGAACGCGGCCAGCAGGGCCAGCACAATGGCCCAGCGGAGGCGGTAGATCAGCTCGTTGAGACGGCTTCTCTCAATCGTTTCGACGCCCTGGAGGAGTGCAACCGGCATCGTTTGCATTTCGCCACCGGTGTTCACGATTGTCACGGCTTGATCCGTCCTCTCGACGATCCTTCCCTCCACGGCGTATGTCTCCAGCCCCCCGGGACAGCACAGGAACAGCGCTCGCGTGTCTCCGCTGCGGGCCCAGTTGGCAAAGACCAGGATCCCCACCATGGAGGCGAAGTACAGGCCGTGTTTCCACAGCGGCCGTGCTGCCACGGGCTCAGGCATGGCGGTTTGGATTGCAGTCTTTGCCGTCTCCTCCCTGCGATAGATCAGGTGCATCAGCAGGCCGATGACCACGCTGAAGACGACCGCTCCGACTGCACGGGCGATGCCGAGTTCCAGGCCGAGGATGCGGGCCGTCAGGATGATGGCCAGGACGTTGATTGCGGGACCGGAATACAGAAATGCGGTGGCGGGCCCGAGACCCGCGCCCATTCGGTAGATTCCCGCAAACAGAGGCAGCACGGTGCACGAGCACACAGCCAGAACGCTGCCCGAAACCGACGCCACTCCATAGGCGAGGAACTTATTGGCCTTGGCGCCGAGGTACTTCATCACGGATGCCTGGCTGACGAACACCGAAATGGCCCCGGCGATAAAGAACGCGGGGATTAGGCACAGCAGCACATGCTCTCGCGCATACCACCGGACCAGTTGCAGCGACTCCATCACGGCGCTGTCAAATCGCGGTCTGCCCACGGGCAGATAGAAGAACGCCAGAAATGCGGCGACAATCAGAAGGAGCTTCTTCCATTCACTCTTGAAATCCATTCACAATCTCCGTCACAGCGCCGCCAGTAGCTTCTCGTTGTCCTTGGCCTGCTGCTTGAGCACGCGGCAGACACAGCCAAGAAAGTCGGCCACGCAGGGTGTCTTGAGCGTGTAGAAAACCTTGAGTCCGTCCTTGCGGCAGCTCAGCACCCCGGCGCGGACCATCAGCGTCAAATGCCGAGAGACGTTCGACCGCTCCGACCCGATCTGCTCGGCGATGTCGCAGACGCATTTCTCGCCGTCCTTGAGAAAGTCAAGAACCGCGATCCGAAGTGGATGTGCCACCGCCTTGGCGATCTCCGCCTGTCGTTCATACAGCAGAGCTTTTGTCCTGTCGATCATCGTACAACTCCAACTATGTGATAATATACTCACGTAGTTACATATTGTTCAGAAAGAAATCAAGAGGTTTCCTTGGCTCGTTTTGGGGGCCGGGTATGACCAGGCTTTCCGGCAAGACCGTCCCAGATTGTCATGCTGAGCGAAGCGAAGGATGACAGAGTCTCGTCAAGACGTTGCGGATTGCTTTGTCTTGTTGGTTGAAGTCTGGGTCTGTTGGTGGTAAAATTTGGCGTTTCATGGTTATGGCAGATGTGAAGAACAAACGCGTATTCGTCAGTGTGAACGATCCCAGTGCGGATGTGCACAGTGCGAGGTTGATCTCTGCGCTGGCGAAAAGCGGGGCGGGGATCGAGTTCGTGGGGATCGGCGGACCAAAGATGGCGGCCGCCGGCTGTGAGCTGATCGAGAGCACCGTCGGCAGGGCGGTGATGACCTACAACGCCATCGCCCACGTGGGGCACTACTACAAGCTCGTGCGGCGGGTCCGGCGGTATCTGCGGGAACATCCGGTTGATCTGATGATCGTGTGCGACTCGCCGTCGTTCAATTTTCACGTGGCGAAGGCTGCCCGACAAGCCGGCGTCAAGACCCTGTTCTACGTCGCCCCGCAGCTCTGGGCCTGGGGCGGGTGGCGGATTCGCAAGCTCCGACGGCTCTGCGACAAGCTGTGCTGTATCCTGCCCTTCGAGGAGGATTGGTTCGGGCAGCGAGGGGTGGACACGACGTTTGTCGGCAATCCGCTGCTGGACGGGTTGCCGAGCGATTTGATGGGCTTTCGCAAGAGGTACTCCGGCTTTGGGCCGGACCGTGCGAAGATCGCCCTGATGCCAGGTTCCCGGCTGGCGGAAATCAAGTCGCTGTGGAAGCCCATGCAGCAGATCGCGGTGCAACTGAAACAGAGACACTCGGACGCGAGCTTCACCACGGTTGCGGCCAGTGACGAGCGACGACGGCTGCTGGAACAGACGCAAATCCCCGGCTTCGCCTGCGAGTACTCGGTCGATACGGTTCGTGATACCGCGCACCGCGTGGATTTCTCGATTGTGGCCAGCGGCAGTGCAACGCTGGAGGTCGCCGCCTCGGGCTGCCCCATGGTCATCATGTACCGAACGAACCGCTTCCTGTGGCATCTGGTCGGGCGATGGCTGGTCCACCCGAAGTTCTTCACGCTGGTGAATCTCCTGGCCGACCGTGCGCTCGTGCCGGAGTTCATACCGTACTTCACATCCGTCGAGCCAATCGTCCAACGAGTCGATGCGTATCTGCAGGATCCCATAGTCCTGGCACAGGTCAGCAACGAGTTGATCGATGTGGTCGAGCCGCTGACACGCAAGAATGCGAGTGAACAAACTGCCCGGATCGTTGTCGAGATGTTGACATGAGCCACTCGGCGAGGATCGGCCGGACGGACATGGTCGCTACGGCAGCGAGTCTCGGCGCGCTTGTCTGCTGGTCGCTCGGGCCGCTTTTCATCAAGTACCTCACGGGCCACATGGATTCCTGGACGCAGAATGCCCTGCGGTACTCTGTGGCGGGCCTGTTCTGGCTGCCGTTCCTGCTGCACTCGACGGTCCAAGGCACCTTCGCCGCAAGGACCTGGCGGAGGGCGCTTTTGCCCTCGGTCGCGAACATCGCGATGCAAAGTCTCTGGGCGGCGGGGTTCTACTATATCGGTCCGGCGTTCATGACCCTGTTGTCCAAGACCTCCATCCTGTGGGTCGCGGGCTTCTCGTTGATCGTCTTTCGCGAGGAAAGGCCGCTGGTCCGCAGCACTCGTTTCTGGTTGGGTCTGTCGTTGTCCTTGGGGGGAATGGTCGGCGTGATCGCCTTCAAGGATGATTTCGCGGCCACGGGCGCCCTCGCCGGGATCGTCATCGCCCTGACGCAAGCGTTCATGTGGGGTGTGTACACGATCTCGGTGCGAATCGCCTTCCAGGACATCGACCCGCGAGCGAGCTTTTCCGTGATGAGCATTTACGCGGCAGTCGGACTGTCGGCATGTGCGTTTCTGTTTGGGAAGCCGTCGCAGGTGCTGGCGCTCGATGTGCGAGACTGGGCCGTCGTGCTGATTTCGGCCGTTACGGCCATCGCACTGGGTCACGTTTTCTTCTACACAGCCATCAGGCGCATTGGTGCGACAATCCCCATGCTGGTGATCCTCGCCCAGCCGTTCGTCGTCTTCAGCCTGTCCGGCGTCATCTTCCACGAACGGCTCAACGGCATCCAATTGCTCTTCGGCGGCGTGCTGCTGGCGGGTTCAGGGCTGTCGGTCTGGGCCCAGCAGCACCTGCGGGAGGAGCCGCCTCGATAGCTTTCCCGTCCGTCCGGTCGTTTTCCCGTTGACGGGAGCGACGCGTATGCAGTAATTAGAACGGATAATGGATAACCGCGAGATGGCATCGGTTCCATAGAAGGGATCTCGTGGAAAGACGGCCGTTTTCGTTAGTGAGGGCAGGATCATGGTGCGGACGACAGGCAAAGCCGGGTCGTGGATTGTGGTGTTGATTTCTCTGGCGGTTCTTGCGGGTTGTCACAACACGCTGGGAGGCAGGTCGGCGGGCAAGAAAACGATGCTGTGGAATGGCCGGGACTTCACCGGCTGGACGCGGGTGGTCGCCGATCCCGCTGCGGATGTCAACAACGTGTGGCGGGTCCGCGGCGATACGCTCTGCTGCACCGGCAAACCCAACGGTTACATCCGCACCAAGGACAGCTACAGCAACTATCACCTTCATCTTGAGTGGCGCTGGCCCGAGACGCCGACCAATAGCGGGGTGCTGCTGCATGCCGGCGGCGCCGATACGGTCTGGCCCGCCTGCATCGAGTGCCAGCTCAAGGCCGGCAGCGCCGGCGATCTCGTCCTTATCAATGGCACCGGCATCGCCGTGGACGGCGTGGATCGCAAGAACTCGGCCAGGCAATTCGTGGTCATCGAGAAGAAGCTGCCGACGAGCGAGCTTCCCGCCGGCCAGTGGAACAGCTACGACATCTACTGCAAGGGCGATTCCATTCGCTGCCTCGTGAACGGGACCCTGCAGAATGAGGGGACCGGGGCCTCGGTCACCTCCGGCTGGATCTGCCTCCAGAGCGAGGGCAGTCCCATCGAGTTCCGCAATATCTATCTCCAGCCGCTCGATTGACGGGCAATGATCCGAGGTCACTGAGAGGGATATCTGCCGATGGCCGGGACATGGACTGCGGACGGGTTGCTGGAGATGGTGCGAGGGTTCCAGGCCGCGTGTGTCGTCACTGCTGCCGCCGACCTTGACGTGTTCACTGCCCTGGGGGATACGGCGGCCACGGCTGGTGTCGTCGCCCGCAGGATCGGGGCCGATCCGCGCGCGACCGCCGTCCTTCTTGACGCCCTGGCCGCCCTCGATCTGCTGACGAAGCAGGGCGACGGCTATGCGGTCCCTCCGGATGTTGCAGAACTGCTGACGGAACACTCCCCCAGGAATATCCTGGCTGGGGTTCGCCACCAGGCCAATTGCCTGCGCCGGTGGGTGCAGCTTGCCCGTGTTGTGCAGGCCGGGTCGCCGGCCCAGAGGTCGCCAAGTATCCGGGGCGAGATCGGCGATTGCGAATCCTTCATCGGCGCGATGAACAACTTCTCCGAGGCCGTTGCGCCGCAGGTCGTTGGGCGACTGATGCCCCTTCGCTTCCAGCGGATACTGGATATCGGCGGTGCCTCGGGTACCTGGACCATCGCGTTTCTACTGGCCGTGCCCGATGCAACCGCGGTGTTGTTCGACCTGCCCCACGTCGTGTCGTTGACACGGGAACGACTCACCCGTGCGGGTGTTGCCGACCGTGTGACTCTCGTGGCGGGGGACTACAACATCGACCCGATGCCGGGTGGGGCCGACTTCGCCTGGCTCAGCGCCATCGCCCACCAAAACTCCCGCGAGCAGAACCGCGCCCTTTATGCCAAGATCCACGCCGCCCTGACGCCGCGAGGGATTCTCGTGATCCGGGACATCGTGATGGATGCTTCCCGGACGGAGCCGCCCGCCGGGGCCCTGTTCGCCGTCAACATGCTCGTCGGCACCGAGGCCGGCGGCACGTTCACACTCGAGGAATTCCGTGAGGATCTCAAATCCGCCGGTTTCGCCGAGATTGAACTGCTCTATCGGGATGGGGGCATGAACTCGCTCGTCCGGGCAAGGAAGCTGTAGCGGTCCGCGAGTGTGCTACACCTTCTCGATTGTGAATTCGGCGTAGGGTGCAACGATCTCGAAGCCCAGCCGGCTGTAGCAGGCCAGAGCGGGAGCATTGTCCGCCTTCACGTTCAGGCCGATGAGATCGACTCTCGCGTACTCCTCCGGCAACAGCTCATCGTCCAGGTTCCTTTGAATGAATACCAGAACGCGCAGGATTCGTTCGGTGTACAGTTGTTGCGTCGATTTCTTCATAGGCCCACACAGGTCCACGCTGGATCATAATTCAGCCGTGATTATACGGAGGGACAGACCGGCCTGCTTGGCCGTTTTTGCCAATTCATGCGAGCAGCGAAACGATCTCGGTGACGGTCTTCATGGCGGTTGAGGCAACTTCAATCATCGCGATGGCGTCCGTCAGTTGCGTCAGGTCGATCTTCTTGCGGCGTCTGGCCTTGCCCATGTCAGTCTTCCTTCTCTTTGTCTGCCTCGTGCAGCGTATAAACGGCCTGCGTAAAGGCGTAGATGTCATTCAGGGCCAGTTGCACGGATTCGACGTTTTGCTCTCCCTGCAAGATGCCCGCCCAGATGAATCGCATCTGACGGATCGCCTCGCCGGCCTTCGTCAGCTCATCCAGACAAAAGCTCGACCGAATCCACTGCGCGCGATCCGCCTTCCACTCGTCGCCCAGCGATTCGGCGGCGTTGACATAGGGTTTGCGGATCTTCTGATTCCGGACGACATCCATCTGGCCGGCATAGCGGTCCTCCAGGATGCCCCGGAGTCTCTCCAGAAGCTTCTCGTGGAGGATCAATTGCTCGGCGATGACCGCCGCATCCCGCACGAGGGCTTTTCGCACCGCCTCGGCGTGCACCCCCTTCGCCACCAATCCGCCGAGCTTCGAGAGATAGGCCCGTTCTTGCTCGTTGAGGTCCAAGTGGTTTGATCTTGCCAGGCTCGCATTGGCTGCGGTGACGCTGCCGCTCAGGTCTTCGACGGCTGCGGCGGCGCTCTCCTGGACCTTCGCGTCGGCGAGCGCCTGAAGACCGACGAAATAGGCCCTGAGCCGCCGGCCATGGTTTCGAAACGCTTCCAAGGTCTTCACCTGCTCGATCAGCGCCTTGTCTCGCTCGTCGAGGAACCTGCGCAGATCGTTCGGATCGGCGAATTTGCGTTGACGGAGCAATTCATCGCTGTCGTAGTCGATCATGGTCCTGATCGTCACATCCAGCAGTTCGTCCAGGGCTTCGGTGTACTGAATGCCTGCGGTGCACAGGTCCCTGCCTTGGTTGCCGTGCGGCCAGATCCGCGCATGAATCACCTCCCTGTCTATGTCAGCGATTCCTCAAAATCAGCCACCTTGGGGGGCTTCTTGCCGACGCCCGGAATGATCTTGTGGCCCTCTTCTCGGAGCTTTTCGCTGTGGCCCTCGACCCCGCCGGGGAACTTCGGGTTTAGGCTGCCGTCATTTTTGACTACCCGCCAGTAGGGGGTGATAGGCTCTCTGCCGGCTTGGCGGTCCTCCTCGGCGGCCTCCGAGATGATGCGCAGGAAGATGCCCATGGTCATCGGGCAGGTCGAGTCGGCCTTGAACGGCTCGGCCAGGCTCCGGCGAATCCGGCCGACGGTGACGAGCCTGTGCTCGGGGACCGTCCGGATGTGCTCATCGACCATCAGGGGCGTGGGCACCAGGATCTGTCGGCCGCCCATCATCTTGACCCATTTGTCCGGGACCTCGCACACCTTGGGCAACCCGGCTGGCGGATTCTCCAGCTTCTGACGCCAGCTCTTGCGTGCTCTTGCCATACGCAGACCTCTCATTCCATCGTCGCATTGCGATGCCGCACGGTGCGCCCGCCGAAACGAAGCTCACCGACTTCGCCGGGGACATCCGCACCGAGGGACACCATACCTCCGTTGCCCGCAAGCGTCAAGAGCGGACTGTGACGTTGTCGTTTTGGTCTGTCATGCTGAGCGAAGCGAAGCATCCGGGCTGGGAGCAAGGGGCTCCTTCCGGATACGAACGGAATCTCTCATTCGGTTCTCAGGTCCTTCGCTTTGCTCCGGACGACAAGTGGCCGCAAAGAAAATTTGCCTCGTTGAAAAGATTCGT
>DCUI01000018.1 GCA_002327785.1 Phycisphaerales bacterium UBA2218
TTGCCCAGCTCCAGGGCGTACGCCCGACCCAGGCCCGCGCCCGCGCCCGTCACGATCGCCACGCGGCCGTCGAAGCGGATCTCGGGGATCCAGTCGGTCTTCGGAACGGCCTTCCAGAAATACTGGGTAAAGCCGCGATTCACGTCCTTCACCCGCTTCCGGAAGGACAGGGTGACCGGCATGCCGACNNCCAGTTCGCAGTCGGTGAAATCGGCCATCATGCGCCCGCCGCCCTCGAACTGCACCATCCCGTAGATCGCCGGGGGATCGACCGATACGGCGAGCAGGTCCCCCGTGAAGCTCCGGATGCGGGCCGGGACCTGGGCAAACTCATACTCGTCCTGGGCTCCGATATGCCCGCACTCCGGGTTGACGCAGACGTCCACCGGCGGAAACTGCGCCGTCCCGCAGGCGGTGCACTTCCCGCCGACCATGCCGAGGATCATCTTATGTCGCCGCCACAGGGCCGTCATGGCCGTCTGGATCGGGCCCTCGTTCCGGATGCCCATCTCCGGCTCGATCAGTTCACGGAACTTCAGGAACTTCATGTAGTTGTCCGTGCTCTTCTTCTTTGCGAGCGTGCCCTTGACGCCCAGACGTTCGGCGAGCTTCGCGATGTTTTCCGTGACCTTGAAGTAGAGGGCGTCGCAGCCCTGGCCGAAGCCGGCCAAGAGGATCCCGTCGCCGGGCTTGGCCGTCTCGAGGGCGGAGACCAGCATCAGGAGGGGATGGGCCACGCCGGTCTCACCGCAAACCTCGTGCATCGTGTCGACGAGCTTGTCGCCCGTGGCGCCCAGCTTCTTTGCGATGCTGCGGTGCTCGGCCTTGAAGATGCAGGGGAAGACGAATTTCTGGACGTCGTCCATGGTGATCTTGAGCTTCTTGAACAGACCATTGACGGCCTCGGGGATGAACTTGGAGTAACCCTCTTCCCGGAGCCACCGCTCTTCCCACGTGTAGTCGAACTTACACCAGGACCCACGGAAATGGTCTGCGAAGTCGTAGGTGAGACTGTAGGATCCGAGGAATTCCGCCACCACGTCCTTGTCGCCGACGGCCAGGGCGGCCGCGCCGTCGCCGAACCACATCTCGTAGAAGTTGGCCGGACGCGTCATGCGCTGGTCCGACGCCGTCACGAGGATGTTCTTCCTGCTCCCCGATTTGACCACATCCAGGGCGGTCAGCAGGCCGGTGGTGCCCGCGCGCTGGGAAGCCGTGAAATCCGCCGTGTTGATGTCGCTGCGCAGGTTCAGGGCCGTGGCCAGGATACCGGCGTTCAGACGATCGGCGAAGGGCAGGGTGGTGGAGCACAGGTAGCCCGCATCGATCTTTTTCTTGTCCAAACCGATCAAACAGTCCTGGGCCGCGGCCACCGCCATCGTCAGGCTGTCTTCGTCATGGTTGCACATGGAACGTTCGCCCTGGGCCACGCTGATGATCGCCGGGGCGAACCAGCCCATGGCCTGGAAAATCGCCATCCTGTCCAATCTCAGGCGGGGAATGTAGGCGCCGTATGAAGTGATTCCGATCATGTTCTTACCTCCTCATTCATTGCGTAGTTTGCATTCAGATGTTTGAGAATCGCACCTCCGTCAAGCGGCTCACCCTCAGAACTTGAAGAGTTTTTCCAGAAGCTGGGATTTCATCAGGTCGCCCTCGATCTTCAGCTTTCCGGAGGTATAGGCCTTCATGGCGTTCATCTTCCCGTTCATCAGATCCAGATAGTCGGCCGCCGCGATCTTCAGCGTACAGATCGGTTTGGCATGAACGCCCGCGGCGACCGTGCAGGCCCCGCCCTTGATCTCGGCATACCAGTCGCCTTCGCCGGCGACGCAGTACTGGAACACCACATCCACGCCCGAGGCGGCGCCGGCCTGGAAGGCGGAGGGCATTTTATCGAAGACTTCTTTGACCGACGTGAAGCCGCCGCCACCCGCGGCTGGCGCCTTCTTGCCTTCGAGGGCGGAGAGCAGGTCGCCCAGGACGAGGTCATTGAGCTGCGCGTATTCCTTGGCGCCCTTCAGATCCATGATGTTCGGCCAGGCGACCGAAACGTCTTCGACGGAGGTGATCTTCTTGCCGTCGCCCACCACGACACCGGGGCTCGTCATGATGGCGGCCCGGTTGTAGAAGCCCGCGCCGGCATTGTATATCTTGCCCGTCTCCTGGCATTCTTCCGAGCAGAGGTAAAGGACGATCGGCGAGACGTATTCCGGTTTCATTTTCCCCAGCAGGTCGGGCGGCAGGACGTCTTCGGTCAGGCGGGAGGCCGCGATCGGCGCCACGGTGTTCACCTTGATGTTGTATTTGCCGCCTTCGAGCTTGAGGGTGTTCATGAACCCGACGAGACCCAGCTTCGCCGAGCTGTAGTTCGTCTGGCCGAAGTTGCCGTACAGGCCCGCCGCCGAGGTCGTCATGATGATCCGGCCGAAGCCGTTGTCCCGCATGACTTGGAAGGCCGGCTTCGTGACGTTGTAGGCCCCGGTCAGGTGGACGTCGAGGACCGCCTGCCAGTTTTCGGGCTCCATCTTCAGAAGGCCCTTGTCGCGGAGGATGCCGGCGTTGTTGATGAGGATGTCCACCTTGCCGAAGGCATCCACGGCGGTTTTCGTGATGCCCGCGCCGCCCTCGGGCGTTGCGACGTTGTCGTAGTTCGCCACGGCCTCGCCTCCAGCGGCCTTGATCTCATCAACGACCTTGTCCGCGGGACCGGCCGCGCCGGTCCCGGAGCCGTCCCGGGCACCGCCGAAGTCGTTGACGACGACCTTCGCACCGCGCTTGCCCAGTTCCAGGGCGTACACCCGACCCAGGCCTCCGCCGGCTCCGGTCACGATGGCCACACGACCATCAAAACGGATTTTGTTCTTTGCCACCATCTCGTTCCTCCCTTCCTTTCGATAATGCGTGTTAAAAGATAATAAAGTCAGGACCCTGTTTCAGAATCGTGCCGATTTCGAGAATCGGCACGATTTTTTATGTATACGTCGGATTAGCGTCTTGCGTAAAGGCAGGTATATGCATGAACTTCAACGCTTGTTTGACCTGAGTCTTATAGGTTTCTTTGTTCAAGACCACGATCGGACGAAAGAAATTTTCCCCGGAGATGAAGCAGTGGATGGCGTTCATGAGCGCCAAGAGCATCAGCATGACGTGCGGGGAGACATTCTTTCTATCTTTTGCCAAGCCCATTGAACGGGCGATATCGACGGTAAATTCGGGTACCTTGAAATCGAGCCCAGCGTCCTCCCGTGTTTTGCTGAAATAGCGTGAGAGAATGAGGTTGGAGATTTCCGGATGGTCAAAAAGATAGTCGGTCATATCATCGATGGCAATTGTCAGGCGGTCCCGTAACGGCAGACCATGGATCACCTTCTCTACGCCGACAAGTTTCTGACTGAGATCTTCGTTGATATCGAGAACGACAGCTTCGTAAAGATCCCTTTTATCACCCCAGTGATAATGGAGGGTCGAAATGTCGATTCCCAACTCCTGGGCAACCATTTTGATGGTTGCCCCGTGATATCCGTACACCCCAAAGATTCGGCGGGCCGCCGCCAGAATTTTTGCCTTTATCGATTCCGGATCCCTGCGGGCCTTTTCTAAGGCAGAAACCATCGTATGGTTCCACTCCAAAGTTCAATCAGATGATGGAGAACCATATGCGGAAAGATTGTCTTTGTCAAGCAAAATATTTCGAATATTCTGAAACGTCCCGGCCTAGTCTATCCAGCGGCCATTCCCGGCTGGACAAATCTGAATACAATGATTTACAAAGATGACGATACAACCCTCATACGAAAAGATCGAACAATCGTTCTCTCTGGTTTGCTCATGGATGATCGGCTGTAAATGCCGGGATGAAAACGTACATTAAGGTATCCTTGACCGTTTTGAGGCGGTGTCAAGTTTTTTGTGTAAA
>DCUI01000263.1 GCA_002327785.1 Phycisphaerales bacterium UBA2218
ATAGTTTCACTGACGCACCGAACGACGCGAAAGAAGAAGGGGACGCGGGGACTCCTTTCGCATATTTCGCGTATTTCGCGGTTTCATCTCTTTGGGTCCCTCGCATAGAAAGACGGTGGACGGAGTCCACCCTACCGCTGTCGCCCTATCTCTGTGTCCTCGGTGCTCTCTGTGGCGAAAACCCCCAAGGCGAAGTGATCCTCGGATTCCGTTCGTTCTTCTCCGTGGTCTCCGTGCCTCTGTGGTGAGGATTCTTTCCGGGTGTTTTGCTAATCCCAGTGGGACCTGGGTTTAAGAGTGAGAAAATATGCTTAGTGTTCGTTATATTTTTGTTGAAATCGCGTGCGGATTATAATATAATATTCATCCGTGTCGCCCGGTTCGGGCGGTGAAGCGTGAAACGTCAGAACGTGAATCGTGAAGCGAAAACTGTAGATTGGGAGGGCTCAGCATGACGACCGTTGCACAGATCCAGGCCAATCGTTTGAACGCTCAGAAGTCGACGGGGCCACGCACGCCGGAAGGCAAGGAACGGGCCTCCCAGAATGCGCTCAAGCATGGACTGCTGGCGCGGGAGGCGGTCATTCAAGGGGAAGATCCGGAGGAATTCGAGATCTACCGGGAGGGGATGCTCCAGGAACTGGCGCCGGTCGGGGTGGTGGAGGCGATGCTCGCGGAGCGGGTCGTCGGGCTCTCCTGGCGNNGAACGGCTCCAGAACGCGGCCTTTGCGGCGCTGGACGACGGGGAGCCGACGGAGCTGCTGGATGCCCGGCACGAAGAGTGGAAGCAGGTCAAGGGGAGCGAGTGGGATCGGGGCATTTGCGGCGTGATCGACGAGGACGCCGCGTTGGGCCAGGTGGTCGTAGAGGACTTCGGCGGGGCGAGGGTGCTGGACCGGCTGCTGATGTATGAACGGCGGATCGAGAGCAGTCTGTACCGGACGATGGCCGAACTGCGCCGGGAGCGGCAAGCACGCACGGCGGCGGCCGGGCCGGAAGAGGTCTCGCGTTCGGAGGGGGACCTTGCGACGGGTGAGGAGTCCGTAACGAAGGCGGAATTGGGTTCGTTTGGCGCGGATGCCAAGCCCAAGCGAAGCGTGAGCGTGTCTTCTCCGATACAGGAATCGCCTCCGAGCCGGCACGGACAAACGAGTTTGTCCGTGCCACGCACCGGCGTGGACCGCTTCTCATACCCCTTCTCCCGTTCGGAAAGCGGTGTTGCGGCACACCCAGAGCTCGCAGCACCGGCGGAATTGGGTTCGTTCCGCGCAAACGCGGCGCCGGAGGAAGGGGCGAACGCGAAGATAACGCCTTACGGCGTCACTACGAACCTGCCGCCGGCGGGCGGGAATCACGGGCAGGATGCCCGTGCCACGGAAACGCCTGACGGCGTCACTACGAACCCGGCGGCTGCCGGAGAGGCCCAACATTCCAACATTCCGCCCGCAGCCGTCGTGCGAAACGAACCCAATCTGAAACAATTGACGCCTGGATTCCCGGTGCGAAGTATGGTATAGATGTCGTAGAGGTCACACGGGAAATGTCGGCTTAGGAGAACGCCATGAACCGAGGAATGCTGCACGTCTGCGTTATCGCCATCTTGAGTATCGTCGTCTGCTCGACGGGTCTGGGCCAGGAGAGCACCGTCCAGTTGGTGGTACGGGCGGACCGGCCGGGGGCTGCGATCAGTCCCACTATGTGGGGCATCTTCTTTGAGGACATCAACTTCGGCGCCGACGGCGGTCTGTACGCCGAACTGGTCAAGAACCGGGCGTTCGAGTTCCCCAACGCCTTGATGGCCTGGACTCCCGTCAAACAGGGCGCCGCTTTCGGCTCGGTCGAGATCCTGGACCAGAGTCCGCTCACCGCCGCGACCCCTCGCTATGTCCGCATCAAGACCAACGACGCCTCCTATGGTCTGATGAACGACGGATTTGCCGGCATCGGCGTCCAGAGGCGCGCGGAGTACGTGTTCTCCGCCTTCGGTCGCGACGTCGAGGGCAGAATCCCCCTGCGGGTGGAGCTGATCGGACTGAGCGAGCAGATCCTGGCCCGCGCGACGCTCAAGGGCTTCGAGACGAACTGGTCCCGCAGGTCGACGACGCTCCGCGCCGCCGCGACGGAGCCGCGCGCCCGCCTGCGCGTCCTGCTCGACGGCGCCGGCACGGTGGACCTCGACATGGTGTCGCTGTTCCCGAAGAAGACGTGGAAGGACCGTCCCAATGGCCTGCGGGCCGACCTTGTGCAATGGCTGGCGGACCTCAAGCCCGGGTTCCTGCGTTTCCCCGGCGGCTGCATCGTCGAGGGCCGCTACCTCAGCACGCGGTACCAGTGGAAGAACACAATCGGCAAGCCCGAAGAACGCAGGCTGATCATCAACCGCTGGAACGACGAGTTCAAGCACCGCCCTGCTCCCGACTATTTCCAGACCTTCGGCCTGGGCTTCTACGAGTACTTCCTGCTCTGCGAGGATATCGGTGCCGAGCCCATGCCCATCCTCAACTGCGGCATGGCCTGCCAATTCAACTCGGCCGAGCTCGCTCCGCTCGATCAACTCCAGCCGTACATCCAGGATGCGCTGGACCTGATCGAGTTCGCCAACGGTCTCGCCACCAGCGCCTGGGGCGCCAAGCGGGCCGAGATGGGCCACCCCAAGCCATTCAACGTCAAGTACCTCGGCGTCGGCAACGAGCAATGGGGCCCCCAATACATCGAGCGGTACGTCCCCTTCGTCAAGGCCCTGAAGGACAAGTACCCCGAGGTGCAGTTGATCGGCGCCACCGGCTCCGACCCCCAGATCTTCCCGAACGGACCCAAGGAAGTCGAATTCCTTCAGAAGAAGCTGAAGGAACTCAAAGCCGACATCATCGACGAGCACTTCTATCGCAACCCCGATTGGTTCCTGGACAGTGCGGGCCATTACAACAATTATGAGCGAAGCGGATCGAAGGTGTTCGTGGGTGAGTATGCGGCCCAGAGCGTGGGCGTCGCCAGTCCCGACAATCGCAACAACTGGAAGTGCGCCCTGGCCGAAGCGGCGTTCATGACCGGGCTGGAGCGCAACGCGGACCTGGTCATGATGAGCTGCTACGCCCCGCTGTTCGGCCATGAGAACCGCTGGCAGTGGACGCCGGACTTGATCTGGTTCGACAACCTCCAGTCCTACGGCACGGCCAATTACTACGTTCAGCAGTTGTTCAGCCTCAACCGCGGCGACGTCCTGCTGCCTGTCGAAATCACCGGCCAGGAGCCACCAACGAGCAAACAACCAGGCCTGTACGTGACGTCCAGCCGGGATGAGAAGTCAAACGAAATCATCCTGAAAGTGGTCAACAGCGCGCCGCAACCGGCAACATCCCAAGTGAAAATCGAAGGCGTCCGACGAGTCGCACGCCGAGGCACGCAGATCATCCTTGCCGCCGAGAAGCTCACCGACGAGAACTCACTCGCCGAGCCGAAGAAAGTGGCCCCGGTCACGAGTCCGCTGAGGGGCGTCGGCACGTCATTTGAATACACGTTCCCGGCCTATTCGGTAACAGTGCTTCGACTCAAGACGCGGGGTTGAGGCGCGTGCGGGGTTGCCGTCGTGGTGGGACACGAAAGGGGCGTGCGACAAGGCCCTTGTCATCCTGAGCAGCAGCGAAGGATCTGACCGCGAATGAGAGTTCTCTCATATCCTCAGCCAGATCCTTCACTCCGCTACGCTCCGTTCAGGATGACAATCGTATCGCAGGAGTTTCTCCGAATCCGTATGAAACGGAAGTTCGGATATACGCCTTACGGTCTCGGCATGATCTCCAGATTCCGTTTGATCAGCTCGATCCGCTGCTGGACACAGGCCGCCGAACGCAGCGGGTCCGCCGGCGTGTGCATGCAGTAATCGACCAGTTTCTCCACCGTCGTCGTAGCTACGTGGCAGCGGGTGTCGCTGGAAGCGTAGTACAGGAAGATTTGCCCGTTGGGCCGGGCGATCCAGCCGTTCGAGAATGTAACATTGGACACATCGCCCACTCGTTCTTCGCCCTGCGGGGCGAGCAGGTAGCCGCCGGGCTCGTGGGTGAGTTGGCTCGGGTCTTCGAGGCTGGTCATGAAGGCGTACAGCACATAGCGCAGACCCGCTGCTGTGTTCCGCACGCCGTGAGCGAGGTGCAGCCAGCCCTCGGCGGTCTTGATCGGCGCCGGGCCCAGGCCGTTCTTCACCTCGTTGATCGTGTGGTACTTACGGTCCTGGACGATCTTCTCCTGTCCGAGGGCGGCGTGCTCGATGCTATCGGCGAGGGCCCAGCCGATCCCGCCGCCGGAACCGGCCTCAATGAAGCCGTCCTGGGGACGGGTATAGAACGCGTATTTGCCGTGGATGAACTCGGGGTGCAGCACGACGTTTCGCTGCTGGGGAGAACGGGTCTTGAGGTCATCGAGCCGCTGCCAGGTCCTGAGGTCCTTTGTGCGAGCGATGCCGCATTGGGCGATGGCGGACGAGAGATCGCCTCGCGGGACCGTGGGGTCTTTGCGCTCCGTGCAGAACAGGCCGTAGATCCAGCCGTCTTCGTGGCGGACCAGACGCATGTCGTACACGTTGATATCCGGATCGCCCGTCTGGGGCATCACCACCGGGTAGTCCCAGAATCGAAACCGGTCGATGCCGCTGGGACTTTCCGCCACGGCGAAGAAACTCTTGCGGTCCACGCCCTCGACGCGAGCAACCATCAGGAACTTGCCGTCCAGCTCGATGGCCCCAGGGTTGAAGGCGGCGTTGATGCCGAGCCGTTCCATCAGGTGCGGATTCGTCGCGTGGTTCAGATCGTGTCGCCAGAAGACCGGTGTATGTTCCGCCGTGAGTACAGGGTGCTTGTACCGGTCGAACACGCCATTGCCGCCCTCGGCAATACGGTTGGGCCGACTGATAAGAGCCTCGTATTCTGAAAGCAACTGTCGCAATCGTCCATTGAACTGCTCGTGTGTCATCCTCAATTCCCCTTGGGATTTACTATTTACGATTTACTATTGTGAATTCGCCTGATGATCTCCAAGCAGCAACGGCCGTTGTGGTATGGGCCCTTCCAGGCCGAGACCTTGGGTTGGGCCGGGTCGGGCGTCCCATCGGACCTCACGCACCAGAACCACTCGCCGTGCTTGAGGTCTACGACCTTGTCCTTGATGAACTGCCAGCACCGCACGGCCGCGTCCCGAAATGCGTTGTCCCCGGCAAGTTGCCAGGCGTTCCAGAAGCCCACAACTGCCTCCGCCTGCGGCCACCACTCCTTGTTGGGATTGATGATCCGACCGTCCCGGCCCTCATAGAGAAGCCCACCGTCCTTGTCAAGACCTTCTTCAAGCACCGCCCGGGCCATTTTGAGCGCCACGTTCTGCACTTCCGCTGTCGGGCTTGTGGCGAGGGCATCTTGCCCTTGCTCTTGCTTTTCGGAAACGAGGGCGAGATGCCCTCGCTGCGCAAGCACCTCGGCCGCCTCGCACAGCAGCCAACTGCCTTCGATGTCATGGCCGAAGGTGTAGCTGTCCGACCGGGGCGTCCATGCCTCGTCGAAGAAATGCCGGAAATGGGTCCGTTCAGAGTTGACGATGTACCGGCGAAATAGCTCGATCAGGTCCCGCAGACGGTCGGCGAACCGCGGCTCGGACGACACCCGCACCAGATTGGTGTAACCCTCCAGGACGTGCAGGTGGTTGTTCATGGACTTCTTCTCGTTCATGTCCTTGTCGCTGAGCCGCATGTCCTCACAAGGCCGCCAGTCGCGAGACATGACCTCGAAGTACCCGCCACACTGTCGATCCGAAGCATGGGCCTCGATAAGATCAAAAACCTGGACTGCTTGCTCCAGTGCCGGAGATTCATCGAATGTACGATAGTATTCGGTAAGTGCGTAGATGCAGAATGCCTGGCCGTAAATCTTTTTCTTGTCATCGAGCACACTGCCGTTCGCGTCGAGTTCCCAGAAATAGCCGCCATGCTGCTTGTCCAAGAAATGGCCGGTCAGGTAGTCGTAAGCTCGTCGGGCCAGGTCTCGGTCTCCGTCATCCCGCGTGTAGCGAGAGAAGGCGCTGAACGACCAAAGAATGCGGGCGTTGAGGATCAGGCCTTTGGGTGCGTCCTCCTGGATTCGCAGGTCATTGGACATCTGACCGATGAAGCCGCCCTGCCGCTCATCGATGGTTCGGCAACGCCAAAACGGCAGGACGTCTTCGAGCAGCTCTTCGCGAACGCTCGCAACAAATTGGTCGTCAGTCCACGCGGCCATGATCGACCTCAACCCTCGAAAGCTGCGCTTCGGCCAGGAACTCGATCTTCACATAATCGCCGCCCGTTGCGCCTGGGCTCGCGGAGCAGAGCTGCGCCTTCCACGAGCCGTAGGCATCATCGCCTTGCACGCCGGTGGAACTCACGGCGGCCTCCACAGACTCAAACGTCCGGCCATCCTCCGAGAAGAGGATACGAACGGCCTGCCGGTCGGACTGCGTGAAGAGAAAAGCCCGCACGACACGGATGCCGCCCGGGGCATAGTAGATTACGGCGCTCTTGGCGGCGCCGGCCAAGCGATGGCAATCCTCCTTGAATTTGCGGGCCTCGTTCTCTGCGAACGCAGGCTTGCCCTCCTTCAGGAAAATCCGCGAATCATTCCACAACTCATCGACCAGCGTGCGATGGGTCACTCGGATCGGCCCGACGACATTCGACGGCTCGGACGCCCCCGCCGTGTTGCGAGCAACAACGCGGTAGAAGTACCGTCTGCCCGGCCGGAGGGATTCATCGGCGAACGGCGAGCGATATTGAACCTGGGCCTCGCAGACCCCTGTGCCGACGGTGGTCCACGGCCCCTGCGAAGCCTCGGCCCGCTGGACGTCGTAGCATTCGGCCCCCGCGGAGCCCTGCCAGCTCATCTGGCCGCCCTCGGTTACGGACAACAATCTCGGCGGCGCAGGTTTGGGGAGCGGAGGCAGCGTCAGGCCCTGGATGACAAACGCCCGCTCCCGCACGAGCCGCATGAGCCGCCTTTCGTCGTACTTCTCGCCGATCGCGAAGCCGGGCCAGTGGTAGGCCTTGAAGTGGTCGCCACCATGCGGCTCGTGGTGCCAGTAGAAGCCGCCCTCACGCGACCGATATCGCAGGCTCCACAGTAGCGCTCCGGCGAGATTCTCTTCGACAACCGCGTCCATGACCGCACAGAGGGCGTCTGTCGTCAGGAAGCCGAACTCACCGAGGAAGTAGGGCTTTTTGCCCTTGGCCATTTTCGCGCTCTCGCAGACGTGGGCGATCATCGCCCGCGGGTCCTTCTCGTAGTGGTGCGTCGTGACGAAATCGATGTTCGGGTCGTCCAACGAGGATTGGAGCAGGACCTCGCGCTGCGTGCCGTCGAGAACCAGGTGGTTGCGGTCGAGGCTCTTGATGTGGGCGGCGATCTGCCTGACCCACTCGGGCGGAGAACGCAGCTCGTTGCCCGTCTCCCAGGCTAAGATCGCCTTGTCGTCACGGTAGCGGATGCCCGTGACGGTGTTCACGCGATTGAGCACGAACGTGATGATGTCCTTGAAATCCTGGATCAACTGCGGATCGGTCCAGACCTCGTCAGCCTTCTTGCCGCGAAAGCCGGCCAACTCAGCCGTACCACCCCACCAGCTCCACTGGTCCACGAAGGGCAAGATCAGCCGGATACGGTGCCGATGAGCTGCCGCGATCACCCGATCGAGGGTCGCAAAAGCGTCCTCATTGAATTGCCCCAGGCCGAGAATGTATCGCGGCTGGTCCGCCGAGTCGCCCGGTTTCTTAAGAGACAGCGTGTACGTGCGAACGACCTGTCCGCCCATCTGGGCGATGGTCCCGAGGGCGTCGTCGATCTCGAACTGATCCGGCAGCCGGAACGGCATGCGGCAATCGAATCGCATATCGTCCTCGACGTAGTGCAGGTTGGGGATGTTGAACGAGAGGAATCGAAACACGCGGTCCCCATCCTTGAGGACGTCGCCATCGCGGCGGATGAAATTGTCGAACCCCTGCGCGCCGCCCTGCCGTTGCGGTTGGGCCGTACACGTCAGGGACATTGCCACCATGGCAAACAACGGAAGCCACCGAACCGGGACACGCCGCAACCATCCAAGTACACAATCAAGCAACATGGTGCACATCCTCCCAATGACAGCATATAATGGGACCGATCACAACGTTGAACATATCCCTGCCGAAGCTGCGGTTCTCCCGGAAATTCGGGTCCAGGGCGAGGACTTTCTCGCGAATCGGCCCCCAGAAACCCCACGGCCGGACGCTGCGATAGAACGCGATCAGCGTCTTTTCGTCCGTCGGCCTGGTGGCATACGTTCCGATGAGACAGCCGGCCAGCGACAGCGCGAACAGCAGCGGGAAATAGTACAGCGGCAGCGTATCCCTGAACATCTCCATCCTGGGGAAGAGCAACGCCGGCACCAGGCCCGCAAGCATGCCCCAGAAGTATCCGTACCCGTTGAACCGCCACCAGTACCACTTGAGCATGTTGGCAGCCACGTAACCGCCGTAAAGCCCCGAGACAATCCACTGCAACATGCGATTGACCGTCTGGGCATCCATGGCGAACATCCCGATCAGAATCGACACCGTCACAATAGCGATGCCTGTGATATAACCCATGAAGCTCACCTCGCGATTGCCGGCGCGAGGCCGGAGGTACTTGAGATAGAAGTCGTTCATGATGTACGCCTGGGCGGCATTCAGCGTGCCTGCGAACGTTCCGAGAAACGCCGCCAGGAGCCCGGCCAGGAGGCAACCCATCAGGCCCACCGGCACGAACTGGCTCATCGCGGCCGGCAGGACCTGCTCGAAATCCACCTTGCCAGCCACCGTCAGATCCATCTGGCTGTAGTACAGAAGGCCCAGCACGGCGAAACCAACCACCATGAGATACCGCACGGGAAACAGGACCATGGAGACAAAGCCGCTCATCAGAGCTGCCTCGCGGGGACTGCGCGTCGAGAGAATCTTCTGCATGTCGTAATTAGGGGCCGGACCCGCGGCGCTGGCCATGATCCCTTTGAAGAGCATCAGCATCATGATGATGCTGAACCACGAGAATTGATCCTCCGCAATCTTGCGGTTGGCTTCCTCGATGATGCCCGTCCAATCCAGCCCGAGCTTCCAGCCGAAGAAAGGATTGAACCAGCCCTCGGGCACGTTCAGCGCATGCGTCGATAGATCGGACATCGCGATGATCGCCACGCCGACCGCGGAAACCGTCATGATGATGTACTGAATGATGTCCGCCAGCACGATGCTGGTCATGCCTCCCAAGACCGTATAGACGACGGCCGCCAGCCACATCGTGCCGGAGATGTCGAACATGCCCGAAGCATTCGAGAGTCCCAACAGATACCAGGGCAGCTCTTTGCCGCCCAGGAGGTAGGAGTTGAGACTTTTGGACGCCCGCCGGCTCAGCAACACGCCGATCAGGCTGACGCTCAGCAAGTACGCGAGCACGATCGCAATGTCGATCCCATGCAGTTTCACGCGAGGCCCCTTAACAACCGTGTCCTGTCCGGGTGGCAGCGTCAAGCGAAGCTTGGCGATGGTCTTCCGGTGATACCCGTTTCGGCCCGTGCCGTCAAGGATCGAGCATCCGGAGGACGGCCACGTCCTCCGGGTCGAGCGTCAGCGAGACGTTGCCATTTGTAAGACGGACCGCGTGTCCGCCGACAAGTTCGGGGATTTCACCCGCTGCGACCATTTCGACGGCTATGGATACGTCCTGCCTCCGGTCGGTGTCGTTGAAGACCGTCAGATATCGGTCCCCATACCGCTCGACGTAGTCGTGAGAGAAGTCCTCGAACACCGTGTTCATCAGGAAGCAGTAGGGTTTGCCCTTGCCAAGGCCCGGCGATAGAGCAGCTCCGCGTCGGACATTGGCCGCCAGGAACCGCCCGGATTCCAGTCCGTCTCCGTGCCGAGCACATCCAGCATCGGAGTGCGCATGATACCAGGGCCATGGACCGATTGCCATCAGCCGGTGGGACACTCGCCGAAGCCCTACCGGAAAGGCTCCCTCAAAACAGTCGGGGCCTGCACCGCGTTGATGCAGGCCCCGAGTAATGCCAAATGGCGTGCGCCGCCAAGCCCCCGAGTCAAGGGAGGCCAAAAGCAACGAGGTTTCAGCGGTCGCCCGCGAGATAGCGAACCTCTGCTTCCGACAGGGCACGGTCATAGATGCGCAAATCGCCCACCGAGCCGGTGAAGAGGGCATCGGCCTCAAACCGTGACTCGCCCAGCCAATTCTGTGTCGTGTTGCCCAGATCCCTGGGCAGCAGCGAGGTGACGCCGCTGGCCACCAGCGCGCCGTCCAGGTAGAGCCGCATGGTCATGGCCGTCCCGTCGATCACAACGGCAACCTGGTGCCACCCCGTCGGCATACTCATCGGGGACGTCAACATCTGCTCCCCAACGGCGTCGGTCCGGATGGCGAACCGCATCGGGCCAGACACCGTCGTGCGCGGCGTCAGAAACATATAGTTGGTCGTGCTGGAACCAAAGTCAAAGATCCTCTGCCAGTCGCCGCTGGCGCCGGCAAAGTTCACGTACACGGAGATCGTCATATCGGTGAGCGAGCTGATGACCGAACCGATCGGCAAATCGACGTAGGCATTGATGCCGTTGAAAATCAGGGCTTGGCCATAGCCGGGCGCATCCTCATAGCCGGCGTCGCCCGTGATCGTGCCGTGGTTGTTCCTTCCGGAGCTGTCCTGGACGGTGCCGTCGAACGTGTAGTTGGCCACAATGCCGCCACTGCCCGGATCGACCGGTGCAACGACGGACGGCGCCTCGCCGTACAGACGAACGTCATCAACGTAGATGGTTCCGGTCCCCCCGACCTTGCCGTCGCCGATGCCGATCGTCAGGCTCTTGACGTTCTTTAGATTGGCGCCCGTCGCGGCCAGATCGATGTTCCACTGCTTCCACAGCGGCAGCGCGGTGGCCCCAGCGCCGGCATTAAAAATCACTTTGGTGTCATTGATCTTCACGTACAGCGGCGCCGGCGTATTCGTGATCAGGCCATGGAAATTGACGACCAGCGTCTTGACGCCGTGCTGGGTCCAGTCCTGGGAGCTCGCGAACGTCCGTTTGGCCTCCGAGAAGGCAAACGACGTATGGTCGTACCGCAGAGGCATGGACTGTTCGCCGCCATGAACGAGGGTTCTCTCGGCAAACGGCGCCTCGTCCCACCCGACCGTGGAGCCGCTGTTCTTGTCGGTCAGGCCGTCGATCCAGACGTGCCAGATCGTCGTCTCGGCCTCCATGTCATTCGTGTAGCTCTCGAAATCGTCGACGACAATGTACTCGGCTGTGGTAAAACTCCAGAGATCGCCTTCCCAGGCCGCCGGGTCCTCGACATCGTTCACCTCCACGACCTTCCAGAAGTAACTCTGGTCCAGATCGAGCGAGATCTCGTACTGAGGCTCGGACACCGTGACGACATCCGCCGTACCGCCGATCACCGCCTGCTCGTCGGTGCTCAGGGATACCTCATGCGAGGCGGCCTCGCGTCCGGCCCGCCAGCTCAGGATCGTCTGCGGGTCCACGTCGCTCGCCCCGTCGGCCGGATCGGGCTCCCTGGCCGAGACCGGGACAGAATAGAATCGGACCTCGCTCAGGCTATACTGCTTCAGCAGGCCGCCCCAGTTGCTCGAGATCGTCAGCTTGACATACTTGGCCACAACACCCCCAAGATCGACGACTTCGGGCGACAGGGGCTCGCCCTCGCCGGCAGCCTGCGTCAGTTCCACGTCGCCCAGGGTCGTCCACGTGTTGCCGTCGGTGGAATATTCAATGACGGCATCCTTGACGCCAACTCCCAGAGCAGACTCCGTCGCCTGATTCGAGTTCCAGACCAGCACGTGATCCACCTTGTAGACCGCGTCGAATTCGTACCGGATCCAGGCGGGCTCCGCCGCGTTTTTCAGGGAGATCCACATGCTCTTGGAATCATCCGAGTGTTGGTCGTCATCCAGGCCGGAACCGTCGATCGTCTTTTCCGGACCCGTCGCGGCGATATGCTCACTGGAGGCGACGGCCATGATTCCCGTGATCGGATACGAATACGGCTCAACCGCAAAGGACCAAAGGTCGCCGCGGTCGATGGTCCCATCATCCTCCACTTCATCGACGCGCCAGTAATAGGTCTGTCCGAATTCCAGGCTGCCCAAGTCGTAGTTGTTGGCATCCATGGCGGCGGCAACCGCGACACCCAGCGGGTCGGTCCGACTGGCGGCCGCGACATCGGCGGCTGCGGTCCCGAAGTACAGGTCGTGCGCAACGGCTGTCTCGGCCGGCGCCCAGCTCAGCACGACGTCCCGCGGCACATCCGTCGCCTTGTTGGCCGGCACGGAACCGTAAGCCTTGCCCAGCGAAATCACCAATGGACCTTCAACGCGGAGGTCCTCGAAGGCCGCGTAGCCTGCACTGCTGGTGAAGGTGGCCTGGTGTACCCCAACCTGCACGGCCAAGCCGTTAAGGTCGGGCCGATTCAGGCCGGTGAAGCCGGCGTCGGGGTAGTCGACCCAATTCTCACCATCGGTGCTGGTCCGCAGGTAGAACGTATCGCCAACTCTCTCGAGTTGCAGGTATCTATGCCCATTCCAGCCTGTGCCGTTGCCGCCCACATCCTCGGAGCGTGCACCATTGTTTGCGTATCTGACGATATTGCCGACGCCGTAAAGAGGGAAGTAGTCGATGGAGATCCAGTCCTCACCGGCGCCGGCGTCCGCGTTCGTAGCGACTCTGGCCATCAGCCCGCAATTGTTGTAGTAGACCCCCGCCGCAGCCGTGCCGGCATAGTCGCTCACTCGCACTGTGGCGACGAAGTCGCCTCGAATGACCTTATACAGGAAGGGGCCCAGGGGTGTCCACGGATCGGACCAATACCCGCCGGCGGAGGCCAGATACAATTCGCCGGGACGATCCATCGAGGCATTGATGGCGGAGGCGGTTTCACCCGCTGCCGCCCCGAGGAAGCCGTCCCAGCCTGTCCCCACGATCCCGTCGGCAAGAAAATCATGGGGAGTGTCGAAGTTGTCGGTGAAGATCCCCGCACGGACAGCGCCGCCGCCGCCGCTGAAAATCGCGGTGATACAGAGCCCGTAGATCCATTGTCTGCGCATGCCTATTCTCCTCGCAACAGATGCTTGTTAGGTTGCTCCATTTCGACTCAGTACTATCTCAAAGGCAAGCCCCTCTTGTGCCCGGACTCGTCCGGCCGAGACCGGAGGGGTCCGCAGAAACGTCATTCTGGAAAAGTCATAATGCTGAAATCATCAAAGGCGGCATAGCCCACGCTGTCGGAGAAGGTCGCCTGGTGCAGGCCGACCTGTACGGGCAGACCGTCGAAGTCCTTCCTCTCGATCGGCGAGGACGCCATTTCCTCCCATGTCTGGCCGTCGGCACCGACGCGGAAGTGGAAAGTATTACCGACGCGCTCGATCTGCAAATAGGGCAGGAGGTTCCACTGCAGCCCATTGTTGCCGTTCTCCATGCGGACACCGTCGTCGGCGGTACGGACAAAGTT
This sequence comes from Phycisphaerales bacterium UBA2218, assembly GCA_002327785.1. Classification (GTDB taxonomy): domain Bacteria; phylum Planctomycetota; class Phycisphaerae; order Sedimentisphaerales; family Anaerobacaceae; genus PLanc-01. The sequence continues at coordinate 13,554 of DCUI01000263.1, forward strand.
GCCGCATCCCCAGATGGGGAAGTAGTCGAGCGAGACCCAATCTTCCCCGGGTCCGGCGTCGGCGTCGGCGACATTACGCACCATCAGGCCGCAACTGTTGTGGTACACCCAGTTGTTCGGGTCTCCCGCATACTCGGCGACCTTCACCGTGGCGACGAAATTGCCCGAAACGACCTTATACAGGAACGGCCCCAAGGGGGACCACGGCTCCGACCACGCCGCGTTGACGGATTCGAGGTAGAGCAAACCATCACGGCTCATCGAGGCGTCGGCTACCCCATTGACGTCGGCGATATCGCCCGCCAGGCCATCATAGGAAGTTCCCGTGACGCCATCGGTCACGAAATCGTGCACCGTCGAGAAACTGTCCTCGAATCGATTGATCTGGAGCACGAAATCGTCGAACGCCGCATAGCCGGTGCTCCCGGAGAACGTCGCCTGGTGCAATCCAATCTGCACGGACAGATCGTTGAAGTCCTCCCGGATGAACGGATCGCCCATTTGCTCCCAGGTCTGGCCGTCGGCGCTGACCCGCGCAAAAAAGGTATTGCCCTTGCGCTCCAACTGGAGGAACTTGTAGGCGTTCCAGGCCTTGCCGTTGTTGCGGGGCTCCTCGCGGGCGCCATCATCGGCCGTACGGACCATGTTGCCGCAGTTCCAGATGGGGAAGTAGTCCACGGAGATCCAGTCTTCTCCGGGTCCGGCGTCTGTGTCGTTGACATTGCGTGCCATCAGGCCGCAGCTATTGTGGTAGACCCAGACGTCCGGCGTGCCGGCGTAGTCGGTGACTTGAACCGTGGCAATGAAGTCGCCCTCAACAACCCTGTACAGGAACGGTCCGAGCGGATTCCAGGGCTCCGCCCAGACGGCATTCGTCGATTCAAGATAGAGCCGGCCGGAATAATTTGCGTCGGCCGTCGTAATCGCACCGGCCGTCTCGTTCACCTCCAGGCCGACCAGGCCGTCCCAGAATGTCCCTGCAACGCCATCGGTCAGGAAATCATGTGCCTCGTCGAAGCTCTCCGTTACCGGGAACAGGGTCGCCACGATCGGCGTACCGGCCACAAAAGACCAGAGATCGCCGGTAGCGGTGTCCCCGGTCGTAGTCACCTCGTCCACACGCCAGTAGTAGGTCGTTCCTCTGACCAGCTCCTGCTCCACGAGATAGGCGGTCTCCAATTGCGTGCCCATCCATTCGAGGTTGTTCGGGTCGGTGCCGAAGAACACCTCGTGGGCCAGGACGTCATCACCGCCGAACCACTCCAGCAGAGCAGCCCCCGCCACACGGGATTTGTCTTCCGGGGCCTTCAGCGTGGCCTTGGGATTCGTGAACGTCTCTACCCCGAAGTCGTCGAACGCCGCATAGGAGACGCTGTCGGAATAGGCCGTCTGGAAGAGCCCGACCTGCACCGGCACGCCGACCAGGTCTTTGCGCAAGAACGGGTTGCACAGTTGCGTCCAGGTTTGGCCGTCGGCGCTCTGGCGAGCGTAAAACGTGTCGCCTCGGCGCTCGAGTTGGAGGTACGTGCCGGCCGCCCAGGCCAAGCGATTGTTGCACGGCTCCGTGCGGACGCCGTCATTGGCCATGCGCACCATGTTGCCGCAGCCCCAGATCGGGAAGTAGTCCACGCTGATCCAGTCTTCGCCGGCGCCGGCGTCCTCGGGTTCTGCCCGGGCCATGAGCCCGCAGTTGTTGTGGTAGACCGGGGCGGCCTCCGTTCCCGCGTAGTCCGTGACCTTGACCGTGGCGACGAAATCGCCCTCGACGACCTTGTACAAGAAAGGCGGCATCGCATCCCACGGCTCGGCCAGGCTGGCGCCAACCGACTCCAGATACAGTTGTCCCGCCCGACTGGTGGATGCGTTGAGGGCGCTGGCCTTTTCCCCCGGTCCCAGACCCAGGAAGCCGTCCCACGCCGTCCCGGCGACCCCGTCGGCAAGAAAATCATGGGGAGTGTCAAAGTTGTCGCTGAATACCTCCGCACGGACGGCGCCGCCGGCGACGAGAATCAGCACAAGGGAACATAGATACAGAAGTTTGTGATTCATCTTTGTCCTCCTTCCAGAAAACACTCTACAGAGAGCCTGTTGTGTAAAGTTATTATAACCGTTGCAGCACGTCAGAGCAATCGCAGGAGGCGAAAAAAAACCACACCGGGCAAGGCGAGCCGACAATCCGCCAGTTTGCGTCACCGCACTACCTCGACTTTGATCGTTACCGGTTCGCTGCAGCGAATGCCGTCGATGACCCAGAACTTGTACTCGGCCGTGCCGGGCTCTTCCGGGGCCTTGAGGCGAATCACCGGTCCCTGATGCAGGTCCAGAGGAGACCACTGGCCCCTTTCGCTCCAGCGGTAGTAAAGCGGCCGGCCCTCGGGATCGCTGCTCTTGGAGCCGTCGATCTCGAACTCCTGGCCACAGCGGACCGTCATCTCGGTCGGTGCCACCGCCACCGGCTGCTTGTTGATCTTGCGGGCCTCCGTGGCGAGGGGATATTGCCTTTGCTCTTCTTCAGCACCGGACGATGGACGCAAGGGCGGGACGCCCTCGCCACGGGGCGTGCGAACCACGGGCGTTGGCTCAGGTGAAGACAGGAGACTCGTTCGGACCGGGTATACGCCACAAACCTGCCGGCCGGAGAGGAACGCCTCGTTGAACGCCATTAGGTCCATGAAGTGAATCTCCTGGCGCTCGCCCGCGACGATCCGAAGCAACAGCAATCCCTCGACCGTCCAGACGTTCGGCGTGAACGCAACGTCCGTCTTGGCGCCCCCGAACGGATTCCAAACCTGAACCGAGCCATCGACCTCATCGGTCTCGGGGTCGTCCCACTCGCTATCCGTCTCATTCGGGAAAACGAAGCGGCCCTCGGCATCGGTCTGCCCAAGGAACTTGGGACAATCCGCGAAGTACTTGGCGCCGCTGTCCTGCACCGGGGCCTGGGCGACGTGGTAGACGTAAACCGCTGCATTCGTCAACGGCCGATCGTCGCGGTCGTAGATCAACAGCCAATTGGCCCGCGTCGGCACGAGCCGGCCCTGTGTGCCCCAGAATCGGTCCTGGCGATAGCCCTTGTAGTGCAGGATATGGCCCGCCTGCGAGGGGTGCAGCCACAGTTGGCAGCCGTCCATCAGCGAGACGTATCCCCCACCGCAGGGGATGTTCACGCCCGGCGAGAACGGCATCAGCTCGTCACCCTCGATCACGGGCAGCAGGGCCGAACCCGCGTAGGGCTTGCCCCCGTCGTCCGTCAGGAAGACGTTGCAGGCCTTGACGCCGTAGCCGTAGAGATCGGGCTGGCTGAGGATTGTGTGCCCGAACTCGTGAATGATGGCGGCGTCCACCGCCATCATGTCCACCGGCTCGTTGACGGGGAACCCACCGTCGTAATAGATCTCCTGCTGACTGTACGGCTGATCCTCCCACGGGCCGTCGTCGAGCGCGGTCATCGCATCCACGCGGTAGGCCTCCTCGACGCCGTGGGGCCCGCTCGTCGGCCAGATGGCGTCGCGAAGCAGGACATCCATCCGCAGCTTCTGGGCGCGGAGCCAGTCGTAGTAGCTCAGGGAGCCGACGTGGTTGATCCGCCTCTCCGTCAGACAGGATTTCAGCACGTTCGGGTCATAGCCAAACTGAATCGGTCGTGCGTCGATCCGTTCGACCGATTCATTGTTGGCTTCGCAGAACTCGTCGATCCGCTCGTTGGGGTCCAGCCGGACCCGCATCCATGCGGGCCGGTCGGGATAGGGAAACTTGAACTCCACGGCAGCCTCGTCGCCGGGTTCGAGACTGCGGTCCACCGTCGCGGAGAACGTATGTTGTGCCGCGATGGCAGAATCGAACCGATAGCTGTCCGTCGCAGAGACGGGCACGAGATCGAGCCGGACCTCCGCGCCGGCAGGCAGCGCCGTCAGACCGAAGTTGCCCACGCGGACCCGCGAGGTCATTTCCTCACCGGCAGTCGGACGGTCCTTGACGCCGTCGTTGCGATAACGTGGGTGCAGTTCGAGGCAGATCAGGTCCAGGTCCGGCTTGTCCGGCGAGATCACCTCCAGGGAATAGCCGATTCGATGTTGGCGGAACTGGGCAAAGATGCCGCACCGGCCCGGCTTCAGGGCCTTGACACGACCGTCGGCATCGACCGTCGCGACGGACTCATCCGTACTGGCCCATGTAATAAACGGCTTGGCGTCAAAGTACCCCCACTGCGCGTAGCGCACGGCGAAATCCGTAATCGGCTCCCACCGGCCCTCGCGGCGGGCCAGGAGGCCAAACTGCTTCTCGAAACCGGCCACGGCGCGATAGTCCGCCGGCACGCGCAACGGCTTGATGTCCATCCGAATCGCGTCGTACGGCGCGGTGCGAAAGTAGTCGCGGTACACGGTGGCGACGAGGCCCCACGGCCCCTCCGCGTCGAGGTGGTCGCGACAGATCAACTCGTCGATGTCCGCCTGTGCCGAGCGGTCGCCGAGCCAAAGCCGCTTGTCGGCCAATGCCTGGGGATCAAGGAACCGGCACCCGCCCGCGACGGGGCCGTCCACAGCCACGCGGTCGATCCAGAGCGGCAGCCCGATGGGTTGATCTTCATTGGAGAACCAGGCCAGGACAATATGATGCCACTGCCCAGCCCGCCAGCCGGAGACGTCGCCTCGCGCCACGGTGACTCTCTCAGGGCTCGCCATCGTATAGCGCAGCATCCCGCCGGCGGATTTTTCCAGGAGCAAACCGTTGCTCGCCGGATCCCCGATGTGCAGCAGGCGATGCGACTTGCCGTCATGGCCGTCCCATTTCGGGCGCACCCAGAAGCTGATGTAGCCCTCACGCTGCTGCAGCGCGGGCCACTCCATCGGCACCGCATCGACGAGCGCAACACCCTGACCACACGTGCCTGTCACGCCAGGCAGCGTATCGATCAGGACCAGGCTTGTCGTGGCCTCGGTGACATCGGCGTCCGTGAACCAGGCCAATCGCGTATCCGCATAGGCAACCAGACCCGGCAAGACCAGGCCAAGGAGCACGCCGCTCAGAACAGTCAAAGACAACACTCGCATCGACAACCAACGATCACACGACATCCCAACACTCCTTTTCCGATCCCAAAACGATACACATGTCTCTTGCCCAGGTTGAAGCAGGGGCACACTCTCCGCTGCCCGGATACACCGGCAGTTGTACCCATTCGCAAGGCAGCGATTCTTCGGCGAATCCAGTCACAAAGCATCGACCACGACACCTTCACGCACCATCGACGCCCCCATTTGAGTGAGATCAAGATCGCCCATGCAGTTCTCTGCTCGCGGCCTTGCGGCAGCCGGTGACAGTCAAAGTCCGATCCGACTGCATTTCGACAATAGCATAGGCGTTGTTGTCTTGCCCCTGGCCTTCCACCACAGCCCTCAGCGTATAGTAGTGAATCCCCTCGATTCGGCTATACGCTCCTTCGTGGTGATGACCCTGAAAGACCGCCAACACCCTGCCCGAACCCTGAAGTACCCGTCGGACCTCGGGGGCGTTCTTCACGTAGACTGAGCCCGTCCCGTCGAGCAACTGGTGGATGAATACGACGACGGGTCCTCGGGACGCCGCCAAATCCTGTCTGAGCCAGTCGAGTTCGCGGGCCGGGATATTCGCGTCGGTCCAGTCGAAATTGCCGTGATCGTAGTCGCCGCCGTCGGTCTTGTAGTTGGCGTCGAGCACGACGCAGTGCAGACCGCGCACGTCGAATGAGTAGCAACTGCGGCCCCGATCGATGCCCGTGTTCTCGACATGGTCCAGGAACTGCCGTTTCGAGAGGCTGTCCATGTCGTGATTGCCGAGCACGTGATATCGCGGCCCGGCGAACCCGCAAAACACCGCCTCGATTCTCTGAAGGTGTTGCAGTGTCCTGCTCTCGACGGGCGGCCTGTCCTGGTCCTTGAAGTCACCCAATTCGACGAGGAAGTCCACTCGCTCGGCGTCCATCCGCGCCACGCACTCCGACAGTTTGCCCAGCGACTCACGATAGAACCTCGCGCCCGCCGGCTCGGCATCGGCGTAGTGGCAGTCCGTGACAATCCCGAACCGCACCGGCCGGCGGTTACGCATCGACAGGGCGCCCGGCGCACAGGACAGCGAGGCAAGAGCCGGCCCCGCAACCACCGCCGCAGCGGATCGCAGGAGGACCCGACGGTCGATTTCCCGGGATTGCAGGGGGTACACTCTCTCGTCACGGCTGGTATCGTTCATGTCAGATCACGCATCAAACCACCCGATTGCCTCGCCGCGTGCAGACATCGAACGCAAGCCACGCGGCTTTCGCGAACCGCATTGTAGCAAACGACCGGGGCCCCGGACAGCCTGTTCTCATCGTACCGATTCACCGACTCCCACGACGGGCCAGCCGTCGTCGGTCCAGGTCAGGGGTCGGAGGGCGTACATCGAGGCGCCCCAGCGGGTGCTGCCGTCGTAGAAGTGCATTCCGAGCCAGTATTTGTCCCCCTGCTTGAGGATGCCGGCATGGCCCGGCCCGATGAAGGGACCATCCGTATCGAGCAGGAGCGTGCCGCCGCCTTCGAGCATGTCCTTGTCCTCTTTGTCGAGGTAGGGTCCGGTGATCTTCGGGCTGCGGCCGACCCGCATGTTATACGTGCTGTTGACGCCCCGGCAGCACATGCCCCAGTTCAGGAACAGATAGTACGCGCCGTTGCGATAGTAGATGAACGGGGCCTCGATGGAATCGTAATGGGCCAGCGCGTGGATCGGCGAATTGGGGGCGATCCGCTTGCCGGTGGCCGGATCGAGCTGGATCAGCTTGATGCCGCCCCAGAACGAACCGAAGGACATCCACAGATTCCCGTCGGCATCCTGCGTGACCGCCGGGTCGATGGCGTTGAAATCGTCGCGCGGGTTGGACTGGATCACGATGCCGCCGTCCTTCCATTCGTATGAGGGATCGCACGGGTCCAACGTGACGTTCGTGGCCAATCCAATCGCGGAGGTGTTCTTGCCGAACGTCGAGACGGAGAAGTAGAGCAGATACTTGTCACGAAAACGGACAATGTCCGGCGCCCAGAAGTCCAGTCCGCCGCGATTGCCCGGCACGGCCTGGGCCACCCACTCGGGCGATTTCTTGAACGTCTGCGGCCCGCGTTCCCAGGTCATCAGGTCCTTGGAACAATAGCTGGGCGTGCCTCGGCCGGTGCAGAAGATCCAGTACTCGTCCTTGCACCGGACGATCGCGGACGGGTCGTGGACGCGAATCCCTCGACTGCCCAGCTTGAGCACGTAGGCCGCGGCGTTCGGATCGACAGGAAGAGCAGTGGGCTGAGCCGGGGCCCCAAACGTGACATTCTGCGTTTGAGAACCCGACCACCCTACCGCTGACGCCAGGACGATTGCACCTAATGTTACGATAGAACAGGGATAAACCGTGGTCTTCATAAGAACCTCACGTAGATTACCGTGGTATTCTATATCTGTCCAAGTGACAGCGGCAAGGCCGAAAGGCTTGCCGCTGCCGCCCGGAGTTATCATCGTTTGATCTTTCACTGCCCGGCGGTCGGCGTTATCGTAGTGGTTGGCCATGCTGAAGAACCGCGCCGGATCGACGTAGAAATGGTCGTCCACGATCTCGACCGACATGTCCGACATCCGCTCGTCGGCAATAGTGATGATCTGCGGATATTTCGCCTTGATCGCGCCATAGAAGACCTTGTAGTGCCTGCTATCCAAGAACCGCCGCAGAACAAATGACGGCCCTGCGGCCCACGTGTCGGGAGGCCTCAATCGCTCTGGGCACAGAGGTCGTACAGTTCGCGAAGACAGGCGCGGATGTTGCCTTGGTGGCGTTGGAAAAGGTTGTCCAGGAACTCCGTAGGGATGGGGCGGACCGGGGGGAACCGAGGGAACGATGAGACTGGGACATGGAACGACTCCTGATCAAAGGGTTCATCAAGCATCGCTCCGACCCGCAGGGCATTCATACAAAGGCACTCTCCTAAACGGGATAGCCTGGGCGATCCAAGACACCCGGCTTCACCAACGACACGACCACCGACTGCGGAGCCAGACTCAGGAACGGGCACAAGGCACCAACGCGTCTTCGGCTATAGCTGTCGGAGCGAACCGGCACCCCATATCATAACCCGTTTCTCCCCGACACGGGCCGCGAAGCGGCTGAGCGACTCAGGATGACGGAGCGTCCGTAGGGTGAATCCCAAAGACTGGGTCCGCCAGTTCCTGTCCTCCACGTACGCGAAGCTGGGACACGGGACGATCGAGGGTGTCCCGTGTGAGGGGATCGAAACGACGGACCCGACCTTTGGCGACGCCGACCCGCCTTCCACCAGATCCGTGGCGAGACTCTGGGGCAGCGTGATAGGGGTCGGCCCTGCACGGTTATGGGTATGCGCCAGCATCCCTCCCGCTGGTGGCTCCCAAGCGAGAAACTCCCGGCCGAAGGCCGGAATCTCTGTCCAAGGAAAAATACGCAAAAACCGGATGAGCCAAAAAAGTGACGAGGCCACAATAATAAGACACCACCTCCGCCGTGCTATCATATGAGAATGGTCATTCTTGAAACGGCGTGAGCGAACGAATGCTCGAAGACGAATTGCTCAAGTGGAAGCTCAGACGGGGCAGCCCGGAGGCGCTGGCGCGGGTCTATGAGAAGTACGTCGATGCCATGCTGACGCTGGCGGTTGGCCTGCTGAACAATCGGGCTACCGCCGAGGACGTGGTGCAGGATGTGTTTCTCTCTTTCGCCCGGTCGGCGCGAGGGCTCAAGTCACACGGGAGTCTTCGAAGCTACCTGGCGACGGGCGTACTGAACCGCGTGCGGGACCGCCGAAGGCAACTGCACCGGCAGGCGGCGAGCCTGGAGTCGGTGGAAGAACCGGCGTGCGAGTCGGCCGGACCCGACCAGGCGGCCATCCTCGCCGAGGAAATCGACCGGCTCAACCACACGGTCAGCCAGCTTCCCGAGGAGCAGCGCGAGGTCGTTCTGCTGCGGCTCAAGGCGAACCTGAGGTTCCGAGATATCGCCCGCGTGCAGCAGACCTCGATCAACACAGTCCTGGGACGGTATCGTTACGGCCTGGACAGACTGCGGTCCCTCTTGAACGGTGAGGTGGAACGATGAGATCGAGAAAAGCCATCGAAAATGCGATCCGAAGGGAGGTGAATTTCACCTTCGACTCGCCGCTGAGGGACCAATTGCTCGCTCACGCTCTGCGTGAACAGAAACTATCACAGGAAATGGAACCGGTTCTCCATGTGCCGGTCATCAGGAGAATGATCATGAAAAATTCGATTGTGAAGTTGGGTATCGCGGCGGTGATCGTCGCGGTGCTCGGCATAGGGATCATGGAGTTCCTCGGCACCGGCAGCACCTCGGGCACGCTCTGGGCCGAGGTGGCCAAAAAGGTGGAGGCGAGCCCGAGCGTCATCTTCCGGGCCAGATCGACCGGTTCGCGCGATCCGAATGACGCCTGGCCCAATGGCTATACGGTCTACTGGCGCTCTGCGGCCATCTCGCGCATGGACAAGTATCGAAGTGGTCAGATATATCGGACGATCTACACGAATCTGGATGCAAAGACCGTAGTGGGCGTGCTCCATGATCACAAGATGTACAACAAGGAGGCAATGAGCGATGAGCGCGTCCAGCAAGCACGCGAGAACAAGGGTTGGAACGACCCCCAGACCCTGATCAGCATGGCCCTTTCCCTCGAACACCGCGCGTTGGACCCCAAGACAATCGACGGCGTACCCTGCGAGGGCATCGAAGCGACGGGCCCGGACGGCGGTACAGCACGGCTTTGGGTCGACGTGGAGACCGGCTACCCCGTCCTCGTGGAAATCGAGGGGGGCGACGGCAGTACGGGCACAATGGACCAGTTCCGGTGGAACGTAGACCTGGCGGCCGAGGGTGTCGAGCCTCAGATTCCCACCGACTACCACCCCCTGTAGCAACAGACAACTCGCTGCACAAAACGACCCTTCCAACGGCCGGGCCCATGGGCTCGGCCTTTTTCATTCGCCCGACTCACGAATCCGCACAAGAAATCCTCGGCGTCAGAATAATCCATTCCCTGCGACGTAGTACTGTGTGAGAATGATCATTCTTGAGACCGCGTGAGCGGACAGGCGATGTTCGAAGACGAAGTCCTCAAATGGAAGTTCAAACGGGGCAGCGATGACGCGTTGGCGCTCATCTATGAGAAGTACTTCGAGCGGATGCTGACCCTGGCCATGGGTCTGCTCAACAACGCGGCGGCCGCCGAGGATGTCGTGCAGGACATGTTCGTATCCTTCGCCCAGTCCCGACGCAACTTCCGCACGCGAGGCAGTCTCCGCGGCTACTTAGCCGCGAGCGTGGTCAACCGCGTGCGGGATCGGACGCGTCGTGAGCGGGTCCGACTCTCATTCTGACCTTTGGCGGAGCCAATTGCGGCACAACCGACATCCCCGCGGGCTGGAAGATCCGGTACTACGCCTCGGTGGACGCCACGATCACTTCCAACGACTGCTTCTTGTATGAAGCAGTGGCAGACTTCGGAATACAAGCCGGCCGGCAGTTGGGTCTATTGGAAGAATTCGTCTTCCCGAGCGGCGTTCCTGCAGGGCAGTACCACATCGGCTGGATCTTCGATCCCACCGACGAGATCTGTGAGTCCAACGAGAACAACAACGCCGGCCATATAAGAACCGGCAGACTGACAGTGGGCTCGCAGTGGCATTGAGTCGCCATATATACCGAGGGCCGTCACAAGCGGCAACGCCTTGAGATGCTCCGTCATAGGACTACCCTTCACCCGGCACTCGGAAGAAACTACAGCATGGTGGCAGACTAACGGACATCAGGAGACCATCGGATGCCTGAGGTTCACGGCCAACTGTGAGGGGACCGACGGGACGGCGGTTCCGGCGATGCATGCGAACGAAGTTGAACGCGTGGGTTGAGAGCCCGCGTGGCAGACACCCGGCGACCGACGCCGCGAAAGTTCGGCCGCCGGTGCAATATCATGCTCATCTCCGTCAGGCGTTGTCTTCTGCATGGAAGACATGCCCTCATGGCACACCGCAAACCGGTCACACTAAATCACGAAAAAAGGATGAAGCGGTAACACAACGGTAACATGCATGGAGGAGAATTCCTGGTGCGTACCGCGTGTTGCGTATTGCGCCAGACGAATTGCCGGCGCACGATGCGCGACGCATGCCGCACAACGAACTCGGAAAGGAACGCGACCATGAGAGCATCCACGAAACTACTGATCGTAGCGACGTCGCTGGCGGCCCTGATCGCCCCGGCGGCGCAAGCCAAAACCGCAGCGGAATTGCTCCGCGAGGGGCTCTACGTCGAGGAGGTCGAAGGAGACCTCGACAAGGCGGTCGGGATCTATCAGCAAGTTGTCCTCGATACGACGGCGCCGCGGAACCTCGTCACCCAAGCACTGTATCGCCAGGGGATGATCTTCGTGAAGAAGAAGCAGGAGCAGGAGGCAAAGGCGGTCTTCACCAGGCTGGTGACCGACTACAGCGACCAGACCGAGATCGTCGAGAAGGTCAAACCCATGCTGGAGGAGCTGGGCAATGCGGACCCGGCCATGCTGATGCCGCCCGAGACGATTGCGTATATCGAGATCGGGAGTCCCGGGCGACAGCTCGAGACCATTCTGAATATGCTCAAGGGTACGCCGGTCGAGGAGGCGCTGGCGGCCCTGAAGCAGGGTGGCGGCTGGCAAAGCGGAGGGCCGGCCGCCATGATCCGGGGCCTTCTGAATCCGCCGATGATGGCGGAGTTGAAGAAGATTCGCGGCATCGGCCTGGGCGTCACGGACCTGGCTCAGAACAATCCACCGGCCGTGATCGTGCTGTATCCCGGGAAGAGCGACGCCTTGATGGGCGTCCTGCGGATGGCCTTGAGCAGCCTCGGGCAAGCCAGCGCGCCTGTCGAGGGGGTGAGCGTCATCGGATTCGGGGAAGGCGGCGGCGTCGCGTTCGACGACACGGTCGTGATTGCAGTCACCCCCTCGCCCAAAGGTCCGGAGATGCTCCAACAGGCGATCAAGCGGCACAAGGGCAAGGTGAGCCAGCCTTCGCTGGCTTCCGCCAACAAATCGTTCACGAGCATCAGCAAGCAGGCCCGCCAGCAGAACGCGGTGACACTGTGGCTGAACGTCGATGAGACCTACGGGCGGCTCATGAAGATGCTGCCGGCCGATCAGCTCCCCGAGCATCTCCACATCGCCAACAGTATGGTCGACTTCCAGAACGTGGACGATCTTCTGGCCTCTTTGTCGCTGCGAGAGACCGGCGTGGCCCTCGACGCGAACATGAACTTCAAGGACGGCAGCAAGTCCATGTTCTACAACCTGATTCGCACGCCAAACCTCAAGAGAGACATGCTCAAGGCCATCCCGGCCCAGGCGGTGGCCCTGATCAGCCTGACGCTGGGCGGCGCCGACTCGGCGCAGGCCCAGGCCGTCGGCGCCAAGATCAAAGAAGCCACGGGTATGGACCTCGGCTCGCAGATCTTCGGCAACATCGAGCAGATCACGTTGTTCGCCGCCCCGCCCAGGGAGACGGCGACAACGCAGGATTGGCCGATGCCGCCGGTGTTTCGCTCGCTCGGCCTGGCCGTGACTTGCAAGAATCCCGAGCAGGCTCACCAACTCCTGGGGACTCTCCTTCTGATGGGCCAGATCCTCCCCGAGGGCACCCAAGAGCTCCCGACGATCCCGGCGACCGGCCGGTTCGACGTGGCGCTGGCCAACAACATGAAGTTCTTCGGAAACACCGATCCGGCGAGCAAGACCGTGGTGCTCTCGCTCGGCGAGCAGATCGTCGACGCTTCCGTCGCGGCCATGAGGCAGAGTAACTCCGTGGTCAGCAGTGGCAAACTCCAGGATGCGCTGGCAACGCTGCCGCCGGCGACGAGCAAGCTGGTTGTCGTCAACGCGGCCGGGGCGATCCGCATCGCTTCGCAGAATGTGCCGTTCCCGTCGGACGAGGTGGCCGCCGAGGCCCGCCAGGCGTTGGATGAGCTGGCCAATGCCGCTGAGAGGACGACCCTTCGCTTGCAAACGAGCGAGCAGGACAACAGCTTCAGCCTCCGACTGAGCCTGAGCGATCTGCCGCCCATCGGCCAGATCATCGGGCCGATCGCGCGGTTGGCCGAGATCATAGAGAGCGCCCACGGCGACGCGGGGGTCAGCAGCGCCCCGGTCGGCAAGGCGGTGTGCATCGTTCGGACAAGCCGTGCACCGGAGATCGACGGCAAAGCGGACGACCTCTGGGCCAACGTGGAATCGAACAGGATCGCCAACGTAGCCTACTCCCCTGCCTCCGACGAGACGGACTTCTCCGCCGGCTTCAAGGCGATCTACGACAGCCAGGCGCTCTATCTGCTGGTCGATGTGACCGACAGCAAGCTCGTGAACGACTCCGACGAATTCTGGCTGGACGACACCGTGGAGGTCTTCCTCGACGCCGACAATAGCAAGTCGACGACCTACGGGGACAACGACTACCAGTACTACTTCTCGTGGGACAGCTCCGCACCGAGCATGGGCGAGACGAAGCACGACAAGACCGCAGGCGTCCGGTATGCCTTTGCGAAGACCGACGCCGGCTACCGACTCGAGGTCAAGCTGCCCTGGTCGACGCTGGAGACCGATCCCAAAGCCGCTTCCCAGATCGGCCTCGACGTGCATGTGAACGACGATGACGACGGTGGCGACCGCGATACCAAGCTCATGTGGAGCACGACGGACGACATCGCCTGGCAACGCCCGGATGCCCTCGGGACCGGCGAACTGGCACGCATGGTCGCATGGTGGAAGCTGGATGAGAAGGACGGCAGGACCGCCGCAGACAGCTCGGGCAACGGCCACGACGCGACCCTCCATGGCCATCCGACCTGGCAGCCCGCGGGCGGCAAGCTCGGCGGCGCACTGCTGCTGGATGGCAACAATGATTGCGTGGACACCGGGTACGACACCAATCTGGCCATGTGGACCGCAGCGGTCTGGGTCAAGAGCCCTGCCGCCCCGACATCGACCAATCCCTGCGGACCGGTGCATCGTGAGAAGAACCTGCAGATCAACTGGAACCATCCGGTCGATCAATTTCGTGGCGCCGCCGGCGTTTGCATCGGCGGAACGTGGCACGGCGCGGGCTTTGGGGAATTGGAGCCTGACGCCTGGCACCACCTGGTCGCCACGTTCGACGGCAAGAGCCTCAGGGCATATAAGAACGGCGCCCTGGTTATGGCCAACGGGGGCGCTTCCGGCGTGCCGGATGCAGAAACCAAAACCCTCAAGCTCGGCAGACACGCGAGGGACAATGCCTGTTTCGCGGGCGTCATCGACGACGTGCGCATCTACAATTACGGATTGTCCGAGGAACAAGTGAAGGAACTGTACAAGACCCGATAACCAGACCCACCCTTCTCCAAAGGGGACAATCGCGGAGGCCGGAGTTCAGTCCGGCCTTTCGCGTTTGTATCTCGAACCCAAGCCCCACGGCGTGAATCGTCCAGTGGAAATCGCACGGTGTGGTATAATTGCCAGCCAATGGTGGAACGCCGGGGTTCCCACAGACGGGCCTTGAAGTTCGAGAGAACGAATGCAGTCACTGACGAAGGCTATGCGCGGCATCAATCCTGGATACGGCCAGTTCCGGTGGGTCGTCCTGCTGCTGGCGGTGGCGGTGATCCTGCCGACCCTGTGCCTGCTGTGGTTCATGGGCGAGGCGATCAAGAGCGAGCGTCTGGCCGTGCGGCAGCGTCTGACAACCGCCTACAAGGAGCGGCTCGACAAAGTGACGACCCAGGTCGAGCGCAAATGGATCGAGCGGTGCCGGGTCCTGGAGGAGCAATCGGCCTCCCATCCTTATCCCCAATTCGTCCTGGCCACCGGGCAATCGGACTACGCGGGTCTGCTCGTCTTCGACCTGGCCGGGCGGCGTCCGTATCCTGCCCTCTCCATGGACGCCGGGACACCGACGGGCCCCTTCGAGGGCTTCGCTGACGCGGTGGAGATGGAGGTCAAGCAGGAATATGAACAGGCGGTCGAACGCTACGAGCAATACGCAAGGATTAGCGACAACGAAGGCCGACTGGCCGCCTGGATCGGCAAGGCCCGCGCGCTCGCCCGGCTCGGCCGGCTCGACCAGGCCATTACGGAATGCCGACGGACCGCCTCCAGCCCACTGGCAGGGACGGGCGATTCCCGTTGCCTGGCCCTGATCGCCAACGCGAGATTGCTCCTGCTGGGCTGGACAAAAGACAAGCCCGCCTATGCCCAACTCCGCGAGGGGACGTTCCGCGACCTGCTCGCAATCCTGTACAGCGTCAACGACGCGGGATTCGCCCTGCGGACCGATGAGAACCTGTTCCTCGCCCGCAAGGTCATCGAGATCGGCCGGGAGGGCGACCTGCCGACCGGGACGGAGGGTCTCTTCCGCGGGGCCAGCCTGCTGCAACTCGTTGACGCGGAGGAACGCTCCATCAGTCTGGCGACGCAGTTCCCGACGCTGGACGCATTCGCCGACTGGGGAGTAGGCAAACTCCAGCCCGTCCACGTCGACGGCAACGACTTCTACGGCATGATCCACCCATCGAGCAGTGGGATGCGTGTGGTCCTGCTCGCCGACGAGAGCATTTCCCATGCGTTGGCAGATTATGCCGACTTCGAGGACACCAACGTCGACTACCGCCTCCTCGATGCGTCCGGCCGGCTGATCGCCGGCATGGAGGAAGCGGCTCGCGGGCCTTTCGTCACCGAAGCAGTCGGCCAAGCCTTCCCCGGCTGGAAGATCCTGCTGTTCTTCAAAGGAGGCGAGGTCTTCGAGCGGGCCGCGAGGCAACGGATCGCCGTCTACACGTGGACTGGCCTGCTCGTCATCGTCCTGATCCTCGGCTCCGGCGCCGTGGCCGCCAAGAGCATCGGCAAACAGGTCCGGCTCAACAAGCTCAAGAACGATTTCATCGCGACCGTCACTCACGAGCTTAAGACCCCGCTGGCGTCGATGCGCGTCCTGGTCGATACGCTGCTCGAAGGCAACTATCGCAATCCACAGCAGGTCATGGAGTACATGCAGCTCGTCTCAAAGGAAAACGAGCGGCTCAGCCGGCTGATCGACAACTTCCTGACCTTCTCCCGGATGGAGCGGAACAAGCAGGCCTTCCAGATGCGCCAGGTCAGTCCGGTGAGCATCGCGCGCACGGCGGCCGAGGCGGTCAAGACCAGGCTCGGCCGGGGCAACTGCCAATTCGAGACCCAGATCCCCGACGAGCTGCCCGCGATCCGGGCCGACCACGACGCGATAGTCACAGTCCTCGTCAACCTGCTGGACAACGCTTATAAATACTCCGCCGATGAGAAATGGATCAGGCTGAGCGTCGCAAGGGAGAACGGCTCAATCTGCTTCAGCGTCTCCGATCACGGCGTCGGCATCCCTCGCCGGGCCCTCAAGAAGATCTTCCGGCGGTTCTACCAGGTGGATCGCAGCCTCTCCCGCCGGGCCGAGGGCTGCGGCCTGGGCCTGAGCATCGCGAAGTTCATCCTCGACGCCCACCAAGGCAAGATCGAGGTGGAAAGCAAGCCCGGCCAAGGCAGCACGTTTACGGTTAGAATCCCCATCGTTTCACGAACTTCATCGAACTGAGACAGCGGCTGCCAACAAGAAGCTCGGCCGTGTTTGACACGAAAGGCAGTCTGTGGGTATCCTACACCGCCGACACGGAACAAAACCGGCAGATCAGGACGATGCGTTTGGAGTAGGGAAGTAGAAGTCTCGGATTATGATAGTGAAGCAATCGTTTCGGTGGTATCCAATCGTCTCGTTACTATTTGCCGGGGTGTCGTTGGCCCAGACGGCCTGGCCTCAGTTTCGCGGGCCCTCGGGCAATGGCCTCGCCACTGTCCCGGAGGCTGCGGAGCCGCGAGGTCTGCCGATCCGATGGAGCGAGACCGAAAACGTCAAGTGGAAGACGGCTATCCCATATCAGGGCTGGTCTACACCTGTCGTAACAGATGGACAGATTTGGCTCACGACGGCGACGCCGGACGGCCACGATTTCTTCGCGATCTGCGTCGACACCGAGACGGGCGAAATCCGCCTCAACAAACAGCTCTTTCGCGCCGACGACCCCGAGCCGCTCGGCAATCCGCTCAATTGCTATGCGTCGCCCTCGCCGGTCGTCGAGCCCGGCCGGGTTTACGTCCACTTCGGGAGCTACGGAACCGCCTGCCTGGACACCAAGACGTTCGCAGTCCTCTGGAAGCGGAGCGACCTGCCCTGCCGTCACTATCGCGGCCCAGGCTCTTCGCCCATCCTGTTCCAGAATTTGCTTATCCTGACCATGGACGGCGTGGACGTCCAATACCTCGTCGCACTCGACAAAAAAACGGGGCAGACCCTCTGGAAGACCGACCGCACCGCCAACTGGGACGACCTCGACGACGACGGCAAACCCAGGAGCGAAGGCGATCTGCGAAAGGCGTACTCCACGCCGCTCGTCGTAGACGTCAACGGGACGAAACAGATGCTCAGCGTCGGCGCCAAAGCGGTCTACGGCTACGACCCGACGGACGGCCGCGAACTCTGGAAAGTGCAGACGCCCGCCTTCTCCGGTGCCGCCAGCCCGGTTTTCGGCAATGGGATCGCCTACATGGTCACCGGATTCGGCTCGACGGATTTGCTGGCCATCCGTACCGACGGCCGGGGCGATGTCACGGACACGCACATCGCATGGAAGACCGGCAGCATGGTGCCGCAGACGCCGTCGCCGGTGCTCGTGGGCGACCTGTTCTTCATGATCAATGACACCGGGACGGCAGCCTGCCTGGAAGCCACGAGTGGCAAACAGCTCTGGAGAGAGCGAATCCGGGGCAACTACGCCGCGTCCCTGCTTTACGCAGACGGGCATGTCTATTGCTTCAGCCGGGAAGGCCGAGCGACGGTCTTCAAAGCCTCGCGGAAGTATGAAGTCCTGGCGACGAATGTCCTGGACGCAGGCTTCATGGCCTCCCCCGCCATCTGTGGCAAGGCCCTTTTCCTGAGAACCAAGGAGCATCTCTACCGAGTCGAAACGATGCAATAACGCCGTTGCTCCATATGCACACGGCGTCACGTTTCCCTTGGTAGACAACAGGATTACTAAGAGTGGCCCAGGCATGAGCGTCGCCAGCCTTATCCCCATTGCCCTATCCGCGTGACCGAGCCAGAGAACAACAAGCAACGGTGCCCCGAATCACCGCTCGCCTTCGACTCGCTCCCCACTTCTTGGGCGTCGCCGGACCGTTTCCGCCCTGTTGACCGACAGGAGGAGGGGGAGGAGGAGTTGTCGGTTTCACATTCACCCCGCCCTTTTTCACCATTCCCTCATTTATGATCATCATTCTGTGAATCATCAGAAAATGCCTGCACCCAACCGTCGTATATTAGATCCTTCTTATGATCGCGTATGGTCACCCAGTGTATCTCCTTCAGATTCAAGGTGTAGCCCCAGACATCAAGTTCACCGAACTTGTTCGTTATGCGCATCCTGTGGCCAAGCCGAAACGGAAGCTTGAACTTTCTCGATAGCGTAATGAATATGCCCAGGGCGACCGCAACGATCGTCACGAAACCAACCTCTCGGAATGAGATCGCAGTTGTTTTATCGAGCAGGGCATCGCAAATACCCACCCTGACGGAATGGCTGTGAAAGAACCAATGGTTGAGTACCGAGCAGGAGAGCCAGTAGACAAAATAGGACGAGAGTCCCATGGCGAATGACTGCATCATGAAGAAGAACGGCTGGCGTGGCCGATGCACAGTCAGAGCATCAACGATACACGCGCAAATGATCCCTGGGAAGAACAATAGCAGCAACCGCAATGTGAATTCGCTAATATTCATTTCCGTCCTCTCCTGTGCGATAGACTACTGGCGACAATTATCACAAACACGGCCCAGCAGGCATCGCGGCGTCGCGTGGCGAGGGCATTTTGCCCTCGCATCTTCGTCTCTCAGATTCAAGAAGCAAGGGCAGGACGCCCTCGCCACGAACTGCTCAGACACACGGGCAAGATGCCCGTGCCACTGTCTCAAATCTCCTTCCACTGGCCCGGCGTGGGGACCGGGAACCAGCCTTCTGCGTCGGCCTTGACCGGGACCGGGCTATCGGCGCTCAGGTCGTCGAGGTAGTTGCAGAACTGGAAGCGAGACTTCATCATGTCGTCCCAGGTGACCTTCTGGCCGATGTGGCAGGCGGCGCGGCCCATCAACGCCGTCAGGTCCGAGTAGACCGCCCGCTTGAGCTCGTTGTGCGGCCGGTCGTTGCGGATGCTGTGGATGAAGGCGTTCCACTCATACTGCCACGGACTGACCGCGTCCTTCGTAGGCGTCCAGGCGATGTTGTCCTTCTCGATCCGCTGGTCCTTGAACAGGTGCACGGTGGCCGCGTGCGTCATGCCCGAGAACTGGGCGGCGCACTTGGCGCCGTGAATGAAGGTGGCGAACTCGCCGTAGGTGTGGTTCATCCGCCGGAACTCACAGAACGCCCGCGTCCCGTCGGCGTAGGTGTACTCGATCGCGTAGACGTCGATGTTCTGGCCGCGGTCCGTGCTGCGGGGCCAACAGCCGCCCAGGCCGTGCGCCGAGACCGGCCAGGAGTCCTTGATCCAGCAGCATTCGTCGATCTGGTGGATCAGGTTGTCCACCATGTGGCCCGAGCCGACGTAGAGCAGGTGAACCCGGCCGAATTCGAGCTGGCTCAGGAGCTTGTTGGCGTTGGCGCCCATGTTGCCGAGCCCACCGCCGCCTTCGTAGCGATTGGCGCGGATCAACGGGATGTCGCCCATCGCGCCTTCGCGAATCTTCTCGATGAGTGCCTGTCGAGCAGGCGAGTGGCGGCATTGAAGCCCGGCGGCGACCTTGACGCCCTTCTTCTGGGCCTCCTCACCCGCCGCGAGGAGCCGGTGCAGGCCGCCCGGGTCGGAGGCGAAGGGCTTCTCCATGAACACGTTGATCCCCTTGCGGATCGCGTACTCGACGTGCACCGGGCGGATGTAGGCCCGCGTGGTGCACAGGGCGATATCGCCCGGCCTCAGGCAGTCGATCGCCTGGCGATACGCCTTGAACCCAACGAACTTGCGGTCCTCGGGGACGTCGATCTTGTCCTTGTACTGCTCCCGGAGGGCCTTGCGCTGGGCCTCCATCCGATTGGCATCGAGATCGGCCATCGCGTAGAGCTTCATCGGCCCGCCATCGGGCACGGACAAGGCGTCGCCGACGGCGCCGGTTCCGCGTCCGCCGCAGCCGATCAGGGCCATGCGGATCGTGTCGTCTGTGGCCGCATAGAGGCCCGGCGTAAGCGCCCCGAGCACAGCCGCACCTGCGGCGACGGAGCCACTGCATTTGAGGAATTCCCGGCGGTTGACCTCTGATGTGTCGATCTTCTGCGTCATGTCTTTCTCCTTGTTAGAGGGACATATGCTGGCATTGTAAGCCCAACCCATCGCAAGTGCAAACGAGAAACCTGAAAGCCGCCCACCATGCCACACACACGCCACCAGACAGAGCAACCTGCTGACCATGTGGATGCCCTGCGGTCTGTGTCCGAACAGTTCACGGGGGGGCTGCAGATCATCTTGCCGCGTCTCAGGAATCCATCCGAACCTTGGAGGCAATCTAATGAGGGGGCGGGCCATTGCCGCCTTGAGATTGCCCCAATCGACTAAGGATTCGCTTTTCCAATTCGGAAAGCTTGATCTCAACATCCCGATTTGAGAGGCCACTTCCCATATCCAATCGCAACTGCTTCAATTCATCCGAGAAAACATCCCTCCACTGTTCAAGCTTCACGATACGCGTATTCAGATCCTCTCGTTTTGAATCCAATTCACTGAGAGAAGCATTCAGTTCAGTCAAGCGGGTCTCATTGAACTGAGTTCTATTGCCCAGAGTTGTGAGCCACATAACGGCGGTGACCAAGGGCACCGCAACTGCGACGACACGCACGCATAAAGTCACTTTCGACGTGTACCAGGGTTCTCGATCTTGTGGAGGTTTGATAGGGTTTCGATCTGGTATGCCAGCGGACGAAGTGTGAGCATATACGGAGCGCTCACTCAAAGTGGATGTTCCACTAGCGGGAATTGCGACCGTTTCGCCTTCGGCATCTGATAGTTTGACCTTCTCGGAATAGTCATCCTTCTCCTGTTGCGTCTTGGCAACATGGCTTCGAGAATGAGCCCCTGGACTCTTCTTCTTACTCTGCTTCAAAGCCCACCCCTTTCAGAAGTTGGGCAACGCGATCCTTCATTCTGTGGCATTCCTCCCAATGGGCATCTATGGCCTTCTCCGACACCTTCCGCAGAGGATCAAACAGTATCTGTATATCGATGGAGATTAGTCCGATTCTGGTATCCTCCAGAACCTCTGTTCGCGACTTCGTATCCTCAGTCTCTGGCCAAAGCTCGTTAATCGGAATGTCCCCAACATTTATGATCACATTCAGAAAATCATCTTGGCCGTGTACAAGATAGCTGTTGGGTAGCTTCTTGCGGAACGCGATACGCGCACCCGCTTCAGCCGGACACTCATTGCCTTTCAACTCGAGTTTTAAGAGCGATTTACATATGCGTTCCGCCACTGGATGCTTGAACTTCTCGCGTTCCTGCTTGTTTGATTCAGTGAACTTTCGCACTTTTTGAT
>DCUI01000100.1 GCA_002327785.1 Phycisphaerales bacterium UBA2218
GACGTCCACCACGGCAACGGCACACAGGCCACGTTCTACGACGACCCGAGCGTACTCTATTTCAGCACGCACCAGTATCCTTTTTACCCGGGCACAGGCACCGAAGCCGAAACCGGGCGAGACAAGGGCCTGAACACGACGATCAACGTGCCGCTGCCCGCCCGCTCGGACGACGCTGACTACCTGGAAGCGTTCGAGCGGAAGCTGCGACCGGTCGCCATGGCGTTCTCGCCGGACTTCGTCTTCGTCTCGGCGGGCTTCGACGCGCACGAGAACGACACGCTCGGCGGCATGCGGGTCACCACGGAGTGTTTCGGCAAGCTCACTCGCATTGTCAGGGACATCGCCGAGCGGACCTGTAAGGGCCGTCTGGTGTCCGTGCTCGAGGGCGGCTATAACCTGGACGCGCTGGCCGCATCGGTCGAGACCCACCTCCGCGTGCTCATGGACTGAAAAGAGATGTCAAATAGCAAAAATGAAATGTCAAAAATGAAGGAAGGAAAGCCGCTGTTATGTCCTTGTCATTCTTACTTTTGCTATTTGATTTTTGACATTTGATATGCTTTTCCAGACCCTTCCTTTCTTCATATTCTTCACGCTCGTCTACGGCGGCTACCTGCTCATCAAAGGGACCCGCCTGCGTTTGCCCTGGCTGTTGGCGAGTTCCTATGTCTTCTACGCCTGGCTGAGCCCTCTGTACCTGATCCCACTGGCCTACGCAACCGTGGTGGACTACTTCGTGGCCGGCCGGATCGAGAAGAGTACTCGCAAACGCGCTTGGCTGGCCGTGAGCATCGTGAACGACCTCGCCGTGCTGGGCTTCTTCAAATACGCCGGGTTCGTCGCCGAGAATCTCAACCACGTGATGTCCTGGCTGCGGGTGCCCTACGCGATCCCGGCCCCGAGCTTTCTGCTGCCGGCGGGCCTGTCCTTCTTCCTGCTGCAATCCATCGGTTACACAATCGACGTCTACCGCGGCACCACGAAGCGGGAAAAGAGCTTCCTCGCGTATGCGACCTTTGTGTCGTTCTTCCCGCGACTGCTCATGGGTCCCATTGAGAGGGCTGGCAACCTTCTGCCCCAGCTACACGATGAGGGCCGGATGACGCTGCGGGACTTCACCGACGGCTTGTCGGTTTTTGTGGTTGGTTATTTCAAGAAAGTGGCCCTGGCCGATTACCTGGCGATCTACGTCGCACAGGTCTACGGCCCGCTCGGCCAGTCCGGGACGCCGGCCCAATTCCAGTCGCCCGCCCTGCTCCTGGCGACGTTCCTGTACGCCTGGCAGATCTACTTCGATTTCAGTGGCTACACGGATATGGCCCGGGGCATTGCGAGGATGATGGGCATCCGACTTATGCTCAACTTCAGCAACCCCTACCTGGCGGTCAGCATGGGCGATTTCTGGCGGCGATGGCACGTCAGCCTGTCCTCGTGGTTCCGCGATTACGTGTACATTCCGCTGGGCGGCAATCGCAAGGGCAAGTTCGCCACCTATCGAAACCTGTTCTTGACGATGGTCCTTTCGGGCATATGGCACAATCCGGGCTGGACGTTTGTTCTATGGGGTTCCATTCACGCCATAGGGAACATGGGCACCCGCGAGCTGGAGCGGACGCCGTTCTACGTCCGCAGGCTGCCGCAGATCGTCAAGCAGCTCTTCGTGTTCGCGCTGGTTACCTTCGCCTGGATCTTCTTCCGCGCCGCGAGCATCGGCGACGCCTGGACCATCGTCGCGAGGATCTTCACCTCCGGCCTGGCCGATCCGAAGTGTCCACTCCTGGCGATCGGATTGATCGCGGCGGTGTGGTGCTATCAGCACCTGTTCGAATCTCGCTTGAGGTCGGTCCTCGAGCTTTGGCCCGTGCGTGTCGGGCTGATGTTCCTGCTGCTGGCGTACATGCTCCTGACCGTGCCGGCCGAGGGCCAGCCGTTCATCTATATGCAGTTCTGAGGTACGATGTGAATCGCGCGCCGGGATCTTCCATAGGGCGTGGACACGTAGGGTGGGTTCTCAACCCACGCGTCACGCCCATCCGGATAAAAAGAATGCGTGGGTCAAGGACCCACCCTACGGGCGGCTCCAGGGCTTGACAGGTGTTCTACATGGCGGAAATGACTCCAAGGGAAGAAGACAACGCCGCGCCGTTCGATTGCTCGCACGCCCTGCGGCTCTCGGCGGCGGATTGGATCCTCGTGGCCGTGCTTTTGCTCGTGCTGACGGGATTCGCGCCGATCGCCTGGCAGTGGTTCGAGAAGTTCGAGCCCGGCCCCGATTACCGCATGCCCTACCAGCTCAGCAGCGACTACTGGCTCTACGGCCGTTATTGCCGAAAGTTGTGCGGCCGGACGAAGGTGCTCGTGGTCGGCGATTCGGTCGTCTGGGGCCACTACGTGCCGCCCGACGAAACCCTGACGCACTACCTCAACGAATTCTCGGGCCAGGAGAGGTTCGCCAATCTCGGCCTGGACGGCACTCACCCCGCGGCCCTGGAAGGCCTGCTCCGCTACTACGGCCCGAGCCTGTGCCGCCAGACCGTCCTGCTGCACTTCAATCCGCTGTGGCTGAGCTCCAGCAAGCACGATCTCCAGACCGACAAGGAGTTTCACTTCAACCATCCGGACCTGGTCTCGCAGTTCGCGGTGCGGATCCCCTGCTACAAAGCCCCGTTCGCCAGGCGGGTAAGGATCGCCCTGCTGCGGACGATCCCCTTCTCGAATTGGATCAACCATTTGCGCGCCACGTACTACGAGAGCACCGATGTCCAGAGCTGGACGCTCCGGCACCCCTACCGCTGTGCGCTGGCGGCGCTGACCCGCGGTTTGCCCGAGCCGGGGGGTATCCCCGAACCCTCCGGCGGCACCTGGGTCGAGAAAGGCGCCAAGAAGCAGAACCTCGCCTGGGTCGAGCTCGACACGTCCCTGCAGTGGTTGTTCTTCCGCCGGGCCATCGACCTGCTGCGCCGGCAAGGCAATGACGTCTTCGTCCTCGTAGGCCCGTTCAACGAGCACATGCTCGACGACTCCGACGCCGCCGCCTACAACGCGATCAAGGCCCAGGTCGCCCACTGGCTCGCCAAGAACGAGATTCCGCACCTGGTCCCACCGCCGTTGCCGGCGGAACTCTACGTGGATGCCAGTCATCCCATCGGCGCGGGCTACGCTCTGTGGGCCCGGGGGATTCTCAGACAACCGGCCTTCGCCCCCCTCGCGAAGTAACGTTTCCGGACGCGATCACGCCCCCGCGACGGAGTCAAGCACAGCGGCAAATGACTGCGGCACGGCGGCTTCGAGGGTCAGCTCGTCGCCGGAGGGCGGGCGGATCGTCAGCTTCTGCGCGTGGAGCATCATGCGGGGGTACTCTCGCTGGACGGCGCGATCTCCGTAGAGGCGGTCGCCGACGATGGGGTGGCCGATGCTGTAGAGATGAACGCGGATCTGGTGCCGCCGACCGGTCTTCGGGTACGCTTCGACGAGGGTGTGGGCAGGGAATCGACGGGGCACGGCGTACTCGGTGAGCGAGGGTTTGCCGTGCTGAGCGTTGACGCCGACTCGGCCCGATCCGAAGCGGGCCAGGGGCTTGTCGATCTGACCCCAGTCGCCGGCGATGACGCCGTGGGTCAGGGCCAGGTACGCCTTGCGAACTCTACGGGTCTCGAACTCCATGTTCAGGCGCCGATGGGCCTCGGCGTTTCGCGCGAACAGGATCACGCCGCTGGTGTCCTTGTCGATCCGATGCACGATCAGGAGGGTCTCGCCCCGCTCGGCGCAGAGCCGCTCGAAGAGCGAGGGCTCCTGCGGATTCTGTTCGGGGATCGCCGCCAGCCCTTCCGGCTTGTTCACGGCGATCAGGTCCGCGTTTTCAAACAGGATCTCGAACATCGTCAACGGTTCACGTCGCACAGTCGGACCCGGTCGGGCCGTAGTAGGAGCAGTAGGTTCGGTCGGATTCCCAGACCGTGACGCAGTGCAGCCGCGCCGGGTCGAACTTGTCGGCCAGGCGTTCCCAGGCGAAGGCCGCCAGGTTCTCGACCGTGGCGATCCGCTGGCGGAACTCGGGCACGTCGAGGTTCAGGTTCTTGTGGTCCACCAGTTGCATCAGGCGCGCATCGACGGTCCGCTCGAATTCGCCGATCTTCAGGGTCGGCCCATCCGCGGGCGTCGCCACGGTGACTTCCACGAGGTAGTTGTGCCCGTGCCCGGTCGGGTTGGCGCACTTGCCGAAGATATCGAAGTTCCGCCGCTCGGAGAACGCCTCGTTCCACAGCTTGTGCGTGGCGGCGAACTCGAACTTCTCGCTGAAGTACATCGTGCCCGGGGCCTTCGTATCCATCATGAGTTTCCTGAAGGGATTCAGTTTCAACGTGAGCCGATCCACCCGTGCGGCCTCGAACTTGTCGGCCAGGTGCTCGTAAGCCGACCGCAGGATCTGCAAGACCGTGCGAAGCGGGACGTGCTCGCCTCGGCCGAGGTACTTGCGGATCTCCTGTGCGAACACCGGGACCGCAAATCGCCGGACCGACCGATCGATCTCGCTGACGTTCACCAACAGTCCCGTGTCCGGCTTGACCGGGCCTACCAGCTCCACCGCCAGTTCCAAAAAGAGGGTCAGCCCTTCGCCGGCGGGCTTGGACGCATACGAGTTGGACCCTGGGCTGTCCTCCATGAGAAACGGGTTGATCGAGAATCGCACCAGCCTGCCCAGCCGAACCATAAGACCCTTCAGAGATTCACTATTTCTTATCTGCTATTTACTATTTGATTTGCGCGTCGCCATGTAAACCGCGGGCCACATGTCAGTTCAATCGTAAATAGTAAATCATAAATCGTAAATTCGGTTATCCCTTGTCGTTGTGCATCAGGCTGAGCACTTCGCTGCGACTGCGCGCGTCCTTTTTGAAAATCCCGCGAAGCGCCGAGGTGACCATCATGGAACCGGGCTTGCGGATCCCGCGGATCGTCATGCAACTGTGCGAGGCCTGGAGCACGACCGCCACGCCGAGCGGCCTGAGATTCTCCATCAGGAAATCGGCGATCTGCCCGGTCAGCCGCTCCTGCGCCTGGAGCCGATGCGAGAAATTGTCCACGATCCTCGCCAGCTTGCTGACGCCCAGGACCTTGCCCGTCGGCAGGTAAGCCACATGGGCCTTGCCGATGAACGGCAACAGGTGGTGTTCGCAGACGCTGTAGAACGGGATATCGCGCAGCAGCACGATCTCGTCGTATTTTTCCGTGAAGACGCTCTGCAAATGGACGTTGGGGTCCTCGAACGTGCCGCCGAGCAATTCGGAATACATGCGGGCGACCCGCTCCGGCGTCTTCTTGAGCCCTTCGCGATCAGGGTCTTCTCCGACCGCCCGCAGAATCTCCTCCACTGCCTTGCGGATGCGCTCGGTATCGATCATTTTGTTTTCTTCAGCCATTCTCCACCAGATTCATCAGATACGTCGTCAGCAGCCGTACGCCGAAGCCCGTGCTGCCCAGGGCCGTGTGCTCCGTCGGCTTGGCGCAGATATCCATGCCCGCGATATCCAGGTGCGCCCATTTTGCATCGCCGACGAACTGGCGCAGGAACGCCGCCGCACTACACGCGCCGCCCCAGCGGCTGCCGATGTTCTTGAGGTCCGCGATCTTGCTCTTTATCTCCTCGGCGTATTCGTCGCCGCTGGGCATGTGCCATACGCTCTCGCCGCTGTCCTCGGCGGCCTTCTCCATCTGCGAGACCAGGGCATCGTCATTGCTCATCAGTCCGGCCTTATACGTGCCCAGGGCAACCATGCACGCGCCGGTCAGCGTCGCGATATCGACGATCACGCCGCACTTCTGTCCGGCCGCGTAGGCAATCGCGTCGCACAGGATCATTCGTCCTTCGGCATCGGTATTCAGGACCTCGACGGTCTTGCCGCTGTAGGTGGTGACGATGTCACCGGGTCGGTAGCTCGTCCCACTCGGCAGGTTCTCCGCCGCAGGGACCACGCCGAGCACCTGGATCGGCAAGCCCATCTCGGCAATCGCCCGGACCGTCGCGAGCACCGCAATGGCGCCGCTCTTGTCGAGCTTCATCTGGTCCATGTCCTGGGCGGGCTTGATGCTGATGCCGCCGGAATCGAAGGTGATCCCCTTGCCCACCAGGGCTATCGTCGGCAGACCCTTGGCCGGTCTCTTTCGGGGCGTGTATTTCAGAACGATCAACCTCGGCTCGCTGCGGCTTCCGGACCCGACGGCCAGGATGCCCCCCATCTTGTTCTGCCGGAGCTTTTTCCCGTCGAAGATCGTGCAACGCACGGCCTTGAGCCCGCGTGCGAGGTCCTGCGCCGCCTTGGCCAGCGCCGGTGGATCGATCACGTTGCCCGGTCGATTGGCGAGAGTCCGCGCATAACACTGGGCCCGCCCGATGACCGCGCCCGCCGAGACGCCGGGCGTCAGGCTCCTGATCTGTGCCGAATCAGGGTCCACAATCTCGGTCGCGAGCAAGGCGGATCGACCATTGCCCTTCTCCGTGATGTATTCGTCGTAGCGATAGGCGCCGAGGTAGATGCCCTCGGCAATCGCCCGGCCCATGGCGTTGGCGTCGAGGCCGCCCCTGAAGGAGCCGTGCAAAGCCAGGGAGAGCTGCTTGGCTTTCATCTCGACGGCACGGTTGGCCGCGGTGGCCGCCGCTTTCCGCAGTGTATCCAGCGTGGCTTTCTTGCGCTCGCCGAGTCCGAGGAGCAGTACGCGTTCAGCGCCGATCCGGCCGTTGCCATAGACGACAGCCTGCGTCTTGGGCCTTCCGGTGAAATCCCGGATCCTCGCCAGACGCGCGACGGCGCCGTCCAGTTTCTCGTCGAGGGCCTGGATGATTTCGCCGGGACCGCCGTCGGAGAATCGCCCCACGACGAGCATGTCCGTCTTGCACCTGGCAAACTCAGCCTTACGCGTCTTGACGTCAATGTCGATGATTTGCCTCATGTCGTGACTATCCCTTCATTCGATCCTTGACGCGGTGGTGCAGGTAGCTCTCAATGAACGGCTCGATCTCGCCGTCGAGGACCGCTTCGACGTTGCCCGTCTGGTAGCCGGTCCGGTGGTCCTTGACCATCTGATACGGCTGGAGCACATAACTGCGGATCTGGTTGCCCCAGGCGATTTCGCCTTTGTCGCCGTAGAGCTTGTCCATCTCCTTGTCGCGTTTCTCCTGCTCCATGCGCTCGATCTTGGATTGCAGGATCAAGAGAGCCATCCTCTTGTTCTGCGCCTGGCTGCGCTCGTTGACACACTCGACGACGATGCCCGTGGGGAGATGTTTGATCCGGACGGCCGTGGAGACCTTGTTGACGTTCTGCCCGCCGGCTCCGGAGGAACGCCGGAAGTAGACGATATCAAGATCGGCCTCCTTCAGCGTCAGGTCGGTCTCGGGCAGCTCGGGGAGCACGTCGATGGCCACGAAGCTCGTGTGCCGCCGGGCGTTGGCGTCGAACGGACTGATCCGCACGAGGCGGTGCACGCCGCACTCGCAGGAGAGTCTGCCGAACGCAAACGGCCCGATCACGCGCAACTGGATCGAGCGAATGCCGGCCTCTTCGCCCGGCGTGATCTCCAGCTCCTCGCACTTGAACTTGTTCGCATCGAAATAGCGCGTATACATGCGAAGCAGCATGCTGGCCCAGTCGCAGCTTTCGGTGCCGCCGGCGCCGGCGTGGATACCGAAAAAGCAGTTGCGCATATCCTCGGGCCGCGACAGCAAACCCTGCAACTCCACCTGCTGGCAGCGTTTCTCCAGGGCTTTGGCGTCCTGCTCGAGTTGCATCAGCTCCTCCGCGTCGCTTTCTTCGGCCGCCAGCTCGTACAGCTCGGCAAGATCCCTCACCTCGCGCTGTAACTCCTCGGCCGGGTCAACCACGGCTTTCAACGCGCTGAGCTGACCCACCACCGCCTGCGCCCTCTCCTGGTTGTCCCAGAAGCCGGGCGTGGACATCCTGTTGCCCAACTCCTCCAACTGCTTCTTTTTGTTCGCCAAGTCAAAGCCAGTCCCGGATGGTTTCCACCCGGGCCTCCAGATCGCCGATCAGTGTCTTGAGTTCTGCGATTTCCATAAGATCCCTTTTGGAATTTAGTGTTTGCTATTTACTATTCACGAGTTGCGATTCCGCATCGCACAGGATGCGACCGAGCAGGGACTGTCTCAATAGTAAATCGCAAATAGCACATAGTAACTGAAGAGGCTTATACCACATTCTTCTGCGGTATGCAACCCGGCGTCGTTCCGTTCGGCCGGGCACGGCGGAATCTGGCGACGGGACAAATCGTCCTTGCGTTCTATCGGGAAGTCGCTGTAACATGCCGACTCGGAGACCATTGAAGGATTCAGTTATGGCAAAGAACAAACGCATCGCATTCTACATTCCGGAGGACTGGTGGAAGGGACTGTTCGCACTGGCGGGCACGTTCGGCGTCTGCGCTGAGGATGTCGTCCGGCAGTCGCTCCCCGACGATGCGACGATCGGCCTGTTCTTCCAATGTCGGGTCTATACGCCCGAGCTGCGATGGGACGAGTTGGCGGACGTCGGCCGCGAGGCGATTCGCGAGCGGTTGCGGACCGCGTACATGAAAGGGCTTCAGGAGCACCTGGGCCGGCTGGGGCTAGGCCTCGAGTCGTCCGCCGAGCAGGTCGAAGGGGCCAAGAACCGGGCGCTGGACGACCTCGGCGCCGATATCGCCAGGCCGCTCCAAGCTCAGATCGCCAGGGCCCAGGAGGACTCGGTCTACCTCGGCTGTCTCTACGAGGCATGGAAGCGGGCAAAGGCCGGCGAAGTCGGCTATACGATTGCCGAAGTTGATACTGCCCCAGGTGGCCCCGAGGGTCCCCGCAAGTCCTGGGCTGTTTTGAAGGACGGTCAAATCGTGTAACACGCAGGTTTTCTTCACGCCGACACCGTTTTTTCTGCAGAATTTTCTTGCATTGGCGTGAACACTCATTCATAATATGAACATATGACCAATATGCGAATGCCAATTCATATGCCATACGACCCGACATGGAGGCCGAAATGACGTTGGCGCCGAAACCATCACGAAAAGATCGCGAGCGGCAGCGGCACCGGCAGGAGATCCTGTCTGCGGCGTTGCGGCTGTTCGCCGAGAAGGGGTTCCATAGCGTCTCGATGCAGGAGATCGCGGCAGCCGCGGAGTTCGCCACGGGGACCCTGTATAACTTCTTCTCGAGCAAGGAAGATCTGTTCTTCGAGTTGCTGGTGGCCACGGCCGAACAGGGCTTGGGCACGGTCCTGCCGGCACTGGACGATCCCGGCGACGAGCGGCACAGACTGAGCCTCTTCATCCGCCTCCACGCACGGATGGTCCACGAGCAGGCCACCGCCCTGCGACTGTACATGTTGGAGAGTCGCGGGCGGTGCCTGCCTGGGCCGCGGGTCGAGGCCAAGAAGAAGGAAATCGATGAGCGAATCAACCTGCGACTCTCGGCCGTCATCGCCGCCGGCGTTCGGAAGGGGCATTTCAACAATATTGACCCGGTGATTGCGGCCAAATGCCTCTCCGCAGCACTGGAAACGCTGATACTCGCCGCCGCAAAGGACCCGCAGACAGCCGATCTGGACGCTGATCTGAAAAAGGTCGAGGCGGTGTTTTTCAAGGGACTTCTGAAGTCTTCGGGAGGAAAACGTGACACGTGAAATCGGACGGCAACTGTCGAGGCTGATCTGGCGGATGGCGAAGGTTGAATCTTCGCTCGCTCAAGGCGTTTGTCTTCGTCATTGGAGGTTTCTGATGCAATCGCGTGCAAGATTTTTTGTTCGAGTGGTTCTTCTTTCGACAGTTCTGTTCGGCGGCCTTCTGCCGGGCGGCTGCGACCGTCGGTCGCAATCATCATCTCCACCCCCTGTTCCGGAAGTGGCCGTCGTGACGGCCCAACCTCAGCAGATCGTGTTGACCACGGAGTTACCCGGACGCACCGCTCCCTACCTCATCGCGGAAATCCGGCCCCAGGTGAGCGGGCTCATCCAAAAACGCCTCTTCACGGAGGGTTCCGACGTCAAGGCCGGTCAGGTGCTCTACGAGATTGACCCTGCTCCGTTCCAGGCGGCGCTGGACAGTGCCGCAGCGAACCTCGATACCGCACGGAAGACGGCCGACCGGGCGCGGGCCGCACTGAATGTCAGCGTTGCGGGCGTCACCCGGCAGCAGGCCACGGCGACCTTCGCACGCACGAACCGGCAGCGGTCCGAGGACTTGTTCAAGGACAAAGCCGTCTCCGCCAGCAACAGAGACCAGGCCGTGGCGGAAGAGGCGGTGGCCGAGGCGTCCCTGGTGGGCGCCGAGGCCCAGGTGGAGAGCGACCGCACGGCAATCGCGGCTGCGGAAGCGGCCGTCCAGCAGGCGCAAGCGGCATTGGAGGCGGCTCGCATCAATCTCGGCTACACCAAGATCACCGCCCCGATCTCCGGGCGTATTGGACGATCCAATGTGACCGACGGCGCCATCGTCACAGCCTATCAGCCGATACCCTTGTCGACGATTCAGACACTCGATCCCATTTATGTGGATGTGCCCCAATCCACCACCGACTTGCTGCGTCTGCAACGCCATCTGGCGGATGGCCGCCTCAATCCGGATGGACCGGACCAGAACAAGGTCAAGCTCATCCTGGCGGACGGCATAACGTATCCCCTGGAAGGAACGCTTCAGTTCCGCGATGTCACGGTGGATCCGACGACCGGATCATTCATTCTGCGGATCGTCTTTCCCAATCCACAGGGAGTTCTCCTGCCGGGCATGTTCGTCCGGGCAGAGGTGAAAGAAGGTATCAACAGCAAGGCCATCCTGATCCCACAGCAAGCGGTCTCGCGTAATTCGAAGGGAGACCCCCTTGCGCTGACCGTGGGTCCCGACCAGAAGGTCCGACAGCAGATGCTCACCCTGGACCGCGCCCTCGGCGACAAATGGCTGGTTTCCTCCGGACTTGCGCCTGGGGATCGGGTGATCGTGGAAGGCATACAAAAGGTGCGACCCGGCGCGCAGGTCAAGGAAATTCCCTTTGTCGCCGGCGAGAGAGAGAACGCATCCCCTGGAAATGCCGCCCAACCGGCCCCGAAATCGAACTGACGGAGACACATCATGCTATCAAGATTCTTCCTGGAGCGGCCGGTTTTTGCCTGGGTCATAGCCATTTTCTTCATGCTGCTCGGCGGGCTGGC
>DCUI01000070.1 GCA_002327785.1 Phycisphaerales bacterium UBA2218
CGTTCCCGTGCTCGCCGATATCCAGCCCGCGAAGTTCCTCTTCACGCGAGACGCGGATGCCCATGACGGCCTTGAGGATCAGCCAGGTCGCCGCAGCCGCCCCGAATACAAAGACCGCTACGGAGCAGACGGCCACCAGTTGCGCGCCGAGGAGCCTGAAACCACCGCCGAAGAACAGGCCGTTGCCTGTAGCGGTCCCGGTAATGCCGTCCTTCGCGAACAGCCCGACTGCGATGGTCCCGAACACGCCGTTGGCCAGGTGCACCGACAGGGCGCCGACCGGGTCGTCGATCCGCAGCCGGTCGAACGTCATCACCGCCACCACAACGAGCACGCCGGCAGCCAAGCCAATGACAACCGCGCTGCCCACACCCACGAAAGCGCACGGCGCGGTGATGGCCACCAGACCCGCCAGGCAGCCATTGAGGGTCATGCCCAGGTCGGGCTTGCCCATCAGGAGCCACGAGGCAATCGTCGCGCTCATGATCGCCGCGGCGGCAGCCATGTTCGTCGTCACCGCCACGTGGCTGATTGCACCCGGATCTGCGGCCATCGTCGAGCCGGGGTTGAACCCGAACCATCCGAACCACAACACGAACGTGCCGAGCGTCGCCAATGACAGATTGTGGCCCGGAATGGCCCTGATATCGCCATTATCGAATTTGCCGATTCGCGGACCAAGGATTATCGCACCTGCCAAAGCCGCCCAGCCACCCACGCTGTGCACAACCGTCGAGCCGGCGAAGTCGAACATGCCAAGCTTCGAGAGCCAACCGCCGCCCCAGACCCAGTGGCCCACGACCGGATAGATGAACATCGCCATGACGAATGAAAAGGTGATGAAGGCAACGTACTTGATCCGCTCGGCGACGGCCCCGGAGACGATGGTCGCCGCAGTTCCGCAGAACACCAGTTGGAAGAAGAACTTCGCCCAGAGCGGCACACCCGTCCAGGAAAGGGCCGAATAGGCCCCCTGATATGCGTCGCCCGTGGCCGGGGAATTGTCCGTTCCGCTGACGCAGAACAGACCCTCCAGCCCGAACAATCCGTTGCCGTTGCCGAACATCAGGCCCCAGCCCAGAACCAGAAAGCCCAACGACGAAACCGCGAACACCACGAAGTTCTTCGACATGATGTTCACCGTGTTCTTCGCGCGGGCGAACCCCGACTCTACGGCGGCAAAACCCAGGTTCATGAAGAAAACCAGCATCGCCGTGACCAATACCCACATCGTGTCTACAACGATCTTGACGTTTGGATCCATCATTTCCACCCTTCATCAGCCAGATGTTGCGCCGATACGGCGCAGCATACTCTCTCAATCTCAATGCTTGCCGCCCGGCATATTCCATCGGTGTCAGAAGCTGTACGATGCACCGACGCCACCCCAGAAATTGTCGCTCTTATCGGTCGCTGCACGGATGTCGTCGTCGATCATCACGGAGTAGCCAATGCTTGGCTTGATCGTCAGCGAGCCCAGGTAGAACGGCACGCCAGCCGTGAGCGTTAGATCGTTGAATGCCCCATCATCCAACCCAAAGTAGAAGTCGTTGTAGTTGTCGGCCGCGTAGCCCGCGCTCGCGCCCACCTGCAAGTCACAGTAGCAATCTTCTCGCCACTGTCTGATCTTCTCAATTGTGTGCCCGATGGAGAACTGGACGTAGCTGCCCTCCGCCTCATCGAAATCGTAGAACCATTTCACCGCCGGCGAGAGCGGCCAGGCCATCGTCAGCCCGCCGTACACTTCGCCCGTCGCATCCCATCGCGTATTCGGGAAGTCATAGTAGATCAGGCCGACCGAGTAGCCAAACGTCTCCTGGCCTGGGAATGTGTTGCTATAATCGACGGCGGAATCGACCTCACTGAATTCCCAGTCATCGACGAGGTCACCCGTGAGATCCGCATTCCCCCAGATCGACCCGGTAAGTCCCTTGTAGCCGATGCTGGCACTGGGTTGGAGCACCCAGTCATCGACGACATTCTGCCCGCGCCAGATATACTTGCTGAACAGATCCGCCGCGACGCCAAACGACACGTCGTCCTCGGCCGTCACCGCAGACGCTGTGCCCAACACCATCGTTGCCACACACCAGAGAGCTCTGTTTCCCAACATCTTCGCCTTGCTCCGATTCACACATTAATCCTGCCCCTCCCCACTCGGACGACACCGTCCATCCAGCCTCCGGCTCAACCCGCCGAATCCGGACCCAACACAACTGGCAAACCGCGTGCCAGTGCACCAATGGGACACTGGAAATGCCACAAGTCCTTCTAATACAACGCCTTATGGTATGAGAACAACCGGAGGAATGCGGTGTCGGTGCATACAAAAATGTCACAGGAACCTGATGTGGCTACAATTATGTAACCACAACGGGTCATGGGAGCAAGGATGGACACAAGCAAGGACGCGGACTGAGAACCTACCCTACGAACTCGCTACGAGTCATCACACGCCACGGAACACAGATCAGGGGCCCCGCGCCCATGCATTTGCGTATCCACGCATCCACGACGAGCGGGACGCAGCGGTCGTACGGATCCGGGAAGATTCTTGTGCGACTCCGACTCCGTCTTCCCGAGGCGCGGCCGAAGGATCTGGGTAGTGGTCAGGAGATTTCTCCCGGTCATAGGTCAGATCCTTCACTCCGCTACGCTCCGTTCAGGATGACAGGCGGAGCGCACGAAATAATCGTAATCCGTATCAGATGTACTTGGGGGAAATGCCGTACTTCTTGATTTTGTAGCCGAGGATGCGCTCGGTGATGCCCAGCTCCAGGGCGGCCTTTCGCTGCTGGCCGCTGCATTTCTTCAGGGCATCCACGATGAGTTCACGCTCCTTGTTGGCGATGATCTCGGTAAACGAGGGCTTGGCAGTCGTGTCATTCTTGTTGATCATCTGCAGGGAGGGCGGCAGGTGCTCGCTGCGAATCACATCGTCCTCACAGACCAGGACCGCCCGCTCGATACAGTTTTCCAACTCGCGAATGTTGCCGGGCCAGTGGTAGCGGGTGAGTGCTTCGATGGCCGGCGTTGAGATCCGTGTGATCGGTTTGCCGTTCTCACGGGCGAAGTGCTGCAGGAAGTGGTCCGCCAACAGCATGATGTCGTCCTTGCGCTCCCGCAGCGGCGGCAGGTAGATCGGGAAGACGTTGATGCGGTAGTAGAGGTCGCTACGAAATCCGCCGTCGGCGATCTGCTGCTCGAGGTTCTTGTGCGTGGCAACGATCACGCGAACATTGGCCTTGATGGTTTCCGTGCCGCCGAGCCGCTCGAACTCGCGGAACTGGATCACCCGCAGCAGCTTGACCTGGAGACTCGGCGGGAAGTCGCCGATCTCATCGAGAAAGATGGTGCCGCCGTGGGCCCGCTCGAAGCGGCCGGGCTTCCGCTCGATGGCCCCCGTGAAAGCCCCTTTCTCGTGGCCGAACAATTCGCTTTCCAGCAGGGTCTCCGGCAGGGCCGTGCAGTTGACCTTGATGAACGGCTTGTCCGCTCGCAGGCTGTTGTAATGCACCGCGTGGGCGACGAGGTCCTTGCCGGTGCCGCTCTCGCCGCGGATCAGGACGGTCGCGTTGCTGTCGGCCACCTGTTCGATCAGCCGGTAGACCTCCTGCATCGCGTTGCTCGTGCCGACCATGTTATTTACGGCGAACCGCGTCTTGAGCTCGCGTCGCAGCCGCACGTTCTCGTCGCGCAGCACCGCTCGCTCCGATTCCACCATCTTGTTCAGCTTGATCGCCTGGGCCACCATCGTCGAGATGATGTTCAGCAGCCGCAGGCTTGCGTCGAAGTCGTCTCCCCGTCCGGCTTGGCGGTCCACGCTCAAGGTCCCGACCGTCCGGCCCTCCAGTTTAATAGGTACACAGAAGAATGCGATCTTCTTGCCGTTGCCCGTTTCCCGCGATCTGGTCTTGTGCAGAAACCGCGGGTCCCGCGAAATGTCCGGCACGATGATCGCTTCGCCCGTTTGGACGACTCGCCCGGTGATTCCCTCGCCCACCTTGTAGCTGCCCTGGCTCTTGGACCGCTCGCTGAGTCCATGAGCGACCTTGATGTTGATCGTCTCCGTGTCCGGGTCCAGCAGCGTGATCGTTCCCCGCTGGAGCTTGAGGTGCGTGTCCAGCAGGGTCAGGATGCTCTTGAGCGTCTCTTCCAGGTTCAGCGACTCCGCGAACGCCTTGGCGATATCGCTGAGTAGCTGCACTTCCGTCGCAAACGTTGCCTTCATCGTACGCCTTTTCCATCAGTGCCAGAAGCAATGGGCAAACAAATTTGTAGGCCACGGGCCGCAGCCTACAATAATGTCGTCCGCAATACAAGAAGAATCTTCATCGCACAAGACAGATAGATGGCATGATATGGTGTGTTCAGCCTGCCACGCTGTCTTCCATGAATACTGTTGGGTTGACCATCCATTCGGGCAAGGACGTGAATCGGTGATTGACCAAAGGGAGCCAGCATGCTCCCCGAATGGCAACCTGCCACATGGGCATTGAGGAAGGTCGAGAATCTGCTATAATCATGGCATGAAGAAACGTGTGTATGTTGAAACAACCGTGGTGAGCTACTTCATAGCCAGACCAAGCCGGGACATTATGATTGCAGGACATCAGGTGGCTACTCGCGCTCTCTGGCCACAACTTGGCGATCAGTATGAGACATATGTCTCGGCTCTGGTATATGAAGAAGCGGGGAGGGGTGATCCCGACCAAGCACACGCCCGATTGGCTGCCATGAGGCCATTTCGCATGCTCGACATTGATAATGATGCCAGGGCTCTGGCAGAGAAGATCCTTGAAAGCAAGGGAGTGCCTGTGGAGTATCCCGAAGATGCACTTCATATTGCATTGGCGTCTATCAACGGAATCGAGGTGCTCCTGACGTGGAATTTTGCACACCTGAACAACCCGTTCACGCGTATGAGGATAAGACAAATCGTGGAGAATGAAGGATTCTCATGTCCTGAAATATGTTCACCGGAGGAGTTGCTGGAGATCGACTGATGAGAGACCCGATTGTCGAAGAAGTGCGGAAGTGGCGGATGGAACACACGCAGAAGTTCGGGGGGGACCTTTCGGCCATCTGCGCCGACCTGCGCTCCATCCAGGAGACCTCCGGGCACGAGGTTGTCCGCCTGCCTCCTCGCAAACACCGGCCGCCCAAGACATCCGGACAGCGTCCGAGAGATCACGCGTAGTCGCCGTGTCATTCGGGGGCACTGAGAGGCCCATGGAGGAGTTCTGCGACGACGTGGATCGTCTCGTCGCGGACCTTCACCTCTGTCAGTTGGTCAATGAGGTTGCGTTGACGCTCGGTGAATGCCACGACTGCCCTCAGGGACAAGTCCGCGACTCCACACGTTTGGTGAACGGCATGGATCAGGTCCTCGATGCCGGTTTCCTGTTTCGCGCTGATATGAACAGCTTGACGCAGGTACTCCGGCAGGGCGGAGATATCGAGCCGGGGCGGGAGGTCGGTCTTGTTGAGCACGACTACGGTTCGCTTGCCGGCTCTGGGATCTCTGTGTCCTCTGTGGCCAATGTCTTCACAGGTTCTGAGTTGATCGGCGGGCTGACTTGCGTCGAGCATCAGCAGGACGAGATCGGCACGGTTCAGGGCCTCGATGCCCTTGTGCTGGGCGGCTTGGTCAACGCTGCCGGCGGTGGCCGGCGCCGGGTCGAAACCCGCGGTGTCAATGATCGTGGCGGACAGCGGCGGAATACGAATCTCGGCGGACACCCAGTCCCGCGTAGTGCCGGGGATGTCCGTGACAATTGCCTTCTCCCGGCCGGCCAGGGCGTTCAGCAGGGTGCTCTTGCCCGTATTGGGCGGGCCGACCACTGCGATGGTGCAGCCGGAGAGAATCAGCCGGGCCGTTTCACTATCCTTCAGAATCCGCTTTGCGTCCGCCGCGATCTGGTCAAGGCCGATTGAATCGAGGCCATCCAGCCACCTCCGGGCCACGCCGGCCAGGCCGGTCTTCACCTGATTGGCGATGATAGCCGCACCTTCAATCGTCTTAACCGTCGTGAGGGCCAGCTTCGCTTCCACGCTGATGGAGTTGCTCGGCTCCCGGCTCATCAGGACGCGGCCGAGCAAGTGTTCCGCCCGCACAGGCTGCACACCCTGGCGCTGGAGCAACCCCATGATTTTCTCGACGATCAGCGGATTGCCGTGGCAATGAATGGCAAAAGCGCCGCCATCCTCGCAGCCCACTGTGACCTGGTCGATTGTCTGTTCGCCCTCGACGATGTTGCCCAGGAGCACACGACCGACTGTAAACTCAAGCGGTCTATCATCCGCCTGCCGGAAGATCTCGCGTAGAACGGTTTCGCCCGAGTCGCCGACGAGTTGAATTGTGGCGATGGCCCCCGCGCCCCGACCGGTCATCAGTGCCGCAATGGGAGCCATGGTCAGACCATCTCGCTCTTTTCCTCGATGTACTTCATGTAGGCCAGGACAATGCCCTTGACGACGAGGTGCGGGACGTAGTTGTCCACAAATGGGCAATCGTCCTTGATCGTCTCGGCGGCCGACCCGGTGATGATCGTCTGGGGCCATCGGCCGATCTGTTCGGCGTAGCGCCGGATGATCTCCTCCATCCCGCCGATGATCGAGTAGTAGAGGCCGCAATTGATCGCATCCGCAGTGTTCTTGCCGAAGGGGCCCTCCGGACGATGGACCGTAACCTTCGGAAGCTGGGCGGTGCTGTCCTTCAATGCCTGCGCGCTGATCTCGAACCCGGGACAGATGACCCCACCCAGGAACACGCCGTGCTCATCGACCAGGTCGATCGTCACCGCCGTGCCGAAATCAGCCACGACGACCGCATTCTCGACCACATCGTACGCCGCTGCGGCCGCGACGATGCGGTCCGTACCGACCCTCTTCGGCTCATCCACCCACGTCGAGATCGGCAGCGGAATGTCCTCGCCGATGACGCGGACCTTCTCGCCCAGGTTCTCGTCGGCGATCCGACGAACCATCTCCGTCCAGGCGGGCTTGACGCTGCTGACGACGATGACGCCGTTGCGTTTCCGCTCTTTGGAGCTTTCGAGGACGGGAATCTTCGCCCAGGCATCGACTAAGCACTCGCGGAGCTCGGCCTCGGACTGCCCCGAGATCGAGCGGATGAAGTCCTCCTTGCCGTCGAGGAAGAGGCCGACGCCGACGTTCGTGTTTCCGATATCTATAGCAATCACATTCACGATGGTCCTTGTACCTGATTTTATGCAGATTGTCAACTCATGGTTGTTTCGTTTACTTGGCCGGCGTTTTCGAGTATATTGGCGCAAATGATGGCGATAAGCGATATCCTGCAGAAGTGCAATGCCGTCCTTGGTCAGTACTACGGATCTGCGTTCAAAGGACTTGTGGTCTACGGGTCCGCCGCAAGAAAGCAGGATACGCCACAGAGCGATGTTGACTTGCTGATCCTGCTGAATGGTCCGCTCGATTACTTTCGTGAGTTGCGATGCATCATTGACATGCTCTACCCCGTTCAGCTTGAGTCCGATCGGTTGATCTCCGCAAAACCCGCCTCGTGGGAAGATTTTGAACGCGGAATCATCCCATTGTACAGAGCGGCCAAGAAAGAGGGGATACGCATATGACGGGGGAGTCCGCGAAGGAGATCGCGGCAAATCTGACGAGAGCCGAACAGTCTGTTGAGGCTGCCAGGGAGCTGGCGGAAAAGGGCTACCACGACTTCGCCGCCTCACGAGCCTACTATGCAGCATTCTATGCGGCCACTGCACTGCTGCTGAACGAGGATGTGGAGCTGAGCAAACACAGTGCTGTTATTGCTTCCATCCACCAGGGGTTTGTCAAGACAGGCAGGCTCAGCAAGGAGCACGGGAAGAACTTGAATTGGCTGTTCGAGCTTCGCAGCGTCGGCGACTATGGAGGCCCCGCCCACGTATCCTGCAACGATGCGGAACAAGCTATTCAGGCTGCGGAGAGCTTCTTGTCCGCGGTGCGGATCCTCATTGCTTAGAGCACTGCGTCAGTCAGCCCCCAGCCTGAGCCGCATTTCTCAAAGTTCAATTCTATGGCAGTGGACAGATTCGTCTCGGCGGCCACTATATCTGTG
This sequence comes from Phycisphaerales bacterium UBA2218, assembly GCA_002327785.1. Lineage (GTDB taxonomy): Bacteria > Planctomycetota > Phycisphaerae > Sedimentisphaerales > Anaerobacaceae > PLanc-01. The sequence goes on from DCUI01000070.1 coordinate 8,096, forward strand.
ATGATGCAGGAGTCCGAGGACTTTACAGTGCACAGGCCGAGTGAAGAAGAACTCGTACGAGTCGTACTGGCGGGCGACAAAGCGGCCTATGGAACGTTGTACGACCGTTTTGCACCGCTGATACGGGCGATCTGCCACGACTACGCGCACAACCTTACCGACGCCCAGGACTTGGCCCAGGATGTGTTTCTGCGGGCTTACCAGAGGCTTGACGAGCTTCGCAAGCCCGAAAGCTTCGGGCCGTGGATTGTGGGCATCGCCAGGCGGCGTTGCTCGGAATGGTGTCGGCAGAAGCTGCGCGAGCGGCGAAGGCATGCCGCCTGTCGGACGCAACCGCAGGTCTTCGAAGACGCCGGGCCGACGGGGGAAAATGGGCAACTGCTCCGATTGGTCGCCACGCTCAGCGAGGATGAACGGCTGGCCTTGCACGCGTTCTACCTGCAGGACAAATCAGTCGAGGAGGCCCGGCGGATTGTAGGGTTGTCGCGTTCCGGCTTCTATAAGGTCCTCAAGCAGGCCCTGGTTCACCTCAAACACTCGGTCGTTCAGGAAAGTGAAGGTGCTTGATGAAAAGGCCCTTCGGTGAAGAATTGGACAGACTGTACAGGATGTTTTATGAAGACCATTCGCGTCTGCGTCGGGATTTGCTCGCGTCCCTGCCCCAGCGCAGTGTGTCTGACGAAGATGCAACTCGTAACCGGAACCACCCGGTATCAGGAGATAGAATCATGCTGAGTAGAATTGTCAAGATCGCCGCCGCCATCGTGGCAGCCACCGTGATCGCGGGGACAATCGGGCATCTTGCAGGTTCCAAGCATCCTTCGGGCGTTGCATTCGGCCAGGTCCTCGCGCAGATCCGCAATTCGACCTACACCTTTGACATAGCGACGACTGTCGCGGGACAAACCGCCGGAACAGGCAAAGGGATGGTCCGCCAACCAGGGCGGATACGCATAGATGATCCAGCGGGAAGGGTCAGTTCGATTGTCGATCTCGCGACGAGCAGGCACGTGCTGTTGTTCCACGCCCAGAAGGCAGTGATGATGGACATCCCACCTGCGGAGAGAGAGAAGCTGCCGGACGGACCTGGGCCATTCGCCATGTTCAGCCGCCCGGTCGAGCGCCTCTGGAACCTACAGGATGGGACAGAAAAACCGCTTGGGGAGAAGGAGATCGATGGACGACCTGCCGTGGGATTCGAGGTCCAACAGGAAGACGCGGAATACCGATGTCGTATCGTCGTTTGGGCCCACAAGGACTCCTTTCGCCCGATCCAGGTGGAGATGGATCTATGCAACCCACAGGACCGTTCACAGTCCGTGACGATGGTGATGAACCACTTTGATCTGGAAGTGGAATTGGCCGAGGAGCTTTTCAGCCTTGAGCCCCCTGCCGGATACACGGTAGCACACGAGAAGACGCTCCATGAAACCGTTGTGGACGAGCCGGCAACGCCGCAGGGCGAGAAGATCGAACAAACCCTGCAACTATGGACCGCCGGCAACAAGGACAAGGCCATCGAAACCCTGTTGAGCGTCGACTGGACCCAACCGATGGCGTTTTCTCCCAAAGGGTATCTGTTTGTCCTGACGGAGAAAGGTTTCATTGCCCTGAAGGCGGAAGATCAGAATCGAGTCCGCCAAGAGGCCATGGAAATGGCCACTCGACTTCGCGATCTCGTGAGAGCGATTTGGGATATGTCTCGTACGGAGCGGTCCAATCGCGACTACACCCGCGTCGAGGCCCATCTGACGGCTGCGCTGAACCTGGGCAGACTGCTCAGCGACAATGGCGATGGCCTGCTGGCCCTCAAGATGCTCGGACCCCCCATTCAGAAGAAAACACTTGAAGAGTTGAAGATCCTCTATCAGGAGACAAACCGCCGCGAAGACCTCGCTCGCGTCGAAGAACAGATTCAGGCGGTGGACGCTCTCAGAGAAACCTTCAGGCAACGAATACGGGGTCAGTAGTGCCCCGTGGTTCTAGTATTCTTCTTCGTGCCCACGCACTTTCCGCCAGAGCAGTTCGCTGAGTTCCCGGATGCCTTGGCCGGTGGCGGCCGAGATTGGGACGATCTTGCGGCCGAGTCGGTCCTGGAGGTCCTTGAGTCGACTGCCTTCGGGGTCGAGGTCGATCTTGTTGGCGACGACCACTTCATCCTTTTGGGCGAGGGCCTCGCTGTGTTGGGCCAGCTCGGCTCGAATCGCGTGGTAGTTGGAGACCGGGTCGGAGCCGTCCAGCGGCATGATGTCGAGGATGTGTACGAGAATCCTCGTCCGCTCGATGTGTTTGAGGAAATCGTGGCCGAGGCCGGCGCCCTTGCCGGCGCCTTCGATCAGGCCGGGGATGTCGGCCATCAGGAACCGGCGAAAACCCGGCAGCTCGACGATCCCGAGCACCGGTTCGAGCGTCGTGAAGGGATATGACGCGATCTTGGGCCGGGCCGCCGAGCAGCGGGACAGCAGCGTGCTCTTGCCGGCGTTGGGCATGCCGACCAGGCCCACGTCGGCAATGAGCTTGAGCTCCAAACGGAGGTTCCGCTCCTGGCCCGGTTGGCCGGGTTCGAATTCGCGGGGGGTCTGATTCGTGGAGGTTGCGAAGGCCCTGTTGCCCTTGCCGCCTTTGCCGCCCCGGCAGACCAGGACCTTGAGCCCCGGCTCGCTGAGGTCTTTGATGAGCAGGTCCAGGTCCGTGTCATGGATCAGCGTGCCCGGCGGGACGGGGATGACCAGGTCTCGGCCGCTGGCCCCGGACTTGTTGCTTCCCTCGCCGGGTTTGCCGTTTTCCGCCCGCCAATGATGCCTGCCGGCAAAGTCCAGCAGCGTATCCTTGTCTTCGACCGCCTTGAAATAAATATGGCCGCCGTCGCCGCCGTCGCCGCCGTCCGGGCCGCCCTTGGGCACGAACTTCTCCCGCCGGAAGCTTACGCAACCGCTGCCGCCGTCGCCGGCCTTGACGTGGATTTGGGCTTCATCGACAAACATGAGGCGGGAAACCACCCGCGTGCGCCGCACGCAAAAGAGTGTCTACAAAAAAGGGATGGCCAACGACCATCCCTCGAACATCCAACAACCAGGCAGCACCAATCAGACGATGTTGACCTTTCGGCCCTGGAACTGCACCGTCCCATCGGTCATGGCGAAGAGCGTGTAGTCCCTGCCCATGCCGACGTTTTCGCCGGGGAAGAACTTCGTACCGCACTGCCTCACGAGGATCGCCCCGGCCTTGGCCGCGCGGCCCCCACACAGCTTCACGCCGCGATATTGCGCGTTGCTGTCGCGCCCGTTTCTCGAAGAACCTTGTCCTTTTTTATGCGCCATGGCTCAGTACCCCTGTTTTCTAACATCAACTTCAAAACCGCGTAAACGAATGATTGTAGCGGACCCGTAATACTGTGTCCAGCCCTTTCCCGAAAAACTTCGCCTATTGGGCCTGCATAATCGCCTTGGCGTCGCCGCTCTGGACGATCCCTCGAATCGCCAGCTTGAAATTGCCCTCCGGATCGATAAAGAAGCTGCTGGGGATAAACTCGACCTTGCTGTACGGCTCAGGGAGCTGGCCGGGATTGAGCAGGACCGTGTAGTTGATCTGCTGCTCGCCAGCAAACCCCTTCACAAGCCCGGCGGCCTCAGCCGAGACCGCCAGAATAGCTAGTTTCTCTTTCGAATAACCGTTCCTAAGTTCTTTCAAATGAGGTACTTCCAGCTTGCACGGCCCGCACCAGGTGGCCCAGAAGACCAGAATCACGTCCCTGCCACGATAGTCGCTCAGCTTGTGAGGCTTGCCATCGATGTCCGCGAGCGTGAAATCCGGCGCCGGCTTGCCCCACCACTCCGGAAAAACCGCATGCCACTTCTGCTCCGAGGCCTTGATGATCGCCTGTAGGCTCGGTTTGGGCTCGCGGAACAGGTTCGCCGCAGCCTGGATCGGATCCACGGACGCAGGCTTGACGGCGGCATCCGTCACACTGTTCGGCGACACGGGCTGGTTCGGCTCAGTCTTTTCGCGTTTGCACCCGTGCAGCACACCCAGCGTAACCACGAACGCCAGAAACAGAGCCGTAACCCAATAGATGCCATGCTTATCTCTTATGGACATACGCAAAACCTCCCTGGTCGGGAGCCCCGGACGCGATGCGCCCGGCGAGAAACACCGCCGTACGCCAGGGTGTCCGGGCACCCGGTAAGAATTCCAAAGGTATTACTATACCCCTATGCCGCCGCACAGTAAAGGCCATAGTATAAATTTCCAGCCGGGTCCGTTGCGAACCGCCCTTGCCGGGGGTGACCCCGCCCGATCTCCTCGGTTAACCTGCCTCGAAGGCCACGAGCACCTTTCCCAAACCTCGGACGATCCATTCCTGAGCCTCCTTCCATATGGCCTCGGCAACTTCGTGTCCCGCCTCAGGGAAAGGTAGGAATCGCAGGCGGTCGCGGTTCTTTCCATAGAGGGGCCCCCGGTCCACACGAAGCGGCGCACCGACTCGATGTCGATGTACCCCGTTTGCGAGAAGCAGTGCTTTCGGCTGAATCCGCCCCTGAATACTATGCTTGCGGCTGTTGGGGCGTATTATGACCGATGCGTGCGAAGCAGGCAAGCAAGCAAGAACGACTCGCGTGGCCGCAGGTCCGAGAATACGAGCGTGACGCAAATTATGTGTCCGGCGTTCCCTCGAAGGCGAGGAGCCCATTGAGGGACAGTGACTCGACCGGGAGAGGTCCGATGCGCCCTATCAGACCCACACAGCCGATGGAACCTATTGGATCAATGGCCTCCATGGCGCGACGCCCGGCACGACCCTGGCCGGATTGAGGAGAGACATCGCATCCGTCCTGCGGGCGAGTCGAGATTTATGGGACCTGCAAGACCGATGGGACGAATCCTCCGACGGCCCCGTTTGGCCCAGTGGCAACCGGCGGAATCGCACTAAGATCAATGCCAGCCACTGAGAATGACGATAAAAAGGGAGATTTGGGGCAAGCCGAGCAAATCTGTGTGGGCAAGCAGGGGGTTTACCCTTGAATTGTTCGAGGAATCATGTACAATGGTACACACCGGTGCGGTCCGATGCGTGAGCCGGTTGTCAACCACAGAGACAGGTGGTGAAGGGATTATTGCCAGAGAGTATTTGCCTGCATGAATAGGGACATGCGGATTCATCACGTTCGGCCGCTGTGGGTCAGGGGGCTGATTGCCTTGGGCCTGCTTGTGGCTGCGCCGGCGGCGCGTTGCCCTGCCCAGCCGGGACAAGTGGTGGGCTGGGGCAACAGTCTCGCCGGCCGATACAACGCCCAGCCAAACGACGAGTGCATGGCCATCTGCGCGGGGGGCTACCACAGCCTGGCCCTGACCGCAGACGGCACGCTCATGGCCTGGGGCGAGAACACCAATGGACAGTGCAACATCCCCTATGGCAACAACTTCGTCGCCATCGCGGCGGGGCTCTATCACAACCTGGCCCTGAAGGCGGACGGTACCGTCGTCGCCTGGGGTGACAACTCCAGGGGGCAGTGCAACTTTCCTCGCAACACCAAGTTCCGCGCGATCGCGGCGGGAACCTGGCATAGTCTGGGCATTCGCCTGGACGGTTCATTGGCCGCCTGGGGCTGGAACGACCAGGGCCAGTGCAGAGTTCCGGCGGGTAAAGACTATACAGACATCTGCGGCGGCTACTACCATAGCATGGCCCTCAAGGTCGATGGCTCCATCGTGGCCTGGGGCAGCAATGGCGATGGTCAGGCCAGCGTGCCGACAGGCGTCAACTTCATCCAGATCGTTGCGGGCACCTTGCACAGTCTCGCATTGAAGGCCGACGGGACCATCGTGGCCTGGGGCCGCAGCAGTGAGGGCCAGTGCAGGGTCCCCTCCGGGAACGACTTCGTGGCCATCGCGGCCGGATCGCTCCACAACCTCGCCCTGCGGCGGGACGGACGCATCGAAGCCTGGGGCCAGAACAGCTATGGCCAGTGCGATCCCCCCGAAGGCAGCCATTTTGCCGTGATATCGGCGGGCGAATTCCACAGTCTTGCGATCCGCGACCTGCGCAGGCAGTTCCTCCCAGCCAAGCCAGCCGAACATCGAGACGCTCGCGTAAAAGATGGCGAGAGTCCGACAACGAGCCGCACCGCTGTCTCGGGCGTGCGTGAACAGACAACCAGCCCGGGACTTGCCGACCTTGCGCTTGCCGGAGAGGTCAAGGATTCCAACTCGATCACCACCGAGCAGCTTCTTTCGAAACTTGAGCAGAGACAGCCGATCCAGCCCAGACAGACCGACACAACGATGGAGAAGTCGCCGGGCAAGGATCCCAACGCCGCCCCGGCCACTCCCGCAAACGCAGGACAGACGAAGGTCGTCCAGGAACCCAACCACGTCGAGCCGGTGGCGGCCGCACCGATCCAGACCAAGGATCCGAATGCGACCCAGGCGACTCCCGTTCCGGCTGACAAGGCGAAAGCACCGGATGCAGCCAAGACCGCTCCGCCGAGACAGCCCGCATCCGCCCGGGAGGAAACCACCCCGGCGGAACCTGCGAAGCCTCCCACCACCGCGGCCGCAGACCCAAACAAGCCCGCAATCGATCTGGAAAACCCTATGAGCCAGGGCTTCGCGCCCAGCATCTACATGGGTGTGATCGAGAACGCCGCACCGGTTTACCACTTCGTCTCGACCACCTCGAAACGGCATTTCTGCACGATCAGCGAGGAAGAGAAGTACGAGCTGCTCGACCACCATGCCGACGCATGGAAGTACCAGGGCATCGCCTTCTTCGCCTATCCCGAGGGACGTCAGCCCAAGGACGCCAGGCCGGTCTATCGATTCTGGTCGGAGAGCTTGAATCAGTACTTCTACACGATGGACGAGACCACCAAGGAGATGGCGATTAAAGACCTCTCGAACGTGTGGAAATTCGAGGGCGCAGCTTGGTACGCCCCGCCCGTCAAACAGCCGGAACAGAAGAAATAGCACCCCGCAGAGACCCGCCGCGAGGGACCGGCACCGGCAGAGAAACCTCACCGATGGACACACGTGCTGTTCTTTCCGCGAGGAGGAACCGCGTACCCGACAGCCCGGCCGAACAGAATTCCAGGCCGACTCCTGATGAACGGATTCAAGCCACAAGTGATGCTTGCCCAGGTAGCTTCCCCGTCTTACAATAGCGGCGTTTGGTTTGACGAGAGCATGCGTATGCGCCCCATGACACAAATGACATTTGAATTGGCCGAAGAATCGTTGGCGCCTGAGGACCTGCGACACAACAAACTGAAGGACACAGATCGCGCGTTCCATGACTGGTATCGCTTTGTCCTGTCCTATCCGCCGCATCTCGTGAGGACCTATTTCTCGCGATTTGGATTAGGCACAGGACATCTGGTCCTGGATCCCTTCTGTGGGACCGGCACGACTCTGGTGGAGGCGAAGAAGAACGGCATCCAGTCTTATGGCATCGAAGCCAATCCAATGGCTTGCTTCGCATCCGAAGTCAAGACGAGCTGGTGCATTGATCCGGAAGAACTTGTCAAGCACGCGAAAATGGTCTGCCGGCGGGCATGGCGTGCTCTGAACGACTGGAATGGGCCGTTGAAGACACTGCCTCCCGAACAGGAACAACTTCTCCTGGCACACTCCATCGATCCGGTGCCACTGCACAAATGTCTCCTTCTTCGCAACGAGATTCTCAGGACTTCGGACCTCGTAGTGCGCGAAGTCGGGCTTCTCGGGTTGGCGTTCGTTTCCGTGTTCGTGGCCAGCAATCTTAAGTTCGGGCCGGAGGTCGGCGTGGGCGCCAAACGCAAGATGGACGCCCCTGTGTTCGAGAGCTGGCTGAGCAAAGTCATTGAAATGGCCTCCGACGTCAGGCAGTTCGCATCGCTTGCCTCGGTCATATCCCGGTGCACCCTGGGTGATGCAAGACAGATTCCGAGCGACCTCGCACCGGGGTCCGTGGACGCAGTGATTACGTCGCCGCCATACCCCAATGAAAAGGACTACACGCGAACGACGCGACTTGAGAGTGTGCTTCTCGGCTTCCTCCACGACAAGCAGGAGTTGCGAGCGTTCAAGCAGAGCCATCTTCGCACGTCCGTGGAGGGCATCGGCCAAGTTGAAACCGATGAGCTCTATGTAGGTGTCAACAAAACTGGAGAGCAGTTCATTTTTCCTCTTCAGGCCAAGGGGGCAAGAGACAAGGTGGGAATCGTCCAGTTAGAGCAGGACCTGGCCCTGTGCGAGTCCAAGTTCCCTGCCTTAACCTGCCATCCCCTCGCGGCCCAGTTCGTCCAGGATGATCTGATCGCCCTGTTCGAATTCGAGAGATCGGAAGGCGCGATATCGATCAAAGAAGAAAAGCACTACCGTCTCGTGCCCAACGAAGACCTCAGTGACGATGAGATTGCACACTATCGTTCGTAGCTCGTTCCTACGTCGCGGGCGCAGCGATGCCCCTCGGCACAGGTCGCAGTCGTTCAGGAGAAAAGGCCGCTTATGAAGCTTCAGCGTTATGCAGGCAACCCGATCCTGTCCCCCCATCCCGACCACCCCTGGGAGGACCTGGCGGTGTTCAACCCCGCTGCGTGGTACGACGAGAAGGCCGGCGAGGTTCTGCTGCTATACCGGGCGGCTGAATCGGGATCCGAGTACAAATGCTACTTCGGCCTGGCGAAGAGCAGGGACGGCTATCACTTCGAGCGGGCCTCGGATCAGCCGGTTCTCAGCCCGAGCGTCGAGGGTTTCGACGGCGCCACGATCCAGGACCCGCGAATGATCAAGATGGGCGACTGGTACTACGTCACCTATGCCTGCCGGCACTACCCGTTCGGGCGGTTCTGGGTCCCCGGCGGACGAGACAAGTACATCACGCCAGCCGAATGCACCGACTCCTTCCCCCGCTACCTGCGAATCAACGCGACCCTCACCGGCCTGGCGATGACAAAGGACTTCAAGACCTGGATTCGCGCCGGCCGGCTCACCGATCCGATGCTCGACGACCGCGACGTCATCTTGTTTCCCGAGAAAGTCGGCGGCAAGTTCGTCATGCTGCATCGGCCACTGGAGTGGGTCGGGCCGCAGTACGGGGTGGAGCACGCCAGCGCGTGGATCTCCTTCGCGGACGACCTGATGGGCTTTCGTCAAAGCAAGCTGCTCATCACGAATAGATACCCGTGGGAGACGGCCAAGCTGGGCGTCAACGTCCCGCCCATCAGGACCGATCACGGCTGGCTGACGATCTACCACGCGGTGGGCCCGGACAAACACTACCGGCTCGGAGCCCTGCTCCTGGACCCGGACGATCCAAGTATCGTGAGGCATCGGACGCCCGACTGGCTGATGCAGCCGGAGGCGGACTACGAGATCGAGGGCTTCTATCGCGGCGTGTGCTTCCCGTGCGGGGCGGTCGTCATCGACGGCACGTTCTTCGTCTACTACGGCGGCGGGGACAAGTACTGCGCCGTCGCGACCTGCAATCTCGAAGAATTGGTGCAGCACCTGCTCGGTTGCCCGGCGTAGAAAATAAAGCACGAATATCGAAGCTCGAAATCCGAAACAAATTCAAAGGACCGAAATCCAAATGACGAAAACGCTGCCGCCATCCGAACGGCCCGTTTTGAGTTCTGAGTCTTCATCATTTGTGCATGTTTTGGGATTTCGAAATTCGAATTTCGGATTTGTTCGACGTAAGGAGAACCGATGCATCCGTTGGACATCGCGATCGTCGTGGCGTATCTGCTGATGATGGTGGCCGTGGGCTGGGTCGTCGCGAAGCTGGCCGCGAGGAGCCCCGAGTCGTACTTCCTGGCGGGCAAGAGCCTGCCGTGGTGGATGATCGGCATCGCCCACGGCTCCAGCGGCCTGGACATCTCCGGCACGATGTGGTTCGTCATGGTGCTCTTCGTCTACGGCGTCAAGGGCGTCTGGCTGCTCTGGGTGTGGCCGCTGTTCAACGTGATCTTTCGCATGGTCTATCTCGGGACCTGGGTCCGCCGGTCGAACGTCCTGACCGGCGCTGAGTGGATGTACACCCGCTTCGGCCGAAACACCGGCTCCGAGATGGCCTACGTGAGTATCGTCGTGTATGCCATCGTGAGCGTCGTCGGGTTTCTGAGCATGGCCTACATCGGGATCGGCAAGTTCACGGCTTCGTTCATCCCGTTCGAGACGCTGGGCATCTCCGCCGAGTCGCTGCCGGGCGGCATGACGCCCGCGGACTTCTACGCCATCGTCGTCATGCTCATCGCGGGCCTGTACTGCGTCGTCGGCGGCATGTACAGCGTCGTGATGAACGATCTGATCCAGTTCGGCCTGATCGTGATTGCCGCCGTCATCATCGGCGTGATCGCGATGCACGCGACCTCCGCGCAGGACATCCTGGCGAATGTGCCCGCCAACTGGGACCGGCTGTTCTTCGGCTGGCGGCTCGACCTCGACTGGTCCAACACGATCCCGAAACTCAATGACAAGCTCTACAGTCCATTCGCCCAGGGCGGCGACGGCTACTCGATCTTCGGCCTGTTCGTACTGACGCTCTTCCTCAAGGGCGTGCTCGTGAGCATGGCGGGTCCGACGCCGAACTACGCCATCCAGCACGTGCTCTCGACTCGCAGCCCGCGCGAGGCAGCGCTCGAAAACCTCATGATGGCCATCGCCTCGCTGGCCCCGCGATTTCTGCTCATCGCGGGCATCGGCACATTGGGCATCGTCTACTTCGGCCCCGAACTCCGGGAAATGGGGGCCGGCGGCAAGGTGGACTTCGAGCAGATCCTGCCCAGCGTCGTGAACCGCTGCCTCCCGATTGGGGCCAAGGGCTTGATCCTCGCGGGCCTGCTCGCGGCGTTCATGAGCACGTTCGTCTCGACCGTCAACTCCGGCGCCGCCTACATCGTCAACGACATCTACAAGCGCTACCTCGACCCGCGCGCCCCGGCCCGGCGGTACGTGATCCTCAGCTACATCTGCTCGATTGCGATCATCGCGATGGGTATCGCATTCGGCTTCGTGACGAAGTCGGTCCATTCCATCACGGAGGTGCTCGTCTCGGTGATCGTGCCGGCGTTTGTCATCCCGAACGTGATCAAGTGGCACTGGTGGCGGTTCAACGG
>DCUI01000005.1 GCA_002327785.1 Phycisphaerales bacterium UBA2218
TCGTCAACGACATCTACAAGCGCTACCTCGACCCGCGCGCCCCGGCCCGGCGGTACGTGATCCTCAGCTACATCTGCTCGATTGCGATCATCGCGATGGGTATCGCATTCGGCTTCGTGACGAAGTCGGTCCATTCCATCACGGAGGTGCTCGTCTCGGTGATCGTGCCGGCGTTTGTCATCCCGAACGTGATCAAGTGGCACTGGTGGCGGTTCAACGGCTATGGCTTCTTCGCCGGCATGGTCACGGGTACCCTCTCAGCCCTGGTCTTGCTCTTCATCGGCAAGCCCGAGTACATGGCCCACCTTCACCTGGAGCCAATCCGCCTGCACCCGGTGTACGTCACCTTCCCGATCATCATGCTCCTGAGCACGATCGCGTCGGTCGCCGTATGCCTGCTGACAAAACCCGAGGACGACGCAGTCCTCAAGAGTTTCTACCGCACAGTCCGTCCCTGGGGCTTCTGGCAACCGGTTCTGGACAAGTGCCAGGCCGACGACCCAACCCTCCAGCCCAACCGCGACTTCTGGCGAGACTGGTTCAACGTGCTCGTAGGCATCGTCTGGGAGTTGGCGATGGTCGCGGCCCCGATCTTCCTGGTGATACAGCAGTATTCCAGGGCGATGATCTGCGGCGTAGTCTTCGCCGTGACCTCGGCCATCCTGAAGCTCACCTGGTACAACCACCTCGAACCAGCAGAGAAACCCGCCAAGGCCCTCGACATCGTCCCCGGTCCGGAGACCGACTGAGAATCGGAGCATCGAGACGACGATCTGCCTCACACCCGGGGACGTTGTCCCCGGCCCTCTCACATTTTGCCCCTTTCGCCAGCAGCACAGTTTGAGGACCGAGTGAACGGGAAATGAGCATAACGTGCCCAGAATCAAGTGGAATCTGGAATCTGGGGACAGCATACTCAATTCCAGACCGAAATACGTATGGTGCTTCCAGAATGCCGCGTGAGGGGCTTGGCTTTTACGCTTGACCTACCCGACCGGACGAACTACAATCGTAAGCGACAGTTGGAGAGAATCACATGGCGGCAGTGCAAGAGACGATCCACATCACATGTCGGGATAGTTGGTCGCGAGGCGCATCGCGGCGTTGTGCCTTTGCCACCATAGCCGCCGTCGGGCCGAAGGAGACCGACAGATGATCAAAGGGAGCTGTTACTGTGGCGCCGTTCGATACGAGATACACGGCCGATTGCTCCTGTTCGCGAATTGCCACTGCCCGAGAAAGTAATGACATTATGGCGGAAATGGGCGGAGGGGACAAGAAAAAAGTGACAAGGAAAAGGGAAACAAGTGATATGTGATAGGTGACAAGCGATAAGCAAGAGCGATATCCACGGAGCGGAGGACTACGTACAAATACGTATGGTTTTGCGGCGGGACGCCGCGTGGCCAGTGACTCGTGACCTGTGGCCTGTGCGGCGGGCAGGCGGCCGGGGGCCGCGTGGTCTGTGGCTCGTGACCCGTGCCTCGTTCTGAATCCGCGAAAATCGGCGAAATCTGCGGACGAAGGCACCATCTCACACAAAGCCACGAAGCCACAGAGGTCAAAATCGGGCTTTCCTTCGTGCCTTTGTGCCTTCGTGTGAGCCCATTTCGGTCATTTGTGCTTGGGATTTGCTTCGGATTTCCGGGACGCCTCCGGGCAACTGGCGTCCGCCTGCGGCGGAGTTGTCGTGCTTCAAGTTTCGGATTTGGCCGGCGGATGATGGTGTCGCCGCCGGATGGCCTGGATACTCTTCCGGGAAGTTCAAATTGGCATATTCGCCCCATTGGGCCCAGGCGGCCTTGTTGTGAGCGAGGGTGGCGTCTTCCTCTACCTTGTAGAGGCCGAGGTTTTTTGAGCGGCCGTGATGCTTGATGTAGGAGACCCATTTACGCCGCCTTCGGCAGTAGGTGACGCCTATGTAGTGTGGTGAGGACGGGGAGTTCGTGGCCGGTGGCCCGTGGCACGTGCCCCGCTTGCGGCGATTGGCATTGTTCTGCTCTATCGTGCAGTTGCGGCAGTTCTTCCGGCGGTTATCCAGGCCGTCGTGATTCACGTGGTCGCAGATCATGTCTTGGGGCGTGTTCATGACCTGGCGGTGCATGTGGATTCGCTTTGTCCGGCCCCGGTCCAGGAACCGTGCGTCGGTTCCGATAAGTCCGGACACAAAGATTGTGGCGAGAAGCTCTGGACGTGGTGTTTCCGCGCCTCACGCTCCACCATCCTTCCCATCGATCCCTCTGGCGGTTCGGATGTGCTCAAGGCGATCCTGACCGAAACCTTCGGAGGTGTCGTCGGGTCGGACTAGTTCTCGGCGTACCACACGTACATGGCGGATTGTGAGGTGTTGGTTCAGTTCTGCTGGGCCCATTTGATCCGGGACATCCGCTTTCTGGCCGAACACACCGACAAGTCCCTCCGGATCTGGAGCCACAAACTTCTGCCGTGGATCCGAAACCTGTTTGACCCCTGGGATCGAACCGACGAACAACCAGACCGAACAGGCGATTCGGCACATCGTGATCGACCGTCACATTACCCAGAGAACCCGTGGCCAACGCGGGCAGCGTTGGTGTGAACGTGTCTGGACGGTGATCGCAACCGGCCGCCGGCAGAGTCGTCGTGTCTTTGAATTCTTCTGCGAGGCCATCAACGTCCCCTTCCACCAGAAAGCCGCCCCGTCTCTGCTGCCGTGACCGGAAGTCGTGAACGGTTACAAAAATGGTTCCCTGCCGGAGCTTCGGATTACCTGACCCCCGAATGTGTGTCGAGGGACGCACTACTATCTCGGCCTTTTGGGCGACGAGGTCGAGACGGCCAAGGCTCAGGGGGCGAACCATGTGTCCAGATTGGCCTTGACGAATTCGTCGTCTGTCAAGTGCGGGTACCGACGCACGATCTCGTCGATTTGCTCGGTCTGGCGCGGGGAGAGCCGGTCGGCTGGATCCAGCGATCCGACGTGTTTCATCAGACCCTGGTGTTTCAGAACGTAGGAGATACCGGCGATGCAGCCGGCGAAGGCGTTGTCGGCGTCGAAGATCGCCTTGTTCGCCAGCGTCACCTGGCTTGCCAGGGCGAGAATCTCCATCGGGACGGGGCCTTGGGTCCTGCGAATCTCCTTGATCCTGTCCAGGTGCTCGACCGCACGCTTCGTCCAGCAAGCCCACTGGCCGAGCAGTCCCCCTGCGATGGGGAGTGGCACATCGCCCTGTTCGGTCCGGAACACGTACCGAGTAGCCAGATCGATCAAGATGCTATCGTCATTGCCGGTGTACAAGGCGATATCCTCCTGGCGGCCCGATTGCGCGACCGCCTCCAGGACATCCAGCGTCTGGTAGCGGTTGAACGGCGCGATTTTGATCGCCCGCACGTTCGGGATCTCCACGAGTCGGGACCAGAACTCCTTCGGCAGAGTCATCCCGCTGATTGCGCTCTGGAGGTAGAACCCCATGATCGGAATGACTTCCGCGACCTGCCGAGTGTGCTCGATGAGGTCGCCGATGGGTCGTCCCCGCAGCGCCGTCAGCGAGAGCAGGCCCAGGTGATACCCGAGATCGACCGCCAACCGCGCTTCGCGAACGGCCTGGGCCGTATCGCCCATCAAGCCGGCAATCATAATGGGCGGCTCGACTTCCCCGGATGCAGCCGATCTTTCGGCCGTCCGAATCGCCAACTCCAGCACGGGCTTGTACAAGCCCACCTTGGGATTGTGGATCGCAAACTGGGTCGTGTGGACTCCTACGGCCAGCCCGCCTGCTCCCGCTGCGAGATAGTAACGGGTCAAGGCCCTCTGATGGCGTTCATCCAGCTTGTTCCGGGGCGTCAACGCCAGTGGGTGGGCCGGTATCACACAGCCTTCACGCAGCTTCTCAAAGATGCCCGGTCCGATCATCGAAAATCCCTTCAGAGCCTGTCATCACGGACAACCTGGCAGGGCCGCGACACGCTAAAACCGGCCGTCACGCACGTTGTACTTCGTGGGTTTGTTCAGGACCGGTTGACCCGCCGTCACCCAGGTGACGATGGAAGCGATCATTTCGTCCGGGCCTACGGTCGGCCCTCCAAACCGCTCGGCGCATTTCGATGCGTTGGACAGCAGCGCGGTGGGCGCCTCCTGGGAGGTGAATCGAGGCTCTTTCCCAATCAATTGTCCGATCCGCTGGGCAATGTCGCGAACCTTCATGATCTCGGGGCCCGTGACATTCAGGATAGTCGGCGGGCTGGTGGCGATGCCCAGGGCCCGGATGATGTAGTTGTTCGCATCGCCCTGCCAGATCAGGTTGACCGCCCCCATCGTCAGATCGATCAGCTCATCGTGCAGGATCTTGAGCGTCAGATCGACGAGGATGCCGTATCGCGGCTCGTTCGCGTAGTTGAGCCGAATGAGAGTCACGGGCGTGCCGAAACACGACGAGAAATACTGGAAAATCCTCTCGCGGGCGAGACAGGACTGGGCGTATTCGCCGACCGGGTCCGGCACGTCCTCTTCGCGCGCCCCGCGGCTGCGCGGATCGACGAACGAATAGACGTTGCCCGTCGAGAGGGCGACGATCCGCGATCGATTGTACTGCCGGGCAACGAGGGCCGGCACGTAGGCGTTCATCGCCCACGTCAGGGGCTGATTGCCCATGGCGCCGAACTTCATACCGGCCAGGTATAGAACGTTCGGGACATCCGGCAGCTTCGCATACGCCGATTCATCGAGCAGATCGGCCTCGACGGTCTTGACGTCCTTCTCGGTGATGCGTTCCCTGACCTCCTCATCGCTGAACCGCGAGATGGCGTAGACGGCCTTCTCCGGAGCGGCTCTCTTGACCATCATTGCGAGTGTGGGGCCCATCTTGCCGCCCGCCCCCAGGATCGCCACATCACCCGGCGTCTGAGCCAGCGTCTCTCGCGTCCCCGCAGCGGGCTCGCTGAGCAATTCCTCCAATCCGCTTTCGTCTATATGCGATAGATCAGTCATAACCGAACGATCTCCCCAATAGGCCCCTTGTCTCCTTTACCGCAGGCCGATGGAAATGTCAAGTGACCATACAGGATTGACATTCGCATGAGATGCTTCCATAATCATGTTGGCGTTGTCGCCGGAATAATCGCCAGACGACCCTTCAGGAGTTGTGCCATGACACATACAACCGTCACCTCGGCCCTGGCGATCACCCTCCTTGCCATGTCCCCGTTGTGGGCAGCGGGCCCGACGCGGGATTTCTCCCCCAAACCACAGGAACAACAACTGCCCAGGGCCATGCACTCTGCGATGGCGGAACTGCCGCGCATCACCGTCGGCAAGAGCAACGCGGAACTGACCGGCGACAACAACCGGGTCTTGCAGGCGGCGGTCGATTACGTCGCCGGCCTCGGGGGCGGCGTCGTCGAAATCGGCGAAGGCGAGTATCTCATGCATGATTCGCTGCACCTTCGCCCGAACGTGATCGTTCGTGGGATCAAAGGCAAGACCATTCTGCGAAAAGCAACCGGGTCCGTCTCGGCCCTGGCCCTCGACGGCGACTTCGGCGAGGAGCAAATCACGGTCCACGACCCCAACGGGTTCGCCGTGGGCTGCGGCGTTGCCATTTGGGATAAAGGCGCCGGCGGCTTCCACACGACCGTCGCCCGAATCACCGCTCGAAACGGCAACACGTTCTCCATCGACAAGCCCCTGATGGCCGACTGCATGGTCCAAAACGACGCTAAGGCAGCCACCGTGTTTCCGGTCCTCAGTGCCTACGACACCGAGGGCGTTCGGATCGAGGACCTGGTCCTCGACGGGAACAAGCAGGCGAACGTTCCGCTCAACGGCTGCCGCGGCGCTGGGATCTTCCTCTATCGAGCATTCGGGACCGTCATCAGCGGCTGCCTCGTGCGGAACTACAATGGCGACGGCATCAGCTTCCAGCAATCCAACGACGTCGCCGTCGTGGACTGTGTGTCGGAAGAGAACGCCGCCCTGGGATTTCACCCCGGCAGCGGCTCGCAACGGCCGACGATCCGCCGCTGCACCGCCCGCCGCAACGGCACGGACGGCCTGTTCCTGTGCTGGCGGGTCCGTCACGGCCTGTTCGAAGATAATCTCCTGGAGGAGAACGGGCAGTTCGGCATCTCCATCGGCCACAAGGACTCCGACAACCTGTTCCGCCGCAACACGTCCCGCCTGAACAAGCAGAACGGCGTCTTTTTCCGCAACGAACCAATCGGCATGGCCCCCCACCGCAATCGATTCGAGGAGAACATCATCGAGAACAATCGGGGCCCGGAGATTCGCATTCGCGGCGAGGTCAGCGACCTGACGTTCGTCAACAACACGATCCGGGACACCCGCGCGGACGGGCCTGACAAACCGACAATCGGCATCCTGATCGAAGAACACGTGGGGCCGGTGCATTTTCAGAACAACACGATCCAGACGGAGCAACCGATCGAGGACAAGCGACCGACAGGTCGCAATTGAGGGCAGGAGCATGAAATCCGTGAATCGTAGAACATTCCTGAAAGGTTCGTTAGGGGCCGCCGCCACGGTTGCCGCAATGCCGCAGCGACAGAGTCACGCCGCCAACGACAAGGTCGTCCTCGGCGTCATGGGCGTAGGAGGCCGGGGCCGGCAGGTCGCCCAGATGTTCGCCGTCCGGCCCGATGTCGAGATCGCCTGGCTCTGCGATCCCGACAGCAGGCGTCTGGGTCCTGCCAAACAAGCGATCGAACAGGCCCAGGGCAAGGCCCCGCAGACGGCCCAGGACTTCCGGCGAATCCTCGACGACAAGAACGTCGACGCGATGATCAACGCGACGCCCGACCACTGGCACGCGCTGGGCACGATCCTGGCCTGCCAGGCGGGCAAGGACGTCTACGTAGAGAAACCGCTGGCCCACAACATTTGGGAGGGCCGCAAAATGATCGAGGCCGCCCGCAAGTACAAGCGGGTCGTCCAGGTCGGCATGCAGACGCGAAGCGCCCCCTACGCCCGCGAGGCCGCCGAGCAGATCCAAAGCGGCAAACTCGGCGACGTGCACATGATCCGCGTTTTCAACATGATGCAGCACGGGATGATGGGGGAGGGCCCGGAGCAGCCGGTCCCGAACGGATTCGATTACGACCTATGGTGTGGGCCCGCGCCGAAGCTGCCATACAATCCGAAGAGATCGTGGCTCAACCAGTGGGAATTCAGTTGCGGCCCGATCCCGGGCGACGCCATCCACCAGCTCGACCTTGCCCGCATGCTCTTCGGCGACAGGCCCTACCCGGACAGCGTCGCCTACACCGGGGGTGTCAAGGCCCTGCGGGACGGGCGAACGATTCCGGACACGCAAATCGCCCTGTACGAGTACGGCGACTTCACCCTCGTCTTCGAGGCCGGGCTATGGATGCCTTACATGAAGAAGATTCCGGTGAGCGTTCGCGACTCCGACCAGTTCCCCGACTGGCCGTTCTGCGCCACGCGGATCGAGGTCCTCGGCACCAAGGGCTTCATGTACGTCGGCCGCCACGGCGGCGGATGGCAGATCTTCGATGCCGACGACAAGGTGATCGAGTCCCGCTACGGCCGACAGGGCGACAAATGGCACCAGGACAACTTCATCGAGTGCATCCGCACGCGGGAGCAGCCCAACGCGGACGTGGAGCAGGGACACTACTCGGCACTGCTGTGCCACATGGCCAACATCTCCGGCCTCGTCGGCAACCGCAAGCTCCGCCTCCACCCGAAGACCGAGACATTCGTCGACGCCCCAGACGCCAACAAGCACCTGAAACGAACCTACCGGAAACCCTGGGTAGTTGCCGACACAGTCTGATCCGCCGGTTCACGTGCCCCCCAATCAGCACGACTCGGTCATGATCTCGGCGATGACCTCGTCCTTGGAGGCCAGGCGGGCCTTGAGTTGGGCGTTCTCCTTCTGGAGCTTCTGGGCGGCGAGATCTTCCCTGCCGGCGCCGGCCCGATCGAAGGCCACGGCCCCGTGTTCGAACAGCTCCTGCTGCCAGCGGTAGAAGACGGGAATGTCCAATTCCATCAGAGGTAACACGCAGGCTCTTACCTGAGCTTCCTATGCGTGAACTTCCTTGCGTTAGGTCCGGTATAATCCGCTACGATTTGGCCTTTACCTAAGAGTTTCCATTTGTAGATGACCAGGCCGTCCAAGCCGACGGGGCCTCGGGCGTGGATCTTGCTTGTGCTGATTCCGACTTCGGCGCCCAAGCCGTAGCGGTAGCCGTCGGAGAAGCGGGTGCTGGCGTTCCAGAAGACGTCGGCGGAGTCGACGAGGTTCATGAAGCGCTCGGCCTTCTCGCGGTCGGTCGTGACGATGGCGTCGGTGTGGCCGGAGCCGTAACGGTTGATGTGGTCGATGGCGGCGTCCAGGCCGTCCACCACCTTGATCGAGAGGATGTAGTCGAGGTACTCGGTGGACCAGTCCTCGTCGGTGGCGGGCTCGCAGTCGATGACGGCGAGGGTGCGGTCGCAGCCTTTGACTCGGCAGTTTTGCTCCGTGAGGGCCTTATGGACGATGGGGAGGAAGGCGGGCGCGATCGCGGAATCCACCAGGAGGGTCTCGGCGGCGTTGCAGACGGCGACGTACTGGCACTTGGAGTCGACGGTGATGCGGACGGCCATGTCGAGGTCGGCGTCGTCGGCGATGTAGACGTGGCAGATGCCGTCGGCGTGGCCGAGGACGGGGATGTTCGTGTTGGCCATGATGTGGCGGACGAACTCGTTGGAGCCGCGGGGGATGATCAGGTCGATCTGGTCGTCGAGGGCGAGCATGTCGGCGACATCCCGGCGGGTCTCGAGGAGCTGAATCCAGCCGGAGGGCAGACCGGCGGCTTCGCCCGCGCGGGCGATGGTATCGGCGAGGATGCGGTTGGTGTGGGCCGCTTCGGAGCCGCCCTTGAGGAGGCAGGCGTTGCCGCTCTTGAGGCAGAGGGTGGAGATCTGGACGAGGGCGTCAGGGCGGGACTCGAAGACCACGCCGATAACGCCGATGGGGCAGGAGACGCGGTAGAGCTCGAGGTCTTCGTCCATTTCGACGGCGCCGAGGGTCCGGCCGGCGGGGTCGGGGAGCTTGATGAGGCTGTGGATGCCGGCACAGACGTCGTCGACCTTGGCCTCGTCGAATTTCAGCCGCTTGAGCAGCGGGGCCGCGAGATCGCCCTCCCGGGCGGCGGCGAGGTCACGCTCGTTGGCGGCGACGATCTCGGCACTGCGATCCTGCAAGGCCTTGGCAATCTCGGTCAGGGCGGTGTTTTTGACCTCGGTCTTCGCGGCCCCCAGCCGGATCGAAGCCGCCTTCGCCGCCGCTGCACGCTCGGGTACTTTCATTTTCCTTGACATTTCCACCTACGCCACTAAACTTGAGATTGGACACATAAGTAATTGAGTATAAGCTCCCGACAAAGCATAATCAACGATCATGCGGGTGTTGCTTAGTGGTAAAGCACCAGCCTTCCAAGCTGGCTACGCGGGTTCGATCCCCGCCACCCGCTTTCTTTATCCTGTTTTGTCGACACGGATCACAAGAAGGGCAACGAGACTGTCACAACAGTCGGCGGCGTCGTGAAGCGTTTAGGTCCTCCAGAATCTGTTTGTCCTCCGGGTCGTCCACGTTTTTCGTGCAAACAGCAATGTTGTACCGTATCTCGATGTCTCGGGCGGCCTGAATCACGTTCCTGACCGTCTCAAAGGAAATCGACCGCTGGACTCGCCGAGGCGGCCAACTGCGTTCGCTCCTTGCCGTGCGGTCCGGCCTCGATGATGCAGTGAGGACAGGCGACTTGGCATTCATGCTCCACGACGAAGCCCACGTTCTGAAGAAACGGCACTGCAAGAGTATGCAGAGACAGACAGGAATCCCCACCCACATAACCTTCGTCCGGCTTCGGATGGCCAGCGCATAACCTACCAGCGACGGGTCGAACGGTTCGTCGTTGAAGTCCCCCATGGCCAGGACCGGCGTCTGCTTGTCCTGAACCTCGACTATCCGTTGGTGGAAATACGCCAGCGTTTCGCCGGCGATCGCGCGGTATCCGGCGGACCTGGGATCGCCGCCGCTGCGGGACAGCCAGTGATTCCCCACGAGAAGCCGGCCCTTCGAGGTCCTGAAGTTCACCTGGAATAGGTCCCGAGTGGCCGTGCGGCGCATCACGAAATGGCTGAACTGATCTTCCGCGGTGAAAAGGCTGCTGTCATAGATGAACGCCACGTCGATCCCCCGCTGGTCGGACATGTCATGGTGGGCGATGGCTCATGAAACCGGTAGAGTAGAGGACTGAGCGAC
>DCUI01000303.1 GCA_002327785.1 Phycisphaerales bacterium UBA2218
ACTGCTATGATGATGAGCGGGAGCGTTTGACCTGGGATGTGCCCGCGGGACAATGGACGATTCTCCGCTTCGTGATGAGCAATACCGGCTACCAGTTGATCGCCCAAAGCGCGAACTCCGGGGGACCGATGATCGACTTCCTGAATCCAGAGTCAACCCGGATGCATTTTGGCGCCATCATGAAGCGCCTGGAATCGGAACTGGGGGATATCCGGGAGTTTCCGCTGGATCACCTGGAAGTGGATAGCATGGAGTTGGGACATCATACCATCTGGACCGCACAGATCCTCGAAAGATTCCAGAAGGAGTACGGCTACGATCCCCTGAAGTACCTGCCGCTGCTCAAGGGGTACAAGACGCGGGATGCCGAGGTCCGGGAACGGTTCCTCTATGACTGGAAGAAGCTGATCAGCGATGTGTTCATCGACAGTCATTATCGCACCGGCAGCGCCTTCCTGCGTCAATACGGGGTGAAGCTCTGTGCCGAGGCCGGCGGGCCGGGGGCGCCCATCTGGGACACTTGCCCGGTGGATGCACTCAAGGCCCTGGGGGCGGTGGATATTCCGCGCGGCGAGTTCTGGCCCAAGATGCGAAACATCTGGCTGGTCAAGGAGATCTCGTCCGCAGCGCATATCTATGGCAAGACGATTGTCGATGCGGAATCCTTCACGAGTTGGCGTCATCTGCAAGACAGTCCCTATTTCTACAAGCTCATGGCGGACAAGGCGATGAGCGAGGGATTGAATCACTTCACGTTCCACACGTTTGCCCACAGTCCGGCCCAGGCGGGGTTGCCGGGCAATTATTACCACGCCGGCACCCATATCAATCCCAATCGCGTGTGGTGGCCCATGGCCGGACCTTTCATCGATTATCTCTCCCGATGCTGCTATCTGCTTCGCAAAGGACTGTTCGTAGCGGATGTATGCTACTATTACGGGGATCAAGCCCCGAACTTCGTATCCGCCAAAGGCGTCGATTACAACCCGGGCTGCGGCTATGATTATGACGTCGTCAACAGCGACGTGATTCTGACTCGCATGACCGTCAAAGACGGCCGAATCACGCTGCCCGATGGCATGAGCTATGCGGCACTGGTGTTGCCGGAACGGCCGGATATGGATCTGGAGGTCTTGCGCAAGGTGGCACAGATGGTGGAGGCCGGCGCCACGGTCATCGGTCCCAAACCGGTCCGAACCGGGACCTTGGTGGATTACCCCCGCCGCGATGGCCGGGTGGCCCGGCTCGCGGACACGCTTTGGGGTGCCTGTGACGGCGAATCGGTCCGGGAACATCGATACGGCAAGGGACGTATTGTCTGGAACCGTTCCGTGGCTGAGATCTTGCAGGAGCAG
The DNA here is from genome assembly GCA_002327785.1 of Phycisphaerales bacterium UBA2218. Classification (GTDB taxonomy): domain Bacteria; phylum Planctomycetota; class Phycisphaerae; order Sedimentisphaerales; family Anaerobacaceae; genus PLanc-01. The sequence continues at coordinate 1,356 of DCUI01000303.1, forward strand.
GGGATCGGCCCGGACTTCCAGTATGCGGGCTCCGACCCACGCACCCGGTTGGATTATGTGCATCGGCGCACAGATCAAGAAGACATCTACTTCGTAATCAACCTCAATGAACGCTGGGAGACCGCGGCCTGTGTCTTCCGTGTCGAAGGCAAGAGGCCGGAATTGTGGCATCCGGAAACCGGCCGGTGGAGCGAGATACCGGCCTATGACGTCCGGGACGGAATGACGCGCTTGACCCTGCATCTCAAACCCGCGGAATCCGTATTCGTCCTCTTTCGCAAGTCGGTCACGCCGACCCACTTCACTCGTGTCGAAACACGCAAGACCGCACCCTTTGCGGCGGCGTCGGCATTTGCGCCGCACTCGGCCACGCCGGGCGGACCGACGTGGTTGTCGGACGACAAGACGGATGTCGCTGACCAGCACATCGTGTTCGATTTGGGAGCGGTCCATTCTCTCAAGAAGATCAGGCTCTGGAATTACGTTGAAAGTGTGCGTGGATTCATGAACTATGGCGTCAAGGATATGGAGATCTGGACGTCTCCCGACGGCGTCGAGTACCGCAAATGCGGCTCGTTCTCCCTGAAGGAAGCCTCGCAAACGGAAGACAAACACTATGAGCAGGATCTCGCCGTGGAGATCGATCGCGCCCGGTACGTTCGTTTCGAGACAAAGACCAATCACAGCACGGCACAGTACTCCGATGGAATCAGCAAACGTGTGGGATTGTGCCGGGTGAAGTTCTTCGGGGATGACGAAATCTCCGGCGTCAAGATTCACGCTGTGTCCAGTGGCACGGCGTTCGATCCTGCCTCGGATGAGACGATCGGGCCGGCTCGACCCGATGCAGAGCTGAGGATGGATGCGGCCCATCGCCCATATCTGAGGGTCTGGACGCCCGGTACTTACGTGTTGCACGGCACGGGCGGGCAAGCGGGAGAAGTCGTCGTCAAATCCGTCAGGCCGCCGCTGGAGATTCCTGGTCCATGGCAGGTGAATTTCCCGCGAGGCTGGGGTGCGCCGGACCAGACGACCTTTCAGAACCTCATCTCCTGGACTGATTCGGAGCACGGCATCAAGTATTTCTCTGGACGAGCCGTGTATCGCAGAGAGTTCGACGTTGTGCAAAGCGATCTTGACGAGAGTTCCTATGTGGAACTCGATCTGGGTGTGGTTCACAAAGTAGCCCGTGTCCGGTTGAACGGGCGGGAAATCGCCATTCTGTGGAAACCGCCGTTCTGCGTCGATATCACGGATGCCATCAAATCAGGGAAAAACGAACTGACCGTGGAAGTCGCCAATACCTGGACGAATCGCCTCATTGGCGATGCGTTTCTGCCGCCCGAAAGACAGTACTGTAGGACCAATCTACATGACAGACTGTCCCGAAAGGACCGACGCCTACAGCCCTCCGGTCTGTTGGGTCCGGTGACCATTCACACGGCTACTCACGTGTATACCAAGTGAACAGAAGACTCTGCTACTGTGGTCGACAAGACAAATGCCGAATAGTCAACCGGCAACGGGAGGAACAGCTTGGACAAGACCAAGCCGAAGTCTTCGATGATTGCCCCCGCTGAGTGTGTGGCAAGCCTGCCAACCGATTCAGACTTGCGGTCTTGCCTGCTCCCGCTCCTGCCAAGGCGGTATGGACATCGCAGCCCTGGGTGCCGCCATTATGATGCGCATCTTGACGGCATTCTGGTCGGAACAGCGCACGACGCGAGCGAGCCTCTCTCCCCGCGAGGGCACCGGCTGAACGATGAGTTCCGGCGTGTTGAAGGGCTGAAGGCTGGAATCGATAGGAGTGGGGTCGTTCTGGATAGGAGCGTAGGTCTGTGCACCCGGCCATCCTGGTCGACATAGTCCGGATAGATCCTGGCGAATACGCCGTTGCGTCGCTTGCTGCTGAAGGCTGTCAAGGATCGGGTAAACCCCGCCAGTCGGATCGGGTTCAAAACCAGCCACTTTGAGGAGCAAACGGTTTGCTGTAAGGACTTCTCGAAATCGATGCTGTTACGGTTTCAGGAGGTTCGGCATGGCAAACCAACTCAAGATGGCTATGGTGCATGCGATATTGACGCTGGCGCGGCTGGGGTGGTCCCAGCGGCGGATCGCGGGGGAACTGGGGATCGATCGCGAGACGGTGGCTCGCTACGTGCAGGCGCCGGCGCCGGATTCAAGACCAGCCACGAACCCGATCCCCGGGTCCGAACCTCTCCCCGAGGCGATCCCCGGGGCAAAACCAGCCAGCAACCCGATCCCCGGGTCCGAGGGGGCGGTGGTGCCGTGTCCCGGTCAGAGTTCCGGCCCCGAGAGCCTCTGCGAGCCGTTCCGGGCGGTCATCGAGGCGAAGGTTGGGCAGGGATTGAGCGGCCAGAGGATCTATCAGGATCTGGTGGAGGGGCACAGCTTTGCCGCCAGCTACTCCAGCGTTCGGCGGTTCCTCCACCGTCTCGGTCAGAGTCAGCCGCTGCCGTTTCGCCGGTTGGAGGTTTTGCCGGGTGAGCAGGCACAGGTGGACTTGGGGACCGGGGCGCCGATCCTTCGGGCGGACGGCAAACACCGACGGCCCTATGTCTTTCGGGTGGTTCTGAGCTTCTCGCGGAAGGCCTACAGCGAGGTGGTCTACCATCAGACGACGGAGAACTTCCTTCGCTGCCTGGAGAATGCCTTCTGGTATTTCGGCGGGGTTCCGCAGACGATCGTGATCGACAACCTCAAGGCGGCGGTCAGCCGGGCGGACTGGTACGACCCGGAGGTGCATCCGAAGATCCAGTCCTTCTGTCAATACTACGGGACGGTGATCCTGCCGACGAAGCCGCGGATGCCTCGGCACAAGGGCAAGGTGGAAAAGGGGATCGATTACGTTCAATCCAACGCCTTGAAGGGCCACACGTTCGCCAGTCTGGCCGAGGAGAATCAGCACCTGGCAGACTGGGAGCAGCGGATCGCCGACACCCGGATTCACGGCACGACTCGCAAGCAGGTCCATCTGTTGTTCCAGGAGGAGAAGCCCCGCCTGATCCGATAACGTAAGGTATTCTTCGCTT
>DCUI01000002.1 GCA_002327785.1 Phycisphaerales bacterium UBA2218
ATGGCCGTGATCTCGTTGCTCTTGTCGTCGCCTTTCAACTGGGCGAACACGACGTGATTCTCGTGCACATAGGCGTTGATCGTTATTTCTGCAAGGCCTTGCCCTAAGGAAGATGGACTATACCGGATCATACAGGCGGGCGCAATTGCCTATCTTAACATCCCGAAATTTCTTCCGCTCCGTTTCATGCGATGGCCCTGCTCTACTTCTTCCTCGATTACGTCCAGAACGGGTCTGTCGCCGACTATGACTCGGACGATGTAGTCCAGGTCGGGATTGCTCTCCGATGCCTCCACCTCATCAGCGATCGTGCCCTTGATTAGCCCGAGCGTGCGCGGGTCTTTCCAGCAGATCATCTCGCCGTGACCGTCCGCGAAGGTCATGTTGCAGCCGTTGCCGTGCCTGGCGGTCAGTCCCTGCAAACCGACGGGCACGGACCAGGGTCGCCATAGCCGTCTTTTCTAAACCATGTCGCGCAGCAACGGCCAGAAGGACGATGAGAAGTTGGCGGCTTCCGTGTCCACGAAGACCATGTAGTCACCGGGATGGGAGATCTGGTGAAAGCGTGTATGGGACGTCACACCGTCGCGAGATCCTGGTCCCACCGAGCCGGCAGGGAAGGCGATACACGCGATAACGAAAGTCGCCGCGAGCCAGGCACTTGTCATTCGCATGCAAAGGCCATACACTCTGATGTGTTGTGCCGGCGTCGCCGCGAGCCGAACTGACGGTATGGCTCACCTCAATGTGCCCGATAGCTTCTGAAAGGGTTGCGACCATGCGTATGCTCATATTGCTTGCAGCGGTTCTTGGCTTGGCGGGATGCGCGCGCACTCTCGAAATCGCCATCGCACAGCCCGTTGTGGAAAGTCCGCCGGCGACCGGGGCGCCGACTGCCGGCGCCGTCTCCATCGATATCACCCCACCTCCCGGCATGCCGATGGGAGGATACTCCGTCCTGGCCAACAAAGGCTTGGGTTTCCGCACGCGCCTGAAGGCTCGGATCGTATACCTGAACGACGGCAGGCAGAACTCCGTGGCTCTCGTACAGACCGATCTGACGGCGGCCTCGCTTCTGTTGCACCATAAGGTGGCGGAAGCAGTGGCCCGGACGACCCATCTGAAGCCCGGCCATATCGCCATCACGGCATCGCACAGCCACTCAGCGCCCGCGAATTTCTTTGACAATGACTTCTACAACAAACACACATCCAGCGGCGCGGGGCTGGATGCCCGCTTCCTGGAGTTTACGGTGCAGCGTATAGCCCAGGGCATTCTGGAGGCTTACGAGAATCGTCGTCCGGCGCGAGTCGCGACGGGGCGGAAGGACATCTACGGCTATAATCGAAACCGATCCCTGAGCTCCTACGTCCTTAACCAGAATGTCGAAGGCGTCGCCCCGGATGATCCACAGGCCGTCTTCAGAGCCGTGAACCCGTCGTTGTATATGGTGCGGGTGGACGTGCGGGACGACCGCGGCCGCTACAAGCCGCTGGCGGCGTTCTCCGGTTTCTCCGTGCACGCAACCGCGCTGACCCCGCCTGTGACCGTGTATAACGCAGACCTGTTCGCCTACGCGCAGAAAGACCTGGAATGGGCGATTCAGCGGAAGTACGACACGCCCTGGGCGGTCGTTCACGCTCTGACCGCAGGCACGCAGGGTGACATGGCCCCGGCGCTGCCGGACCGGGGAGACAACACGTTCGGTAATTTCCCGGTGAACTGGAGGGAGGCGCGGGAACTGGGGCAGGGCATAGGCCGCGAGGCCGTCAGTCTGTTCGAGGCACTGGGAGACACGCTCACGGCCGACATCACCGTGACTTCTGCAGTGCGCGAGATCAATATCCGCGAGCACAATGTCGCGGAAGGCGTCACGCTGTGCAGGGACGCGGCGGTGGGCAATCCTGTAGCGGCAGGCGCCTACGAACGCCGCGCACCATGGTTGGCTGCGGTGCCCTTCCTGAAAGGCGGGAACGCAACGGCGCGCCGCTGGTGGTTTTTCAAGAACGGATGTCAGGGCAACAAGCGACACCTGCTCTTTTCATTTCTGCAGCCTCTGGCGGAGCCTAAAGACCGCTTTCCTCAAACGGTGATGTTCCAGCTCATTCGCATCAATGACACAGTGATTCTGCCGTTGCCGTTTGAGGTGACGGCTGAGTCGGGCCGGCGCGTGGCGACACGCGTGAAACGGGAGTTCGAGGAACACGGCGACAGCGGCGTCGAGCACGTATGGGTGGCCGGCAATGCCAACGGCTATTTTGGGTATACCACCACGCCGGAAGAGTATTTCCGGCAGAATTACGAGGGCGGGCACACGCTCTATGGCCGGTACTCCACACCCTACCTCACGGCACAACTCGGTCTGCTGACACGCGATTTCCTGGTCCGGCCCGGCGTGCAGGAACTGACGCCGGCCTGGACGTACCGGTTGAGAGCAAACACTTTCTATCCGGAAGACCTCGCCGGCACGGGTCTGCGCCGGGTAATGCGGCAGCCAACGCCCGTCCGGGCAGATGCGTCGTCGCAAGAGGATTACATTGCTTTCCGCTGGAAGGACGTAGGTCCCGGCGAGATCCGGTTCCACCAGCCGTTGAGTTGCGTCGAAGTCAAGATCAACGATCAGTGGGTCCTCATGTCGTCGAATGGAGAGCCGATCCATGACGACGGGTATGACCTGGAAGTGCGCTACCTGGGCGACCTGGGCAACGCCATGGGCAAATATGAGCTGCGCTGGTACAACCCGGTGCCCGGCGGCGAATACCGTTTTCGGATTGAGCCGCGCGGCGAGCAGCCGCCTCTGGTCAGTCGAGCATTCCTCTACCGGGGCTTTGCGGGCGGGCGGGCCCCGAAATCGGCGCTGGCATTTGCCTCGCCGCAATAGGTTGTTGTCTCGACACTGCCGTCGCGAGAACCACAGAGTTTCGCACCGGTGCCGTACGTGCCGGTACTTGGTGCACAGCAAATTGCCCACGCTACTTCACAGACGCGCACTCAAGCGTCATGGTCCGCTGATACAGTAGAGACTTCGTTTGCCTTTGAGGAAAATCTGGCTGCCGGCGACGGCGGGGGAGGCGTCGAATTCGTCGTCGAGTTTGCTCGTGGCCAGGATATCGAGCTTCTCCGCGTTGGCAATTACCTGGGTGACGCCTTTGCGGCCGACGAAATAGACCCGGCCGGCGGCGCCCACCGGTGAGGCATAGATGTCTTTGACCGCGTCCAGATTCTCCTGGGCGAAGTTGAGCCTGCCCGTCTCGGCATGATAGCAGGAGATGGCCGCCTTGTTCATGGAACAGACGTAGAGGTTATCTCCGTAGAGGATCGGGGACGGGACGTACGGCGTCGCCTTGCTGACTTGCCAGCGGATCGCGCTGGTGCCGGTCAGGTCGCCGGCGTGGCCGAGCTCGATCGCCTGCAGCTCACTGCCTCGGAAACCGCTGGTGCAGAACACCAGGCCGCTGGAGACGATCGGAGAGGGAATGACGTTCTGCGTCTGGCCACCACACTGCCAGATCATCGCACCGGTGCCGGCATCGTAGCTGCGAATGCGGTTCGTCGCACTGACGATCACCTGCATTCTACTCTCGACCGTCGCGATCGCCGGCGTGGCCCATGCGGTGTCCTCGTCACGGGCCTGCTTCCACAACGTCCGGCCCGTGTGCTTGTCCAGGGCATGAATGAACGAGTCGCCCTCGTGGTCCATCACGACGATCAATGCGTCGCCGGCCAGGGCAGGGGAACTGCCTTCGCCGAACATCATCTTGGTCTTCATCCGGCCGAGGTCGCGGCTCCACTTGTGCTCCCCGTTGAGGTCGTAGCAGTGAACGCCACGAGAGCCGAACGAAGCCCAGACGCACGTGCCGTCCGTGACGGGCGAGTATGAGGCGAAGCCGTGGTTGGGATGGTGCCCCTCGTGCGGCACGGTCTCGCAGGCGGTCTTCTGCCAGAGGGTCTTCCCGTCGGAGCGGTCGAGACAGACCACGTCGAATTTGTAGACGTTCTTCGGGTTCTTACCGCCATGAAAGGGAGCCGGCTCGTTCGATTCGGATGTCTGAACCGGTTCCGGCATGCCCACGCGGTCCGTCTCGATGGCGGTCAAGAAGAAGATCCTGTCGCCCCAGACGATAGGACTGGAGGTCCCCTTGCCCGGCACGGGGACCTTCCATCGGATGTTCTGCGTCTCGCTCCAGGTTAGGGGTGGATTGCCCGTCGGCGAGACCCCCGAGGCCAGCGGCCCTCGCCACGTCGGCCAATTGTCTTGTGCCTCGTCTGCCCGGAGGCCGCCGGTGAACGCCGCCAATACGAGGATAGAGATTGCCGACGTCCGGACGGTGTTGCCCATTGGTTGTCCTCCCATGTGCTGATTCGTATACCCTGCCGACCGCCCCGACCGCAAGAAGGTGCGACCTGCTCACAGACTCGCACACCAAGATAGCAAACTGCTGGGGCCTGTGCAACCCCGCTGGTCCTACGAAGTCCGGGTGGCCGCGGCAGGCTGGCGCTTGCCGCGGCCATCCGAGCCTGGAACCTTGTTGTTTGTATGCTCCGCCGACACCGTCCACCGTAGCACGCCGTGCGTAGTTCAACGCCATTGCATCCCCGGCGACGATCCAGTATCCTAAAAGGTGCATGTCGCCGGGACCTGCCGCTTGTGGCCGGCTGGGGACAGGATCTGGGAGGACACCGTATGGCAGAGACAACCGGGATTTCGAGGCGTCACACACTTCAGGGTATTGGTGCCGTCGGCACAGCGGCAATGCTGGGCTCTACCGGCAGCACACCCGCAAGAGCATCAGGCAAAACGCCTGATGGCGTCGCGATGAACAAACGGGCGAATCGGGCTATTGTCGAGAAGGTGTTTCAGACGCCGCTGATCGACACACACGAACATTTGATGGAGGAAAAGGAGCGGCTGGCGGCGGCCTCGCGCCCGCGCGACGAATCGGATGACTGGAGCCTGTTGCTGAGCCACTACCTGGACTCCGACCTGGTCGTGGCGGGTATGTCGGGGGATACGTACGATCAGTTCTTTTCGCCGAAGACCGACCCGGCGGACAAGTGGCGGTTGCTGGAGCCGTACTGGCCCGCCGTCAAGAACACCGGCTACGGGCAGGCCGTGAGGATCGCCATACGGCGGCTCTACGACGTGGACGATCTGTCCGCCTCGACCGTCAAGAAGGTGCAGGCGGGCTACGAAAAGACCCGGCGGGAAGGCTTCTACCGGCGGATTCTGTGCGAGATGGGCAAGATCGAATCCTGCCAGGTGAACAGCCTGGGCCGGCCGTTCAGGGAGTCGGACATGCCCACGCTGCTGATGCAGGATCTCAGCATTCTTGGCATGTACGCAGGTCCCAACTTCGATGGTTTCGGCGAACCGACCGGCATCGAGGTCCGCTCGCTGGCCGATTGGCACAGCGTCATCGACTGGTGGTTCGAGAAGTACGGCAAGTATGCGGTCGCAGTCAAATCGCAGGACGCGTACCACCGGGACATTGACTACGAGCAAGTCCCTGCGGAGAAGGTTGAGGGTATTTTCAAGAAGCGACTGGCCGACGAGCCCCTGACGGGCGAAGAGCGAAAGAGCCTGGAGGACCACCTGTTCTGGCAGGCCGTGCAAAAGGCCACCGAGCACAAGCTGCCGGTGAAGCTGCACACAGGGTACTACGCAGGCCAGAACTACATGCCGCTCGGCCGGCTCCTGCACAATGCCGGCTCGGTCACGGGCCTGTGCCGCAGGGCCCCGGAGACGCGGTTCGTCTTCATGCACATCTGCTATCCATACTATGAAGAGCTGCTCGCGGCGGCCAAGCATTACGCGAATGCCTACGTCGATATGTGCTGGGCCTGGATCATCAACCCGGTGGCCGCCAAGGACTTCCTGAAAAAGTTCCTCGTCACCGCCCCGGCGAATAAGATCCTGACGTTCGGCGGCGATTACATCCCGGTGGAGCCGGTCCTCGGCCACGCGACCATCGCTCGCCAAGGCATCACGCTGGCCCTGAGCGAACTGGTGGAAGAAGGCTGGCTGAGCCTGGCGGACGCAATGGACCTGGTTGACCCGATCATGCACGGGAATGCCCGCCACCTCTTCAACCTCGCCGAGAAGACCCGGGTCCTCCAAGACGTGTCCTGGGCCTGACCATTCGATGCAATACCGCATATACAGCCTTCGCACGAGGGATGCGGGTTTTCACGGCAGTTCTCTTGACTCGCCCCCCAGGCCCAGGCTACCATCCTGGAAAAGGAGGTGTTAGGCCAGTGACGATGAAGGAACTCATAGAAGCGGTGGTTTCGCTGCCGGTAGAGGAGCGAGCCATCGTTGCAGACTCCGTTCTCCGCAGCCTGAACGCCCCCGAGTCCGAAATCGACCGTAAATGGGCGTAGGTAGCTCAACGTCGCCTCGCCGAATTGCGATCAGGGGAGGTAAAGCCAATTCCAGGAGAGGAAGTCTTCGCCAAGGTCTGGAAGCGATTTGAGGCATGAACTACTATTTTCACCTGGAGGCCGAAGAGGAATTCCTTGGGGCCATCGATTGGTACGAGGATCACGAGGAGAATCTGGTTTTTGACTTTGCCCGAGAGGTCTACGCCGCTATCGGCCGTGCCGCGGAGCGTCCGAAGGCATAGATGCGTCGGCTTTGTGTGATATGCCGCAATCATGCCGACGACAAAGACTTGACCAATGAGGATCAAAGAAATCTGTCCAAGACCGAATTGGATCTTGTCCATCGTTGCAGACGACGGTTGTGTTGGCAGTTTTGACGTCAGCCTCTATCTGGAATCTGAAGCGTTTGAAGACCTTCGCGACCCCGCCGAGTTCATGAAGGTTTTCAACGGCGGATACTTCGTCGAATGGGAATGCGGCGCTGATTTGTCGGCAGACACGATTGAAGCACACTGGCGTGTTATACAGGCAGGAAACCACAACTCCATATCTTAGGTGAATCCGTCTAATTATCGTTAGGCATAGGAGAAATGATGCTGTATCCATCCTTAGAGCGGATTCTGACCCCTGCTTACAACCCGTGCCAAGAGTTCAGCGGAGATTGCAGAGAGATGCGTTGGGACCCAGAGGCCGGCCACGTGCCCCGAGGGCATGGGACACCACGTGGCGAGGGCGTCCCGCCCTTGCGTTCGTGGTCCTGGGAGGGGGAAGAGCAAGGGCAAGACGCGCTCGCCACGAGCTACGCCATCCTCCTGGTTGTGAGCTACCTGATCTCGTAGCCGACGACCGTGCCGTCGTTCTTCTCCGTGGAGGGGTTGATGATGACCGTGGGGCATTCGGGACGGGTCTGGACGTAGTCGAGGTAGTCTTTCATGGCCCGGCCCGATTGGATCACGCTGTCGATGGCCGGCGGGGGCGATTAGGCAAAAACCTTATGGTTCTTCTCGCTGATTCTGTTGCATTGCCCGACATAGGGTCCTATCATCGTGCCGGCAGTCAAAGGAGGCGCGGGTGGTGGGAGTGCCCGGGATGTTGGGGCATGACGACAGAGAGTGTTTTGCTCCGGGAGGCGTTATGAAACAGCAAATTACCCAGGACGACATCATCTACTTCGTGGTGACGGACCGCTTCTTCGGCAGGAACAAGCGAACGGTCGATCCATCGGACACAAGCATCCACGGCGGGACGCTGGACGGGATCATCGACAAGCTCGACTACCTCCTCGAGCTTGGCGTGACGGCGATCTGGGTGACGCCGGTCTATGAGAACATCCCGGACTATGGCGTCTCGGAGCCGTACCATTACTATTGGCCCCAGAACTTCGAGCGGATGGACAAGCGCCTGCTCGATGGCACCCGCCTGTCCAAGTCGGCGGCCATGAGCACATTTGCGAAATTCGTCAGGCTGTGCAATGAGAGGGGGATGAAAGTGGTGCTCGACATGGTCGTGAACCATGCCGGATACGGGGCGAGGGATCGGTTCAAAGCCGAGTGGTTCAACGTCGGCGGGCTGGGCGAGATCAAGCAGGAATTGGCGGGCCTGCCGGACTTCGATCACGACAACCCTGAGGTGCTCGACTACTTCATCAACAACATCGAGGACTGGATCATCAAGGGCAAGGTCACCAACATCCGTATGGATACCGTCAAGCACGTGGAGCCCAAATTCTGGCACCATTTCAAATCCCAGGTCCGCGGCGAGCATCCGGACGTGTGTCTCATCGGCGAGGTGCTGTTTGAAGGCAAGGACGACGTCAGCAAGCTCGTGGAATACCAGAACTACCATGATTTCGATTCGATATTCGATTTCCCGCTCTGTACGGCTCTACGCTCGACTCTCATCTATGACGAGAGCCTCTGCTACTGGCTTGCACGCCGCCGGGTGAATGACGCCGAGCGGCCGGGTGTCCTTGACGATGACAATTCCTTCAAGGGTGGATACCGCAATCCGAACAAGCTCGTCACGCTGCTGGACAACCACGATCTGGAACGGCGCATCATGAGCCATGCCAGGACCCGGCACCCCGGCGACGGCGCCGGACTCGATTGGGCGACCCGGGTCACGAAACTCTGCCTGGGCGCCCTGTTCACGATGCGCGGGATACCGCAAATCTACTACGGCACCGAGGTCGGGCTCGAGGGATGGAAGGCCGTCGACGACCGCGACCTGCGCCGCGATTTCCCATGGCACGTGATCGACGGCAACCACCACGCGAAGCAGCAGTGCACCAAGGAGCACGAGATCTATGAGTGGACCCGCGATTTGATCCATCTGCGCAAGGAAAATGCGGCGCTCAAGTACGGAACGACGCTGACACTGTGGTCGGATGACCTCGTCTACGCGTTCCTGCGCATGGCGACGGACGATGTCACGTTGGTGATCATCAATAATGGTTACACACGGATGCCTACTCCGATTCAATTGGACCTGAATCCGGCCATGATCCCGGAGCGCGTGGTGAACATGATTGCCGGAGGATTGAAGCACTGGAAAACGGGGCAGCCGCTGGTGATGCAGAACGGCAAGGCGTTGATCACCGTCGATGGCAAGGCAATCGACATCTTCTGCCTTGGTGTTCCCTGAGAGATGCGAGCGGATCATGCCTTGACCCGTGACCGAGAGAAACCTCCCGCACGATGCCCGGATCCTTTGGCTTCGTCTCAGGATGACAGGGTTTGCACCGCGCACAGATTATGCCAAACCCGTATTACCTTTCTCAGGAGTGCCGAAACAAGGGCGGGGTGCCCTCGCCACGAGCCGTGCAACCCTGGATGTGGAGGTGTGCGTGTGTCGACCGGATTGGCGCAGCCTACATGATTTTGATTTTCGCCAGGTAGATGCTGGTCTTGCCTTCGTGGCTGGAGTAGTAGCTCAGGTAGAGCAGGTCGTTGTACCAGACGAGGCCGGGGTAGCTCGTGTCGCCGCCGCTGGGGAGATTCAAGAGCCTGGTCATCTTGTGCTCGGTCACGTCGATCCGGCACAGGGCAGTATGGGCGCCGCCCTGGTGCATCCGGCCGGCGGCGAGCCACTGCCCGTCCGGAAGTTGGATCAGGTTCGGTCCGCCGAAGCCGTTGAATTCCGTGCCGAGGTCGTGCCAATCCCACTTCGTGTAGTCGCCCTTGCTGATGCCGAGGACGGCGCTGTACGGCGCATCGCCTTGCCTGTCCCGCCGGACAAGGGCATAGCATGTGGCGGAGGCGTCAAAACGCAATGCGACCTCGTTTGGGAAGCCGATGCCGTAGAGCTTGGGGACCAGCGATTGATAGGTGATCCCGTCGGTGCTGGTGAGCAATTCGATATCGGGTGAGCCCAGGGAGGCGGGGTAGGCGACGCCATACGCCGTGCCTTTATGCCACGTTACGGACCACAGCCATCGGCCGGGCTCGACGACGATTTGCGGCTTGGTCCACCCGAAGCCATCCTTGGAGAAGGCGACGAACGAGCCGGTAGGGGCGCTCTGGCCGTCCTTCTCCCGCGGTGCGGCTCCGCCCAGGAGCATCAGCCTGTCGTCCCGTGTGACGGACAGGTGTGCGTCCCGCAGGTCGAAGCCGGTCAGTTCAACCAGGGCCGCCGAGGTCCACGCCTCCGCGTCCTGCGAGCGGAGGATGCGAATCTTCCCATCCGTGGAGACGTGCCCGCGGCCCTCGCGAAAGGCGCAGTAGAACTGGTCCTGCCGGAACGCTAGGTCCGTGAAGGCGTTGTGAGGCGCCTGATCCCAGATCTTCGTCACGCCGAGCAACTCGACCTTCACGGGCGAAGCGGCAAATGTCACGGTTGCCTGCAAGATGATGATTCCAACTAACGTCGCTCTAATCCCCATCTCCTGATCCCCTCGACTGAAACACGCGGCTGTGAGTTCTCTTACTTCAAACTTCAAACATCATACTTCCAACCTCAATACACTCCCTTCACGCGGTTCTTGACCGCGAGGCGCCGGAGCACGATCAGTATGGACGTGACCGCTCGTTTCATGACGTGACCTCCTTCAACTCTCCAAACCAGCCGGATGTCCATACGGAGTTTCTCCGTTAGCTCTCCAGGTTCATCCGGCGCAGCAACGCCCGGTATCTTGGGTCGGAGCGAAGGTTCTCCAAGGGGCCGTACCTGATGAAGCAAAGCCATGGATCATGTTCCTCAAATGCCCTGTCTGCCCACTCAAAGCCTTCGGCGTCCTGCCCTGTGAACCAGTGCGCGCCGGCCAAGAGAAATGGCGAAACATACTGTTGCTTCGAGCGTGCAAGGAGTCTGTCGCATTCTTCGCGAGCCTTGTCCGGTTGACCTGATAAGACATAAACCCATGCCGACCACACTTCCCCCCACGCGTAGCGCCCGTTCGCAATCTCCTTCTCTTTTTCAAACTCGGCCAGGGCCTCTTGGTACATGGACTTGGCCGCGTAAGCCATTCCGATGAATAGGTGAATGAACGGGGCGGATGCATCCAGCTCAAGGGTTCGCTTGGCGGCCTCTAGGGTACGATCATGTTGGCCGACGTGGCAATACACACATACATACTGCCTGTTCGCGATGACGGATAGAGGATCCAGATGCAGTGACCTCTCAATCTCGGCCACGGCTTCCTTTGTCCGGCCTCTATACAGCAGATGAACCGCGTACAAACGGTGAGCCATCGCATCGCCCGGGTTCAGCTCAATGGCTCGCTCAAAGCACTGTTGCGCCCCGGTCCAGTCCCATTCGTACTGCGTCTTGAAAAAGCCAAGTGCCGTGTATGCTTCGGGAAGTCCTTCATCGATCTGCACGGCCTTCAGGGTCATCTCTTTCGCCCTTGGGATGACCTCACCCGGCAACATCTGGCCGAACATTGGAGCCTGGCAGTACGCGACTGCCAATGCGGCATAGGCAGGGGCGTACGTGGGATCCCGTTCGATTGCCTGCTGGAAATACTGAATCGCCTTTGGGACAGCTTCCGGGTTGAAATCCGCACGGAAATGGAGCCCTCTCAAGTAGAGGTCGTAGACGTCCGGTTCGACCGCCTGCCGCTCGACGACCCGCGCTTTGACGCCGCCCAGGAGCTTTGGCTTCAACTGGTCCACGATGGCCAGCGTGATCTCGTCCTGGATGGCGAAGACGTCGTCCAGATTCCTGTCGTATCGCTCAGACCATAGGTGATGCCCACCGGCCGTATCGATAAGCTGTGCCGTGATCCGCAGCCTGTTGCCGGCCTTACGCACGCTGCCTTCCAGAATCGTCGCTACATCCAGTTCTCTGCCGATATCGCGGATGGTGACGTCCTTGCCCTTGTAGAAGAAGGCGGAGGTGCGGGCGATCACACGCAGGTCGGGGATCTGGGTCAGCGCGTTGATGACTTCTTCCGCCATGCCGTCACAGAAGTACTCCTGGCCCGGGTCGGCGCTCATGTTCACGAAAGGCAGCACGGCAATGGAGGGCGGGCGATTCGACGTGCTTGCATCGGTCACAGTATCGCGTCGCATGGCCTGCAGTTCCTCGACGACCGTCTTCATGCTCTCGGGCCGCTGCAAGCGGTCCTTCTGCATCATCCGGGAGAGCATACGCTCCAGGTCCATTGGAGCATCTCTCCGCAGATGCGTCAAGCGTTTGGGCTCTCCCTGCAGGATGCTGTGTGTCAGGGCCTGCTGGGTGGTGCCCTGAAAAGGAAGCGTGCCGGTCAGCATCTCATAGACTACCACGCCCAGAGACCAGATGTCGGTTCGATGATCGGATGGGTCGCCTGCTGTCTGCTCAGGGCTCAT
>DCUI01000015.1 GCA_002327785.1 Phycisphaerales bacterium UBA2218
GGCGGATTTGCCGGTGCTGTCCGCGAGAACGACATAGAGGGGGGCCGGATCGCCCGACGTCCTGCCCCGGACGAAGAGCGACAGGGTCGTGACGCCGCCGACGGTCCAATCCTGGGCCGCGCTCCAGGCCCTCTCGATTTCGCTGTAGAAAGGCACCCCTGTTCTCTCATTTTGCGTGCCTTCGCCGAATATACCATCGTTATCGTATATCATCGGCATGGACTGTCGGCCGCCATGGACCACGGTGATCTCGCTGAACGTACCGCCGTTGGCGTTCTCGTGGCCGACGTAGGAACCGGTGCCGTTCGTCAGGCCGTCGATCCAGGTCTGCCAGATCGCCTCTTCGGCATCCATGTTGTCCGTGTAGCTCTCGAAGTCATCCACGGAAATGAAATCGGCCGTCGTGAAGCTCCAGACCGTCCCTTTCCACGGGCTTTCCGGATCGCCGTCGGCGATCTCGTCCACGCGCCAGTAGTAGGTCGTGTTCCAGGTCAGGTCGCCGGCATCGAAGGTGGCGCCGTTCTGGCGGCCCTGGTACAGGTCGCTGGCGGTGTCGGCCGCCGCGACCGCAGCCGCATCGTCCCCGAAGTAGACATCATGCCGGACGGCCTTCTCACCTGCAAACCAGCTCAGAACCGGGGACTGCACCGTATCGACGGCGCCGTCCTGGGGCGAGGGAGCCGCCGCCTTGAGCGGCAGCAGCGCGAAGGTATCCACGAACTCGGCCGGAATCACCACGCGGGACTCGTTCGGAACCTGCCAAGCCACCGCGATGTTGTCGCCGCCGCCGCCTTCTTTCTGCAGGGCCTGGATGAAGTACTTGTTGCCCGCCTGCAGCGTGATCGCGGCGGATTTCTGGTTGGCGCCGCCGTAGGTGGACGCGTTATCGAAGTCCTGCGAGTTGGTCCAGCCGCTGACGCTGGCGATCTTCACCGCATTAGCCGGATCGGCGTCTGTGCTCAACCAGAGCTCGCTCAGATCATCACTGGAAATCCAGAACGTGTACGCGCCGGACTTGGCGGGTTTCAGCCAGCCATAGAGCCGAGTGCCATAGTAATCCTTCCAGTTGACCGGCCCCTCGAAGTAATTCACCAACTCCCTGTCCGTGGGGTTGTTCGGATACCGCGCATTGCCGGTCAAATCCGTGACGGCCGTGCCGGTGATGTCGGTCCACCACTCGCGGACCACCTTGCCGATCACCGGCTGGATCGTGGTGAAACTCCAGACGTCGCCGACCTGAACGCCGCCGGCGGCGTCAATCACGTCCACACGCCAGGAGTAGGTCGTCCCCGCGCGAAGCAGGCCGGTATCGAACGAGGTCTCCGTTGTCGTTCCCTTATCCACGGTTGCGTCGCCCGCTGCGACGGCATCGGGATCGTCTCCGAAGTACACGTGGTATTGCTCCGCGGCCCGCGGCGGCTGCCAGCCGAGCGTCGTGGTCGGCGCAATCCCCTCGCTGCCATCGGCCGGCGTCGGAGAGTACACCGTCAGGGGCATCATCGTGAACTTCCAGACATCGCCGGCGTGAATCGTCGTCCCGTCAGCCTCGATCTCATCAACCCGCCAGTAGTACGTGGCGCCCGGCTGCGTCCCCAGAGGATAGTAGTACAAGAGACTGGTCGACATGCTTGCCACGCGATCCGCCTCCGTCAGTTCCGGACCGGCGCCGACATAAACATTGTGGAAGTAGGCCATGTCGCCCTTCTTCCACTGCACCAACGGCATCTCCACACCCTCGGCGCCGTCGGCCGGGTTCGGGCTATAGGCCTGATACATGTAATACTGCGTGATCGTGATATCATCGTAATAGACCGAGGAAGCCCCGTTGCCGTACAGGTCAATGGCCTGGAGCGTTCCATGGACGTTGTCGTCCCAGTCGTGAGTCTTAATCAATGCCCCGGCGTAGTACCAATCACAGGTGTTGGTCACCAGATCGATGCGGAACTTGAGCTCGACCCAGCGGTCATATACGATGTCCGTCGTGGCGTTGCCGCCCTGGGCTTCGGCGGTGATGACTCCCGTAGCCAGGTTGTACTTCAATTGAATGGACCAGTCCCTCGAGGTCCCGGCGTCGTCGTACTGGTTCAGCAGGATGAAGAACGTNNACGTTTCGCCGGTCGTGCCCTTGGGAATGTACTGCATGGTCGAGAATTCATATCGTCCGCCGGCCAGTTTGAACTCATGGACCAGGTCGGCAGTCCCGACGATCTCGACCGAGTTTTTCCCGCTGTAGGCGTACTTGTCCGAGGTTGGCGAGCCATAAGCCGCGTCGTTGTCCCAGCCTTTCCACCCTCCCTGGCCATGCAGGGCGCTGCCTGAAGCATAGGAATCGAAGTTCTCACTGAACACCACCTGGGCCGATGCGAGCGAGCACATGCCCACCAGCGCAAGAGCCACCGCCAAGATCCTAATCTTTCTCATGATAGAGTCTCCTCCCAAAAGGGCAAATCGGGGAGCCGGTGCAACCCATTGCTGAAAACGATGCCAGCACGGCACCGATCCTCCTTCAATACCAGACCACGTATATATTATCATACCATCCGGAACGCGAAGGTCAAGGCAAAAATACCCTTCTTCCCTGCCTTTCGTAGCGATGAATCATGGATGCCACATTGTATGTCGCTTCACCCCGGCTGTGGGCTGCCGCCAGGAAGGAGGAGCCGCCCGCAGTGAGAAACGCCAGGTCGCTCGCCCCGTGCGTCGGCACCGACAGGAACTCCACAAAGCGAGTCCCGTTCCACCTGTAGATCGTGGAGGCGATGTCCGGGGTTGCGCCGTCACCACTATTGGCAACCGCCAGGAAGGAATCGTCGCCGATGGAGAAGAACTCCCAGTCGGCTGCCCCCTGCGTGGGCATGAACTGATAAACGACGAAGCTCGCTCCATCCCACTTGTACACACGCGAATCCACGTTGTATGACGCGTCATCGCATCCGTTGGCCACGGCCAGATAGGAATCGACCCCGATTGTGAAGTACTCCCAATCGGCGGCGCCCTGCGTGGCGATGGACTGGAACTCGACGAAATGCGCCCCATCCCACCGGTATATCTGCGAGGCCACATTGTACGTCGTATCGGTACGTGTATTGGCGATCACCAGGAAGGAATCGCCGGCGATGGTGAAGAATTCACAGTCCTGGGCTCCATGCGTGGGGATCGATTGGAACGGGGCGAACACGATCCCATCCCAGTAATATATCACGGAATTTGCGTCTGGCGTCGCATCTGTGCCGCCGTTGGCGATAGCAAGATAAGAGGCATCGCCAATCACGAAGAACTCGCAGTCGGCCGCTCCGGCCGTGGGAATGGACTGGAATTCCGTGAAGGCCGTCCCATTCCAGCGGTGCAGCTTCGAGTCGACGGCATTCATCGTGTCGTCACGCATGTTGGCAATGGCCAGGTACTGCTCGCCGTCCAGGGTGAAGAACTCGCAATCGGCCGCCCCATGGCTGGGGATGGCTTGCACCTCGACGAAGACGCTGCCATCCCACCTGTACACGGCGACATTCACGTCGTATGTAAGGTCGTTGCGACTGTTCGCGATAGCTAGATAGGAGTCGTCTCCAATAGTGAAGGGCTCAATGTCCTGGGCTCCGTTCGTCGGGAGGGTCTGGAACTCAACAAAAGCAGGGGCGGACTTGGCAACAATTCCCGCCTCCTGGGCCAATGTCGCAACTGCCGCTCGGACCACATCCGTGGCAAAATCATAGTCATACGTAATCCCGCTTGGGCTCAAAGGATCGTTGGCGGGCCCATCGCTGGCATCGCCCGCCTTGTGGTAATACGCGTTGCAGTTGTAGTACCAGATCTCGGCAGCCGTGTTCTCTGCGATCATCAGCGCTGGGTGCCCCGCCGAAATGAAGGGCCCCTGATCGCCCGCATCCCAGTACCGCCAGTCCGGGGCCGCCGGATCGATGGGAAGCGATGGGACATAGGTCGTAATGGCGTCCAAGAAGGTGTACGCCCACGCGATGCAGTCCGGCGCGGCGCCGGTCTCAATATCCAGGTCGATGGGCGCCGACGGGTTGCTGTCCCAGCCGGGGCGGAGAATCATGTCGAGATTGAGTACTCCCACAACGTTCTCTTTCCCAGGCACGACAATCGTATTGACGTAATCCTGGCTGCCCAGCATCCAGTCCTCTTCCGCGTTGAAGGCAATAAATCGCAGGGTGGCGTTCGGATCGTACCGGGTCAGCACCCTCGCCGCTTCGAGCACGCCGGCGACGCCGGAGGCGTTGTCATCGCCGCCGGGGCGCTCGCCGGTGTAGGTGGTGGTGTCGTAGTGGGCACAGACAATGTAGATATCCTCGGGTCTCTGCGTCCCGCGCAACTCGCCCACGACGTTTTGATAGAGACCCTGTACGGAGACCTCCAGGCCCATGGCCGTGAGCTGATCGGCCAGATACAGGCGGGCCTCCAGGTTCCCGAGGGTTCCCCCTTGCGTCCAGCCGGGTTGGATGCGGGCGACTCCATACGCCCACCCGTCCCGGTTACGATAGCCCTGGTCGTAGGCCGGGCCGCCATAGAGACCCAGACCCATATCCTGAATATCGACCTGGTACATTCGATATTGCCCGAGGGAAACCTTGTTGACCGCCTCCAGCACGATATCGGCTCGAACCGACCCCGCGCCGGCAGCCATGGCTACGGACACAATGCAGATATGAGCACAAATCCGGCAGAAGTTTCGCATGTCATCACCGTCCAGCTATCGACAGCCCGTTGCATGAATATTGATCCGGCCTCGCAGCCGGCTTGTCATCCTATCATATCCCGGAAACGCTCAAACAACAAGCGCATTGTGAACACCCCACGGCGTAAATGAGGCCGATTACGGTGGCGGATTCCGGCCGCACCCCACGGGGCGACCGGAGGCAGGACCCACGGAATGCGAACACCAGGGGCACTCGCCATCGAGCCCGTCGAATCCGGCTCAAATGGATAACCACAGGGTCCGACGGACGGACTTGTCACTTGACGCCGAGTTCCTTCTTGATCTGCTGGACCCATTTGTCGACACGGTCGTTCGTCTTCTCGGGCTCATTGTCCTCATCCAGCGCCAACCCAACCAGATGATCCCCAAGTTCCGCGGCGGAGCCTTCGAAGTCGTAGCCCTGCCGGGGCCACAGGCCGACCACCTTCACGCCCAACGGCTTGATCTTCTCGTAGAGCAGCCCCATGCCATCGGCAAAGTGGTCGGCATACCGTTTCTGGTCGCCCAAGCCAAATAATGCGACCGTCTTGCCCCCCAGCATCTCGCTGGTCAGGGAATCCTCGAACAGGGCCCACTCATCCTGCAAGCCTCCCCAGTGCCAGGTCGAGGTCCCAAGAATGAGAATGTCGTACTTCTCCAGATCGCGGGGCGACGCTGCGCCCACATCGCACAGATCGGCCACATTCGACCCAAACGCCTTCTGGATCAGCTCTGCCGCCTTCACGGTGTTGCCGGTCGTACTGCCATAGAACACTCCGATTTTTGCCATACAGTTTCTCCTGCTCCTTGCCTCAAAGGCGAATCTCCCGCGTCCCGGCTGGACAACCAAGACGAGCCGGCCCGGGATTGGATACCCTCCTGCCTACGCAACCCGGCGCTCCCCGGTTCAACGCTTCCTCGAAAAGCCCGTCAAGCGGGTGCGGCCGGAATACGGTGGCGGATTCGGCGGGTCTCTGTCCGGGTGGCAGCGGCAAGCGACGGCTTGCCGATAGTCCTTCCACGACCAAGGATGAGCCATCGGCAAGTTTCGAAGACTCCGCCCTTCCGCCCTCAAGGCCGTCGTACCGATCCTGGTGCCCATCGTCCTGATCGTCTTGAGGTCGATCGCGGATCTCCCGAAGCACCCGCTGGGGCAGGGCCACGTGGCGACACTCGCGGGCTTCGTTGGTCAGCCGGTGGTCGCCCTGCTGCTTGGCGTCTTCCTGGCCTTCCTGCTGCCCAAGCGGCTCAGCCGGGACATGGTCTCGGCTTCCGGCTGGGTGGGCGAGGCGGTCATCGCGGCCACCATCATCATCATCACCGGCAGCGGCGGCGCGTTCGGCAAGGTGCTGCGCAGTTCGGGGATTTCGGACTTCATCACCGCCCACCTCGGCGACAGTTCGAGCCTGAGCATCCTGCTGCCCTTTGCGGTCGCAGCGGCTATCAAGACCGCCCAGGGCTCGTCGACGGTCGCAATCATCGCGACGGCCACGATCGTGGCCCCCCTGCTCGAATCGCTCGGCCTCGACGCCCCGATGGGTCGGGCACTGGCCGTCGTCACGATCGGCGCCGGCTCCATGGTCGTCAGCCACGTGAACGACAGTTACTTCTGGGTCGTCACCGGCTTCTCGAAGATGGGCATCAAAAAAGGCTACCGCCTCCAAACGCTCTAGCAGCCCGTTGAAAAAGTCTTCATGGCAGGCATTTTTTTTATGGACAGTGAATGTCTGGCTTGTTATCATGGGACCATGGATGTCATGGAGGATGCCCCATGTCGATGAGCAGACGCCGCCTGGAACGCCAACCGCACCTGTGGATCAACACGGCCGAGATCGTGACCTCGCCCGGCCATCCCTTCTACCAGCGGTTGAATCAGTTGCTGCAGGAACACGGGTTCGACCGGTTTGTCGAAGCAAGCTGCGAATCGTTCTATGCCGAGACGCGGGGCCGTCCGAGCATTCCGCCGGGGGTGTACTTTCGCATGCTGCTGGTCGGCTACTTCGAAGGGATCGGCTCCGAACGGGGCATCGCCTGGCGATGTGCGGACTCGCTGGCGTTGCGGGCGTTCCTGGGCTACGAACTGAACGAGCGAACGCCGGAGCATTCGAGCCTGTCGGTGATTCGGGGCCGGATCGATGTCGAGACGCATCGGGAGGTGTTCCAGTGGGTGCTGAAGGTGCTGGCGAAGAGCGATCTGCTCAAGGGCAAGACGATCGGGATCGACGCGACGACGCTGGAGGCGAATGCGGCCCTGCGGAGCATCGTGCGTCGGGACACGGATCAGCCGTATGAGGAGTTCCTGCAGGACCTGGCGAAGGCGTCGGGGATTGAGAGTCCGACGCGGGAGGACCTGGCCCGGATCGACCGGAAGCGGCCGAAGAAGGGCTCGAATCAGGACTGGTACAATCCGAACGATCCGGACGCCAAGATCACGAAGATGAAGGATGGACGCACGCATCTGGCGCATAAGGCGGAGCACGCGGTGGACCTGGAGACGGGGGCGATCGTTGCAGTGACCCTGCAAGGGGCCGATCAGGGGGACACGACGACGATTCAGGCGACGTTGTCCGAGACCGAGAAGAATCTGGCCGAAGTACAGGACGATCCGCAGGCGAAGGAAGGTCTGCATCCGGCGGGGTTGCAAGAGGTGGTGGCGGACAAAGGATATCACAGCAACGAGACGGTGCGGACCTTGGAGGAGAGGGAGATTCGCAGTTACGTGTCTGAGCCGAGATACCGAGGCCGGCGTCACTGGAAGGACCGTTCAGCGGAACGAGACGCGGTGTACGCCAACCGTCGTCGGATTCGCGGCGAGCGAGGCAAGCGGCTGCTGCGCAAGCGGGGGGAACTCTTGGAGCGGCCGTTCGCTCACTGCTATGAAACCGGGGGGATGCGACGGACGCATCTTCAAACGCACGCCCGGATCCTCAAGCGTCTGCTGGTCCATGTGGCCGGCTGCAATCTGGGTCTGGTGATGCGGACGCGGTTCGGTCTGGGAACCCCGCGAGGCCTGCAGGGCCTTGTTTTGGCCTTCCTTCGCAGGTGGGTCCGGCTCGTCTGCGACCTGTGGTGCGACAGGGGGCTGGCTCGACCCTCCCGACAGGTCTTTTGCTCCCCATCCGTCATTCGGTATATTCCGCAACCGGAGCCCTCTGTTCTGTGAATTCTTCAACGGACTGCTA
>DCUI01000014.1 GCA_002327785.1 Phycisphaerales bacterium UBA2218
ACCAGCTCGAACGCCTCCAGCGCCTACGAGCCGGCGACCAGGTCCCCGCCCCGGTGAAGATCGACGTGACAACCGATCTGAAGCAGGATACATAGGTGTCCGTTGTGGAAGACCCGGGAATTGCCAAACAAAGCCAAAGACTAATCGCTGGAGTAACCAAACCATGAAGCGGAATCTGGATGAATTGCGGTTATTCGGAGGAGAGCCGGTCTTTGCGGAGAAGCATCATGTCGGTCGGCCGAATATTGGCGACCGTCAGCGCCTTCACGAACGGCTGGACGAGATGCTCGACCGCAAGTGGTTGAGCAATAATGGGCCATTTGTGAAGGAGTTTGAGCGTCGCATCGCCGAGTACGCTGGTGTGAAGTACTGTGCGGCTATCTGCAACGGGACTGTGGCTCTGGAGATCCTGGCGCGGGCCTTAGGTCTAACCGGAGAGGTGATTGTCCCCGCCTTTACAGCAGCCGCCACGCCGCATTCGCTGCAGTGGCAGCAGATCACGCCCGTGTTTTGTGATATCAAGGCGGATACCCACGCGATCGATCCGGATCGAGTCGAAGAGTTGATCACGCCGAGAACCACGGGGATACTGGCGGTCCACATCTGGGCGCAGCCGTGTGAGATCAAACGGCTTCAAGAGATCGCCGATCGGAACAACCTTAAACTCATCTTCGATGCCTGCCATGCTTTTGCATGTACCTATCGTGGTCGCATGATCGGTAACTTCGGAGAGGCGGAGGTTCTGAGCTTCCACGCCACGAAGTTCCTGAATTCCTTCGAGGGAGGGGCGGTACTGACGAACAATGACGAGTTGGCGACCCGGGTACATGCCATGGCTCAGTACGGGATGTGTGGCGAGGAAAACGTCATCTCGGTCGGCATTAACGGCAAGATGACTGAGATGTCCGCTGCCATGGGATTGACGTCGCTGGAGAGCATCGATGGGATCATTGCGGCCAATTACCGCAACTACAAGGAGTACCAGCGACAGCTTGCGGATCTCCCGGGGGTGCGTCTGCTCGCGTTGGACGAGACGGAAAAGAGCAACTACCAGTACATCGTGGTCGAGGTCGATGGGCGGGTCGCAGGCATCAGCCGTGAGGCGGTGATTACCGTGCTACGGGCTGAGAACGTGCTTGCGCGACGTCATTTCTGCCCGGGTTGTCACAACATGGAACCGTACAAGTCGCGGTTCCCCACCTTGGGACGGAGACTGCCGGTGACCAATGGTGTGGTGCAACGCATGATGACCCTCCCCAGTGGCACCGCCGTCAGCCAGAATGATGTCGCTGAGATTTGCCAGATCATCCGCTTGGTTGTCAAGCACGCGGCGGAGGTGACCGACCGGCTTGTCCGCGACAAGACCATCGAGATTCTTCCGGTGTTCAACGTGGATTCGGCACCGTCTGAGGCCGGTTGTCCGAAACAGAGAGACGCCGCAGCGTGAGTCGTCGGGGGAATCGAGACGAGTGTCTTGGGTCCAGTGTGACAGCCTCGGATGAGGAGCAGGAAATGAAGACGATACCTACAGCAATTCCCGGCGTATTCCTGTTTGAGCCGGCGGTGTTTGAGGACGAACGGGGATTCTTCTTCGAATGTTACCGTGANNAGAATCACTCGAAATCCAGACAAGGCGTCCTGCGCGGGCTGCATTACCAATTGCAGCACCCGCAGGCCAAGCTGTGTCGGGCTGTTGCCGGGTCCGTGCTGGACGTGGCCGTCGACATTCGCCGAGGCTCACCGACCTTCGGTCAGCACGTCAAAGCCGTCCTTTCCTCCGCCAACCGGCTCCAACTCTACGTGCCGCGCGGGTTTGCCCATGGAATGTTGTCATTGACGGACGGGGCGGAGTTTGTCTACAAATGCGATGATATCTACCGCAGGGAGGATTGCCGCGGCATTGTCTGGACCGATCCCACCCTCGCCATCGACTGGGGGGGCAGGTCGGCAACTCTCTCCCGAACGGACGACGATCTGCCTCACCTTGCGGACCTCGGTCCCAGTGACCTGCCCGCCTATCTTGAACGGCCTTAAACTGCGGCAGCGAGACCCGATACACGGAAAGACTCTGCACTGAGAATGGATCTTCCCATTACAGCGATGAAGGAGCAGGATTGCGCAGAATTGGCGACATTCCTCGAGAAAGTGGACCACAGTTTTCGTCCCACTCTTTCAAGCCGCATTGAGTTCCGGTCATTCGCCGTGAAGGTGCTGTCGAAGGGAGTCGTTCTCAAAGTCGTTGACGAAGACAAGGTGGTTGCCGTTACGATCTTCTATGCAAACGACCAAGTCGAGAAGACCGCCTATCTTTCTGTGGTCGCGGTACTCGACGAGTGCCGGGGCCGCGGCATTGGCAAGCGCCTTGTGGCAGAAGTAATACAGATGTCGCGATCCCGGGGGATGCGTCGTATCACGGTTCAGATGAATCCTGAAAACGAGGCGGCAGTTGCCCTTTACACCTCGCTGGGTTTTCGCATGTGTGGAAAGCCGAATGGCGATCATGTTCGCGCTGACTCCATCTTCATGGATCTGTCTCTCTCGAGGTCATTATGCTGAATGTTCTTCTCAGTAGCGTGGGCCGTCGGTCGTATCTTGCCTCCTACTTTCGGGACGCGCTGAAGGGCGATGGACGTGTCATCGGGACGAACTGTGTGCCGGGTGTTCCCGGCCTTCAGGCTGTGGATGTGCCTATCATAGTCCCAGCAGCTTCTGCACCGGACTATGTGCCAACGATGCTCAAGTTATGTGAAATTTACGATGTAAGATGCGTATTCTCCCTACACGATTTGGAGGCTCCCTATTTAGTGGCTTACCAGACGGAGTTCGAGAAAAGGGGAACGAAACTCGTCATGCCCGATTCGAGATTTCTGATGGTGTGTCTTGACAAGTATGCAACATCCAGGTTTGCCTTGGAACACGGTCTCAAGGTGCCTACGACGTGTTTGGGACTGGCGAGGTCCCAGGACGCCATCGCAAGAGGGGAGCTTGCATTCCCGTTGATTGTCAAACCGCGGCATGCCACCGGATCAATTGGTCTGTTCTTGGTGTCGTCGCCGGACGAATTGGTTGCGTGCATTGGGCTTTGCCAGAAGGAGATTCTGTGTAGGCCGTTTCTGAACGCGATGAGCTTTGCGGACCATGAGACAGTTGTGGTTCAGCAGATGCTCCAGGGACAAGAGTATGGTTTGAATATTCTGAACGACTTGGACGGCAATTTCGCAGCCTGTTTCGTCGTACACAAGCTGGGAATGCACAGCGGGGAAACCGATGCTGGAGAGACCGTACACCATCCGGTGTTGGAGGAGATCGGCGAGAGATTGGGACGAGCCTTCCGACACCCGGGCTTGATGGACGTGGACGTTATCGTGCAGGACCAGACACCGTATATCCTCGATATCAATCCGAGGTTTGGTGGTCACTATCCTTTTGCCCACATGGGAGGGGCCAATGCCCCCGCCGCATTGGTTGCCTGGGCGAGAGGAGAGCAGCCTAATCCTGAATGGCTGACCACTGTCCCCCAGGTGCGCTCCTTCAAGGACATCACCATTCTCCGATGTGTGCAGCTCAACCCGGGCGGTTCCGATGTTTGAGGTCCTGGAACGTCTTTCCCTGCTCTCCCTCGGGTCGGGAAAGTAAAGACGTCAAACACCTTGAATGTGCATCTGGATTGGCATCAAGCCTGCGGCTTGCACCAGATCATCTGCTCGAGAGGGCTCAAATGACGTTGCCGACAGTCGGAATGATGCCGCGATCGTATTCCATGGATCTGAATGGACGGATGGTTCCCTGCATGGAATACAGCAGTCCGGAGGCAATGGCTCGGATCCCACTCGTCAGTGTGGGTATGATCACATACAACCACGAGAAGTACATTGGCCGGGCCATCGAGGGCGTGGTCCTGCAACAGAGACCGTTTCCTGTTGAACTTATAATTGGAGAAGACTGTTCGACCGACAAGACCCGGGAGATCGTCTTCAAGTATCAACAGCAGTATCCAGACCTGATCCGAATGATTACTTCCGAGAAGAATGTGGGCATGAGGACCAATGGTCTTCGGACCTACGCCGCGGCGCGAGGAAAGTATCTTGCTTTCTGTGAGGGAGATGACTACTGGCACGATCCCGAGAAGCTCCAGAGGCAAGTGGACTATCTTGAAGGGCATCCCGAGTGCGGCATGGTGTACACAAATGCGGATAGCTACCACGTCCTTTCGGGCCGGAGGACACCCATGGCTATGCCCCACCGGCCCGAGCTGTGTGATCGCGACGACATGTACATCGAGCAGCTTACCGGAGCGAGAATCATCTGGCCGCTGACGGTCTGCCTGCGCCGAGACTTGCTGGAGCGGATTACCCGTGAATGCCCGGAGATCAGGGATGAGACATATCCGATGGGCGACACCACGCGATTTCTCGAGATCGCCCGCCGCAGCGTCATTCATTACATGCCGATCTCCACGGCCACGCGGAATCTGTTGCCGGAGTCTGCCACGCAGTCCCAAGATATCGCTCGAAAAGCGGCGTTCATTGCGCGCTGTGCAAAAGTAACGCTGCATTATCTCGAGAAGTATCCGGTAGAGGATCGATATGATCGCCAGGTCCGCAGATGGGTGTACCTCCGCGAATTGGAGTATGCCTACCTCTGTCGGGATGCCGCCAGGGCCAGGACGGCCGAAAAAGCCATGGAAGAACGAGGGATTCCTGTACCCTTCCAGTATAGGCTCTACTACTGGGGTGCGCTGAATCGGGTTGGGAATGCTGCAGTCAAGACGATGCTGGGTTCAGTGTGTGCAGCCGCCCGGATGCGTGGCATCCTGCGTCGTAAGGAGAATCCATCATAGCTACGCAGAGTCTCAAGGCGGCTGCTTTCAGCGCCGCGACGTGGAGCGCGCTGGAGACGTTCGGAGTGCAGGTCGTCCAATTCGTCATCGGCATCATTCTGGCGAGGTTGCTTGCCCCTGAGGATTTTGGACTGATCGCCATGCTGACCGTCTTCATCGCTCTGGCGGAAGTTTTCGTGGACAGTGGATTGAGTTCAGCGCTGATCCAGAAACGTCAGGTTACGGTGCAAGATGAGAGCACGATGTTCTATGTGAATATCGCGATCGCATTGGCTGCTTATGGGCTGTTGTGGTTGGTAGCCCCCCATATTGCCGGTTTCTACAGGCAGCCTGCTCTCCAGGGGCTGCTGCGAGTGCTCTCGTTGGTAATCATCATAAGGTCGTTTGCCATCATTCAGACGACGTTCCTGAGAAAACGGCTGGACTTCCGAAGCCTGTTTTTTCGGGGTCTCCTGTCGTTTCCCGTTTCGGGTGCGGTGGGAATCACCATGGCGTACCGCGGATGCGGTGTGTGGAGCCTGGTGGCGCAGCAGCTTGTGTGCGCCTCGTTGAATGTCGCCTGTTACTGGATCCGAGGTCGCTGGCGGCCACGACTGATCTTCAGCATGGGATCTTTCAAGGCACTCACGGGATTTGGCTCACGCCAATTGGCTGCCGGACTCCTGGATACTCTCTTCCAGAACATCTATCATGTGGTGATTGGGAGGCTGTTCTCCGCCGTTGCGCTGGGCTATTATGCTCGTGCTGTGAGTCTGGAAAGGCTTGCAGTGAACAATCTCTCCACCGTTGCCTCCCGTGTCGTGTTTCCGTTGTTCTGCAAGGTTCATCACGATGTCGAGCGGCTGCGGGCAGTGGCTTCGAAGACATTGGCCATGCTGGCGATGATCATGTTCCCCGTCATGGTGGGCCTGATAGTCGTCGCCACACCCTTGATCAGCGTTGTGCTCTCGCCCAAGTGGCTGCCCAGTGTTCCTTACTTCCGGCTGCTCTGCATCGTGGGAATGCTGTATCCCCTGCACGTCGTCAACGTGAATTTGCTGCGGGCGCGCGGCGAAATGGGCGCCTTCCTGAAACTGGAATTCCTCAAGAAGGGCCTCACTGTCGCTGCCATCCTCGTAACCTGGCGATGGGGAATCTTAGCCATGGTCTGGGGACAGGTGCTGCTATCGGTGGTCAATTACTACCTGAATGCCCACTTCGGGGGCAGAGCCATAGGGTTTTCCTGGAGGTCGCAATGCCGCGAGGTATTTCCGTATTTTCTGGCGACGATCGTCATGGCGACCTGCACCGCTTTCGTCGGGTATCTTGTTCGTGGGAACATGACCGCGCGGCTGCTGGTGCAGATCTCCACCGGTGTGATAACGTATTGCGTCTGTTGCCGCATGCTGCGACTGCCCGAGTTCCGTGACGCGTGGAAATGGGCGGTACACTGTGTGGAGAGCATGGGCGTGAGGCTTGGGTTTGCCGGCACGCCGGGCCGGGCATGATCGCCAGAATATCAGGTCCGGGGGCAAGAGGTATGCGATGTTGATGAAGAGCAAGTGGCTCAAAGCATTGCTGCGGCCGGCATACCATCACGGTCTCTGCCTGGTCATCACTCTCCTCCGTTACGCTCGGGGGGATTGGCAGGGGCTGACGCTCATTGATCCGTCCGCCGTCAAACGGACCGTGAACAGGCAGGACCGGACGCTGAAGCGAAACGACATGTGGCACTTTGGGAGCATCTGCGGCGGAGACTGGGATCTGGACGGGATTCCCGTGCAGGAGTATGCAAATATCTACCGGATTCTCAAGCAGCGGATTGAAGACGGCCTGGAATATGACGAGATTCCGGAGTTCCGCGAGGGCCTCGAACTCGTTCGCCAGGGACGGAAACCAGAGAACTGTCGCACGGAGTCTCAGTACCGCGAGAAGTATGCGAGTACCGAAAGACTATATTGGACGATCAAACGCGAGGGCTACAAGACCCAGAGGCAGCTCAAGGCGGTCCGTCCTTTGAACGAGATCCGTGTGCAGGTGGGCCGCCAGGGCGACCTCCTGCTCGAAGAGGGCATTCACCGGTTGGTGGTCGTCCAGTTGCTGGGTCTCAAGCAAGTACCGGTGATCGTCACCCGTCAGCACGCCGAATGGGTTGCAAGGAATAAAGCACGTTGGAGAGGCGAGAGGTACCGTCCGTTTCGCGGCACGGCTATGGAATGAAGACGTTATATGTAGCGTGGAATCTGCCGGCGAATAACGCCGTGTCTCTAAATCATCACGAATGTCTGCCATGAAGGAGATGACTGCGAAAGACAGCCTGGTATCGGTCATTGTGCCAACCTACAACAGAGCGCATCTGATTGTCTTCACACTGGATTCTGTGTTTCGCCAGACCTACCGCCCGATTGAAGTGTTGATCGTCGATGATGGCTCCCATGACAAGACGGAAGAGGTCGTGCGAGACTGGGCGGCGCAGCAGTGCGTCGGGGACGAACGATTCTCGCTGCAATATGTCCGACAGAACAATGCCGGCCCCTCCGCCGCGAGGAACACAGGATTGCGTGAGTGTTCGGGGGAGTTCATTCAGTTCCTTGATTCCGACGACATTGTGCATCCGGAGAAACTGGCGAAGCAAGTGACTGCGATCCGGCGGAACTCGGTGGATTTCTGTGTGTGCAACTGCCGGACGTTCGGGAGCAGTCAGTCGGCAGCAGGGTCGGTCCGTGACTTCTACTCACGCTCTCATCATCTGGACGACTTTCCCTCGCAGTATCCTATGCACACGGCCGCCGTACTCCTGTCAAGACGCGTGGTCGAGAGGAACGGGCCATGGCCGGAATACCTGTCGGCAGGCGAGGATTTTGAGTACAATTTCAGGATGGTGGCCCGCGGGGCGAAGGGGATATGGTTGAATGAGGAACTCCTGCAGGTCAGAACACACGATAGCCCGGAGAGAATTCAGGCTCGTCCCCTGGCCACACGATGTCGGTCGATGTATCTGGGACTGGCTACCATGGAGATCGAGGCCGTCGCGCGCGGCATCTGTTCGAAACGGTTCCTCAACAGTCTCGGAATACGTGCCTATCAGTACTACCGGCATACCCGTGCTGAGGGAAGTCTTGCAGAGGCCGGGGTGTTTTTCCGATATGCGCGGCCGCGATTGTTCTGGAGGACGAAGGCCAACCTATGGTTGCGACAGGTACTGCCGACGCCGATTGCCCGCGTCTGCGCGGCTGCAAAGGGACTCGTAGGGGGGAGAAAGCGATGAAGATGCTCTAATGCTCTATCAATTGGCGAGTCAAGTATCCGGCATTCTCATGTGTCCACAGTGTCAGCATTCTCTCCAACAGACTCATGGTGGAGCCAAATGCGGCGGATGTGGTCTGCAGTATAGGTACATGAATTCGGGTGCGCTTGACCTGCGCCTGCAGAAGCCCCAGAAGTATAGTCTGGAGTTTGAACTCGGACTCCCTTTGCTGCAATACCCGGATTGTGTATTTGCGCCGCTCTTGCCAAACCCTATGCCTCAGGTGGACTATTCCGGTATGGCTACTCCCAATCATCTGAGTGGTACTATGCTTTCGCACTTTCCAAGAGCTGAGGGGACAAGTAGTCTGGCGTTGGATCTTGGGTGCGGCGATGCGGTCCACCGGGATGTCTGTGAGCGTGCAGGGTTTCACTACGTTGGTTTGGACTATGAATCGCCCAGCGCGCAGATTCTGGGTGATGCCCACTCACTTCCATTTTGTGATAATAGCTTCGAGTTCATACTGTCCACTGCTGTCTTGGAGCACATCCAGTTTCCCTTCGTGATGGTGAAGGAAGCCTTCCGAGTGCTGGTACCGCATGGCAAGTTCATCGGCACAGTTGCTTTTCTTCAGCCGTTCCATTCGAGGAGTTTTTACCACCACACTCATTTGGGGCTTCTCAACACACTGCAGTATGGTGGGTTTACCGTCGAACACATCGTGCCGAGTGCGACGTACTCCGTGTTTGTGGCACAGGCCAGGATGACTAATCCATTTCCAGGAATGCCCAAGTCGCTCTCAAGATGCTTGGTCGTGCTTCCTCACGTGCTCAGCAACGTATGGTGGACAATTGGCCGGCTGGCCAATCGTGGTGTTACGAGACATAGTCATGTACTCAGTACAACGGGCGCTCTCACTTTCATGTGTCGAAAACCAGGCGATTAGCAGATTGTCATATATTGTAGGCGTCAAGCAAGAGATGAAGATTGCCCTTTGTATGCCCCACCTGCCCCTTTCGGGGGTTGGCACCTCCGTGGGCATTCTGCACGATGGTCTGAAGGAGGCCGGTTATGAAGTGGATGTCGTCATTACCGGCAATAGCCCCGGCGACGATCTTGCGTATGCAAATACGTCGGGCTGGAACACGATTCTGACAGGCGTAGGAAAGCGATTCCTTCCCGATCGCCTGAAGGGCGTCGTCGAACAACTCAACCGCGATGGCTATGATGCTCTTCTCAACAATACGAGTATGGAGGCACAACTGGCGCTCCCTTGTCTGCGACGTGGACTTCTTCGCGTTGGTGTTATGCGAGTATTGAATGATAACGCTTTGTGGCAGGTGGGCGTCCATTCCGCGTATCTGCACGCCTTGGTGGGCATCTCGGAGGAAATGGTGCGGGTGATGGCGGCCGACCCTAGGATACAGTCCCCCGTGAGACTGATCCCCAACTGTACGCGCGTGGTCGCAGGAGAGCCTCCGCGTATCGGAGGCCGAATGGAACTCTGCTACGTCGGCCGCTTATCGGCCAAAGACAAGAACGTGATAATTCTGCCGGAGATTGCCGCGGAACTGAGCCGGCGCGGGGGGCGCTTCCGACTCCGTATCGTTGGGGACGGGCCGGAGGCAGGAAGTCTCCGTGCGAGTGTCCGCAGGCTCGGCTTGAAAGAGGTTGAACTCTGCGGCGCGATGGAGAGAGAGGCCGCCGCGGGTGTCCTGCGGAGTTCTCATTTCACCTTATTGCCATCGGTGAGCGAAGGGCTGAGCAACGTCATGTTGGAAGGTATGTCGACGGGCTGCATTCCCATCTGCAGCGATATTCCCAACTTCCGCTGGGTGCTGGGGGAGGCGGCCGAGCAACTCCAGTGTGCGCTGAATGATCCCACGGATTATGCCCGCCGGATACTTCTTCTGTGGGAACGCGGTGATTCATACAAGGGACTCCAGGCCTATCTTCACCGCCGGCAGAGGGAGGTATTCACGCCGGAGAGGACGATAGGGAAGTACATCGATCTGTTCAGGGAGTTGGCATCCGGGGGGGCGCGATCCCTTCCGCCTGCCTGTGAATTCCGTGAGTTGAGAATGCCGTGGAAGTATCGAGTCCATTGTTCACCACTCTGGCGAGTATTGCAATCCGCCAAGGATGTCTGCCATGGGCGTGGCGAGCGAACTCAGATGTGCGAGTCGCAGGTTGGATGAACCGGATACCGTTCTATTCATCAGTAGCGGGAGGTATGGACTGTCGTCTGGAGAGCGGTCTTCTGCCGGCCTCCACGACAGCAGGTTGGACGTATGGCGCGGCGGCGGGAGCCGTTCCGGTTGTTGTGTGGCTGTTGGCCCTGGCTCGGGCGGCGGTTTCCCTGGAAAAGAGTAAGTGGCAGCTTGGCACGGCGAATCTCGCCGGTGTTCTGCTTTGTCTTGGAGGGTTGGGGCTCCTGTATTCTGTCTGGCGGAACCGCCATCTCTCGCAGGTGATCTGGGGAAGGCGGGTTCGTTATCTGTTTGCGGCGCTGCTCGCCTGGTGCGTGGTGATTGTCGTACGGGTCGACTGGCGGGATTTCTGGTGGCAGGTTCGACCTGCATGGGCCGGAC
>DCUI01000044.1 GCA_002327785.1 Phycisphaerales bacterium UBA2218
CACGAATCTTTTCAACGAGGCAGAAGTCTTTCGAGACGCGAAGCTCAAGGTCCCGACTCCGCTCTTTAAGGCGATTCTCATGACCTTGGCGGAGCGGGATGACACAGCCGACGTTTGCATCGACGACAAGGGCAATCTCGAACCCGATCCGGAGTTGCGCGATTACGAGAATGTGCCGCTCATGGAGGACGTGGAGGAGTACATGCGACGTGAGGTCCTGCCTCATGTACCCCATGCCTGGGTGGACGAGTCCAAGACAAAGGTCGGCTACGAGATCAATTTCAACCGCTATTTCTACAAGTACACGCCCCCGCGGCCGCTGGAGGAAATCGAGGCGGACCTCAAGCAGATCGAGAAGGAGATCGCCGATATGCTCGCGGAGGTGACAGAATGACTAAGATCGAAGACAGTAAAACGCAGGGCAAAACGATTTGCATTGAGTGCCCCGAGTGCAAGGTGAGCACGAAGCACACGATCGAACGGGCATTGGAATGGTCGGGTTACTGTGAAGAAGCGGATATTCACGCTTGGGCCACGTACCAGATCGTACGCTGCAATGGGTGCGACACCTTATCGTTCCGATCTGTTCACGGCAATTCGGAGGACATTCAATATACCGAAGCCGGCAAAGAGGCCGAGACGGAGAAGCTGTATCCTGAACGAGCGAAGCGCTCGCTGGCCGACGAACTTTATCTCCGCAATGACGTGTACGATGTGCCCGAGATTATCCAAGTGATCTACCGCGAGACGTTGTCGGCTGTCGAGCATGATATGCGGACACTCGCCGGCGTTGGCATCCGTGCGGTCATCGAGGCAACCTGCGCGGATCTCAAGGCAAAGAATGGTGACCTTGTGGACAAGATCAATAAACTGGTGAGAATGTCATTGCTGACGCCTGCAGGGGCACAAGTCCTACATGGAATTCGTCTTCTTGGTAACGATGCCGCTCACAAGACGAAGGCTCCAAGTGCAAAGCAGATATCTGCGGCACTCAAAGTAATTGACCATCTCCTGCTTGGCGTCTATGTTCTTCCCCAAGAAGCATCCGTCTTGCCGAAGCCCAAGCCAAAATCTCCAAAGAATGCGGCCGAGAAGAAAGCAAAGGACAAACAGGAGTCCTCCAAGGGAGACGGCAAATGAGCAGACGAGCCTATCCCCAATACAAGTCATCTGTGGTAGAATGGCTTGGTGGTATCCCGAAACACTGGGTGGTATCGCCATTGAGAAGGCTCTCGCGCATTCGCTATGGCCTTGGCCAACCACCGAATGAGGCAGCAGATGGTCTCCCGCTTCTGAGGGTAACGAATGTTAAGAGAGGGAAGATCAGCGCCGAAGGACTTGTCTTTGTTGAGCCGTCAGATGTACCAGCGTCCAGAGATGCTTTCCTGCGGGAGAACGAGATCATCGTTGTCCGGAGCGGTGCATATACCGGTGACTCAGCCCTCGTCACACGCGATTATGCTGGAGCAGTAGCAGGCTATGATATGGTGGCTACCATTCGTGTGGGTGTGCCTGCCTACTTTGCCTGGCAGCTCTTGGGTCCCGAGGTATGCCACTATCAATTCCAGCTTGTGCGGTTGCGAGCGGCACAACCTCACATGAACGCAGAAGAACTCGGGGACACGATTGTTGTGTCTCCGCCGAACGCCGAACAACAAGTCATCGCGGCATTTCTGGACCGGGAGACGGAGCGGGTTGATTCTCTGATCGCCAAGAAGCAGCGGCAGATCGAATTGCTCCAGGAGAAGCGGGCGGCGTTGATCAGCCACGCCGTCACCAAGGGCCTCGACCCCAACGTCAAGACGAAAGACTCCGGCATCGAATGGCTCGGCCAGATTCCAGAGCACTGGCAGCTCACACGCTTGAAGTTTCTTGCCACAAATACAAATGGTGCTGGCATTCAGATAGGACCCTTTGGCGGAATGTTAAAGGATGTGACCTACGACGACGAGGGCGAGTTCAAAGTATATGGGCAAGAGAACACGCTGAGCGGCGACTTTTCAAGAGGTAATAGATGGATAGCGAAAGCGCAGTTTGCGGAAATGCAACACTATCATATCCATCCTGGCGACATAGTATTCACACGAAAGGGAAGCATCGGCGGGTGTAGTCTCGTCTCATCGGATGTTCGCAAGGGCATTATTGATTCTGACACAATTCGGCTGCGAGTGGTTCAAGAACGAGTTTCCGCAGTGTTCATTTTATACGCGTTCAAGTACTCGGTCTTTCTGCAAGGGCAGGTTCAGGAGACAAAGCGAGGAGCGATTCTCAGCGGGTTGAACACTTCCACAATCGCCAACTTGCTCTTCCTTATTCCTCCACTCCCTGAGCAGGTTTCCATAGTGTCACACATCGAACAGCGTATAGGCCAGGTCGATGCGTTACTGACAAAGGTCGAGGCTTCTATCCAGATGATGCGCGAATACCGCACGGCCTTGATCTCGGCGGCGGTGACGGGGAAGATCGATGTGCGGAAGGGGGCAGCACAGTGAAGTGTTTGACCGTGTGGCAACCCTGGGCTGATCTGATCGTCAACGGCATCAAGGATGTGGAGAATCGTCCGTGGGCGACGAGGTACCGCGGACCGCTGCTGATCCATGCGGCGGCTCGGATGACCGTATCCGACCTGGAACTTATCGCCCGCAAGTACGGCATCGAATTGGATCGCTCCGCACTGAGACTTGGGGCCATACTCAGGGCGGTGGATCTGATTGATTGCCGGAAGAAGGTGACCAGTCAATGGCATAAGCGAGGGAAGTTCGGCTGGTACTTCGAGAATCCCCGCCGCCTGCGGACGGCGATTCCATACAAGGGGCAGTTGGGCGTCTTTGAGGTTCCGGACAGACTCCTGCCCATGTCATGGCGACATTGACGGGTAAGATCAACATTCGCGAGAGGACGAAAGGATAGTACCATGCTCTATGATCTTGATGGCCATCTCATGACAGGAGACCCTCATCCCGAGAAGTTCCGCGCATGGCGGCGTAACATTACAAACGAGGACTATCAGGCGATGCTGGATGCGATCAACGCGTATTGTGATCGGCAGGAGTACTTCTGCTCCAGTTGGATGCCAGGGAACGATGCGGCCATTCGAGCGGCCTTCCCTCCCTTGGCAGCGGCCTGCGGAGGCAGTGAAGAGCAATCGGGTTTTTTCTTTGGCAACATCGTGTGGCGCGCGCTCTGCGGCCGGGATGACGAGTGGTGTTTCAAGCCAGCCGACAAAGAGGGTGGAGACGCAATGGGAATGACGTATTGGCGTAAGACAAGATAGCGTTCACGCGCAGCGGAAGGATAAGCACCCACATGGTCGCCTTGCGCCGCACGGTGTTAAGAACGCGACGCCTGACGCGGCTGTCGTCTGTTCCTGGTTCGCGGATGGCGAAGCAGTCAATCTTGGGATTGCGACCGGGGGCGCGTCGAATCTTCTCGTTCTTGATGTTGATGTCCCGCATGGCGGCGATGAAAGCCTCGCATGGATTGAATTGCCTCAGACCGCGACCGTGCAGACCGGCGGCGGGTTTCATCACTACTTTCGTTGGCCCGAGGGCTTGGACATTCGCAATTCTGCGGGCAAACTCGGTGCCGGCCTCGACGTTCGCGGGTCCGGTGGATACGTTGTTTGCCCACCGTCTGTACACATTTCCGGCCGGGTGTATCGGTGGCTGCGGGATCCGCGCGAGGGTATCGCCAAGCTGCCGGCGAGTCTGCGCGATCTGTTGCTCGCCCCTTCCACGGGCCCAGGGGCGCATCCCGCCCCCCCCTTCGGGATGCGCCCCGTCCGGGCTCGACGATCGCGTCGCCCGCTACGTCGCGGCCTGGCCGCCCTGTGCCGAGGGGGCCCGCAACAACGCCGCGTTCCTCCATGCCTGCCAGCTCGTCAACGACTTCGGCCTGGCCGAAGGCCCGGCGCTGGCGCTGCTGCGGGCCTGGAACGCCGCCAACCAGCCGCCGTTGCCGGAGGGCGAGCTGGTCTCCGTGGTCAAAAGCGCCGCGGCCCACCACCGCTTCACGCCCGGGGCCAAGCGCGACCGGCCGCCCGCTGAGAACAAAGCCCCGCGGAAACCCGGCCACCGGGCAAAGCCGAGCGAGATTATCGTCCCCCAGCCCGTCTATACACGGTTGTCGGACGTGCAGGCGAAGCCGGTAAATTGGCTCTGGCGATACCGAATTGCTTATGCGATGCTGTCGCTCCTCATTGGGATCGAAGGCCTCGGAAAGACCTTTCTGGGGCTGTACATCGCCGCGTGCGTGACGACCGGACGGCCCTGGCCAGACAGTGAAGCCGCCGATGACGCGCCCCGGCCGCGCAACGTAATCATCCTCACGAGCAAAGATCACCTCGGTTACACAATTCGCCTGAGGTTCGACAATCTCGGCGGTGATTCTGCCCGGCTGTTCGCCCTGAAGGGCGTCACGTCGCCGGCGGGCGACGCCTTCTTTGATATCGTGCGGCATCTCCCGGCACTGAAGGCCATGATCGAGGAAGTTGGCAATGTCGGGCTCATTTTGTGTGACCCTCTGCCTGCTTTTTTGGGGCCTGTAGACCAGAATAAAAACGGCGAAGTCCGTGTCGCCCTCAGCGGGTTTAGTACCTTGGCGGAGGAGTACGGCTGTGCTGTCCTGGGCATCTCACACCTGTCAAAAGACGCCAGCAAGCAAGCCATTCACCGGACGATCGGAAGCGTGGCGTTTTCCGCGGCGGCCCGCGAAGGCTCTCAGGTTTCAGATCAGGGACATGCACCTTGACTGGGACGCCGGCCAATTCGATTGTGACCCCGACCAAGTGCTGACCGTCGATCCTCTGGAAGACGCCGGAGCCCTGACCGACGCTTGCGAGTGGTTGACGGGCATCTTGGCTGATGGGCGGGTTCTGAGCATCGAAGTCCAACGGCTCGCCCGGCGGGAGCAGATCAGCCTGACGACTCTGCGTCGAGCAAAAACGAAGTTGGGCGTTACGGCGACGCACGAGGGCATGGGGACCGGGTCGGTGTGGTTCTGGAGCTTGCCCGGAGAGGCAACATGACACGCATAGATGCTCATACACAAACCTTGGGCGCCTTTGGAAAACGATGGCGATCTTTTAGATGCTCAAGCGCGCGGTTCCCCAAGGTGCTCAAGAGGGGCAAAAATCCCAAAGAACGCCATGAAAAACCAAAGGTGGTCAAGATATTGTGCCTTCCCGCGTGCGCGTGCGCGCGCGAGCCCCTCCCCGGGCTGCCGGGGAGCCTTGGAGATATTGCCAAGCGTCGCGCGCGGGGATTGGGGAAAGGAGAACGCCATGATTAGGGAAATGCCTACGCCATGGAAAGAGGCCCTGGCCCTGGCCGGAGAGTTCGAGAGCCGGCCGGAGCTGGCCGGCCTGCCGCCCAACGTCCGCCGGCTGGCCGGCAAGCTGAGTCTGCTGCGCGGGCAGCCTGTTCGGGATCGTCGCCGTCAGCCAAGCCCAGGCCGGTTCGGTCGTGCGGGGCAAAGAGGCCCGCGACGCGGGCACGCGGATGCTCGGGCGGGCGGCCCTGGAGATCCTGGTCAAGCGGGGCATCGTCCGGCGGGTTGGCCGGCGCCGGCGCCCCCATCGCTATCTTTACGAGCGTCGGCTTCCTACCCCGCCCTCCGTCCCGCTGGCGGGAGCGCCGCACAAACCAGAGCCGGCCGGCACAAGAGCCGGATAAAGATTTGAAAAGCAAACGGAGATAAAGCATGACGATAAAAGAACACATGTCGAAACGGCCCGAAAAACGTAATCCCCGGGAGGTCGGCCGAGAAGGCGAGCCGGTCCCCGCCGAGACCGGCATCGAGCCGACCGTCGCGGCTGAACCCACTGCGATGGCGCCGACCGCTGAGCCGGTTGCCCGGACCGCGGTGAACCCGCCCCGGCGACTGAATACCCGCGAGTTGGCGGTCGAGCGGCATCAATCGCGCGAGCAGGTTGAGGAATTGCTCGCGAGACTGGGCCTGCGCGGGGCAAACGACGACGGCAGCACTCTCTACGATGTGGCCCAGCTTGACCAATTGCTGACACAAGAGGACCGGCAGAACATTGCCCGGGCGGCCGAGCTGCTCGATCTGTATCCCCCGGAGATCGCCGCGTGGCTGGCCGCCCAGACCATCAACGATTTGCGGGAACAATGGCTGATCGAGTCCGGCCTGCACGAGACGGCGCTCCGCAGCACAGAAGCGGTCCAACGGATTTTCCGGAAGCTGCATTCCGTGCGGGCCGGCGCGTCGCCCGACTGGCCCCGGGCGGTCGCGATTGCGGAATTCGAGGTTCAACTGCGGCTTGCCCTGGCCGCGCGGCGAGCGGAGAAAGGCGGTTGAAATGGCGTTCGAGAACTTCACCACCTACGCGGAAACGGACCCCGGCGCCGACATCGCCGTGGCCGCCAACACGATCACCTGGACGGCGCTGGACGTCCGCAACACCGACTCCTGGGTGGTGAGGGATTTCGGGGCGGGCCACTTTTCCAGCGACTTCACCCACACGTTCAAAGTGCGGGTGACGGCGTTCGCCGGGACGAGCCCCTTCGCGGCCGTCTGGGCCTTGGCCAACAGCGTGAACGACCTCTGGGCGATCGATGACGCTGGCGGCGATTACCAGAGCATCCTGCTGGTCAATTCCGGCGGCACGTACGGTCTTCAGTTGCGCGTCTGCGAGAACGGCACGGTCGGCCTGGCCACGGTAAATATCGCCGCCGCGACGACCTACTTCGTCACAATCGAGCGGGACGACGACGGGGAGGCCAACGGGACGGGGCAATTGACGCTGCGCGTCTACACGGGCAACTACTACGGCCAGGCGGGGGCCGTCGAAGTGGGGACCGTGACGCGGGACTGCGCCGCCGACGAGCAGAACGATTTTCAGTATCTCTACGCGACCTGTACGCTCAGGACGGGCGACACGGGCCGTACGCTGACGGTCTGGTGGCTCCCGATCGGAGCGTGACCCCGACACGGCGCCAGGAGAAGACGATGGGGTGGATGCGTAGACGATGAACGTGATAGAAACAACCTGCAACGGAGTTCCCGCGGGCGTGGTCCCGCTGCTGCTGGGGGCCGAAGACGCCGCCCGGGCGCTGGGCATCGGCCGCACCAGTTTCCTTCTGGCGGACAAGACCGGCGAGATCAGTCTGCAATCCGTGCGGATCGGCGGCCAGCGGCTATGGTCCCTGCCCGAGCTGCGGGCGTGGGTTCTCGCGGGTTGCCCCGCCCGGCAGCGCTGGGCAGACCTGTGGCGTGAACAAAGGGACACCGCCCCTTGACAATCACGGCAGAATAGGTTATAGAAGATACGTGGAATCGCGAAAACACATCCCGCTCAATCCTACCGGCTTCATGGCCCGGGGTAAGCCCTGTCGGCAACGCGGGGCGCGCCTCGTTTTTGCGAGCGTCACTGATTCCCCGGGCCACTTTTCCTTCGGGGGTGCATAATGCGAGTATTTCGACCGACCTACACCATCCCGAGGCCTTCCGGCGCCAAGGTGCTGGAGCGCGCGGACGGCAAGTGGGCCAAGTTCACGAACGCCCGCGGGCAGACCGTCGAAGGCCGGCTGTCCAAGAGCGGCAAGCGGATCGTCCTGGAGACGGCACACTTCCACGCGGAGTTTCGCGACCACCGCGACATTCTCCGAGGCGTGAAACTGCTTACGGATGAGGCGGCAAGCCAGCGCATAGCCGCCACCATCCAAGACCTCTTGAACGTCCGCAACAGCGGCCAGACCATGGCCCAGGACCTCCAGAGACGCCTGGAGGGCCTCCCGAAAGCCATGCGGCAGGACTTCATCGAGTGGGGCCTCCTCGACGCCAAGGCCACCACCGCCACAAGGCCCACGCTGGAATTGGTCGAGGCGTTCCGCGATCATCTGGCCGCGAAAGAGAGAACGCCGGAATACATATCGCGCGTCTACAACGATCTGCGGGCGATCTGTGCGGAGTGCCAATTCACGTTCGTCAGCGACATCCACGCCGGCAAGGTCGAGACGTTCCTGAAGCGGCGGCGCGAGGCAGGGGCCGGATATCGACGCTCGAACAACCTCTTGATGGGCATCAAAATGTTCACCGCGTGGCTGCTGCGCGAGCACGTCACCACGGAAAATGTGCTGGTCCACATGCGGTTCTTGAACGTCAAGCAGGACCGCCGCCACGTCCGCCGCGTCCTGGAGGTTGAGGATCTTCGCAGGCTGCTTGCCGTGACCGCCGCCGCAAAGGAGCGATGGGGGCTTGCGGGCTACGAGCGGTCGCTGCTCTACCGGCTGGCCGCCGAAACCGGCCTTCGCGCCAACGAGCTGCGGACCCTAACTGTCGGGGCCTTCCACTGGGACACCCTGACGATTGCACTGGAGGCCAAGAACGAGAAAGCCAGACGAGGCAGCACCCTTCCCCTGCGCCGGGACACAGCGGCCGAACTCAAAGCCCACTTCGCGGGCAGAGTGCCCAACGCGCTCGCCTTCAAGGGCGTGACGGACCACTACTGCACCATGCTCAAGGACGACCTCAAAGAGGCCGGTATCCCCTACGCCGACGAAGAGGGCCGGGTGTTCGACTTCCACGCCTTGCGGCACCAATGCGGCACGCTGCTGGCCCAGGCCGGCGTCCATCCGAAGGTTGCCCAACAGATCATGCGTCACGCGGACATCAACCTCACGATGTCCCTGTACTCGCACACTCTCCGGGGCCAGGAATCAGCCGCCGTGGCCGCCCTGCCAAGCCTGTCCGTGGAGGCCGCGCGGCAGACCGCCAAGACCGGCACGGACGGCCCCGCCGATTTCTTGCGGAATTCTGGCTCATCCGGTTTTTGCGTA
>DCUI01000086.1 GCA_002327785.1 Phycisphaerales bacterium UBA2218
AAGTTAATATATTGACGGACCCTAATCTTTGGCAGCCTCTTCATCGGGCAGCACTTCGTGAATCTTCCGCACGATCAACGACGCTTCGTAATCCGAGT
Organism: Phycisphaerales bacterium UBA2218; assembly: GCA_002327785.1. Classification (GTDB taxonomy): domain Bacteria; phylum Planctomycetota; class Phycisphaerae; order Sedimentisphaerales; family Anaerobacaceae; genus PLanc-01. The sequence goes on from DCUI01000086.1 coordinate 99, forward strand.
TGTCGATGCACACAGCGAATTGTCTCTTGGAGGTGCTCATATCAATCCAGGTAGCGTTTGATCCTCATGCCTTCTCGTAGGCTACCAGGAAGTCCTCTCGGCTGATGTCGGACTGGCGGCAGATCGTTCGCAGCGTTGAGCTCTTGATGTGAGCGTGATTTGGCATCGTCAGCGGAGTCCTGGTCCCGTCCGGGTTGCGCCGCCGCAGAGCGATGTGCTACTTCTCACGCACGACCTTGAAACCGAGTATCGCAAGAGCGCGTATGACTCGTGCCTTCGGCGCGTCAATCGGGAACTTGGGCATGATTACACCGTGGTCTCTGCCACAAAAGCCTCCAGCACGGGGCCATCGTCGCCATCCAGCACGTCAGACCCGAAGGTCTCCATATGGAACTTGAGGGCAGACCGCACGTCCTTGAGAGCCTCTTCGTAAGTATCGCCCTCGCCCACGACGATCCCCTTGACGCCGACCGGGTACGCGACATAACCATCGCTATGCTTCTCGATGATGATCTTGACCTGCTTCATAATACACGCTCACTTCGCCGAGGCATCGCCCCGATAATGACGAACCTCACCTTATTTTCTCTTGATGATCAGAGTAGTCCTTCGGTTTCCATTTCGCTTGCGGAGGGCGGCCATTTCGCGGCTCTTGCGGAACATCATCTCGAACCGCTGCTGGGTCGTCAGCGACGTCAGATAGTCCAGCTCGAACTCGATTTCCGCACGCTCGTTATGAGTGCGTATTTTCAGCACAGCCATTGAATTCACCTTGCTCCATCATGCCACCGTGCGATTGCCGTCCATGCTCATTCTACCCGATCCATCTCGCTCAAACAAGGATCGGAAATCGGAAGACTCACACCCGCCAGGGGCTGCGCATCGGGCGGTCGAGCAGGGCGTTGGCCTCGGCGTCGTTCGGGAATTCCTCTTTTGTTGGGTCCCAGCGGAGCGGGCGACGAACCTTGATCGCGATCTGCTCCAGCCAGCAGAGCGTGTCGGAGCGGACGGCGATATCGATCGGCGCGGCAGGCAGGGTTCGGCCCTTGACGGCGTCGACGAAATTCGCGTGGTGGTTGTCGCTCTTGAAGAGTTGGATTTCGTTCGGGCCGAATTTCACCTTCAGCAGCGACTTGGGATTGGCGTCGATCCGTTCGCGATCGACGTGGACCCAGCCCTCGCTGCCGAGGAACAAGACGCCATGGCCATAACCGCCGACCTGCAGGGGATGCTTCTTGGCGGTTGCATCATCCATGTGGACGAGGGTCACGCCGTTGGCGTAGCGGTTCTGGACCTGCCAGCTCGTGGCGCAGTCGGTGAGCATGTCCTGGGGGAACACGCCGGTGCCTTCGATCTCGTTCGGCCCGGACAGCTCGGTGCCGTTGCCCCACTGGGCGATGTCGAGATGGTGAACGCCCCAGTTGCCGATCATGCCTATGCAGTAGTCCGAGATGCAGTACCAAATGCTGTAACCGCTCGAGCCGCCGGGGGTCCGGGGCGTGTCGGTGTAGGGCCGGCATCGCTCATAGCAGTACGGGGCCACCGGCGCGGGGCCCAGCCACATCTCGTAATCCAGCTCAGGAGGGACCGGCTCGGTCGGCTGCTTTGGGCAGGTCCAACTGCCGGGCACACCCACGAGGATGGTCTTCAGTTGGCCGATCTTCCCGTTGCGGACCAGTTCGCACGCCTGGCGGAAGAAGCCGCCGGAACGCTGCTGGGTCCCGAACTGAAAGACCACGCCACTGTCGTGTACGGCCTTCTGGACGGCCTTGGCCGCACGGAAACTCCAGCCCATCGGCTTCTCGCAGTACATGTGCTTGGCCTGCCGGGCGGCCTCGATGGCGATCAGCGGATGCCAGTGGTCGGGCGCCGTGATCTGCACAGCGTCGATGTCTTTGCGGGTGGTGATCTCCCGGAAGTCCCTGAATGCGGCACAGTCCGAGTTCTCGTACCATTTGTCCACGACCTGCTTGCCTTTCTGGAGCTGAGTCTGGTGGACATCGCAGACGGCGGCCACACGCACGTCCGGGTTGCCCAGGAAGGCACGCATGTTGCCTGTGCCCTGGATACCCAGCCCGATGCAGGCCAAAGTGATCCGGTTGCTCGGGGCCTGCGCCCCGAGCACCGTCGAAGGCACGATCGTCGGCATCGCCAGTCCGACGGCCGCCGCCCCGGCGGACTTCAGAAACTCACGACGACTCCACTGATTGTTCCGAATTGACTTCTCGGTATGTGTCACCATGAACCGCACCTCACTTCCAAGTGTTGATCGCAGACAATCATCAATAATCCATCATCCTTCATCAATCCAGCGGCACGATCCAGAGGTTTCGGAAGCTGACCTCGTTGCCGTGGTCCTGGAGCAGGATCGGAGCGGGATTGGGGCCTTCCGGCTGGCCCGCGCCGGTCTTGTTCGGAACCTCGACGTCGTCGTGGATGAGCACGCCGTTCTGGAAGACCGTGATCCGTGCGTTTTGCACTTTGGCGGGCTTGCCGTCCTTCTCGCCGTAGCGGGCGGCGTGGAAGAGGATGTCGTAGGTTTGCCACTCGCCGGGCTGCTTGCAGACGTTCCGGTCGGGGGCCTTGAACGTGTAGATGCTGCCGCACTCGTTGTTCTTGGGCTCCAGGCCGAACGAGTCGAGGATCTGCACCTCATATCGTCGCTGGATGTAGATGCCGCTGTTGCCGCGTCCCTGGCCCCGCACCTCCGCCGGCAACTGCGGGGTCTTGAACTCCGCGTGCATCATGAAGTCCTTGAAGTCCTGTTTGGTCATGATGCTGCCGGACTTGGGCACGATCTGCACGACACCGTCATCGTTGATCTTCCAGCCGATCTCGCCTTCCCCTTGCTTTTGCCACTTCGAGAAGTTCTTGCCTTCGAACAGATCGATCGCGGCCTGGGGCCTCTTGAATTCGACCTTCACCTGCGGCGGCTCCGCATAATCGCGCCAGATTCGCTCGATCTGCTCGACGTCGGGCTTGCCCTCGTGGACGTACCAGCGATAGCGGAACACGTGGTCCTCGCCCGGCTTCATTTCCCAGGCGCCCGCCTGCGACGGGCAAAAGTTGAAGAAAATATGGTTGTTGGGCTCGGGCCACAGGCGCATCGGCTCGGGATGCTGGAAGTTCTTCGGATGGCTGAAGAAGGTCACACCCTCCCATTGGCCGTCGATCTCGCCGTAATTGTCGCACCATCGGGCCCGCGTGCCGTGGCCGTCCTTGCGTGTCTTGCCCTCGCTGGTCAGGTTCTCGCAATTCGCGCCCTTCCACTGGCGCGTCGCCCGGTACCCAAATCCGCCGTAGCGGTACTCGTCCTGGATCAGCGGCTGGTCGGCCACACAACGTTGCGTCGACTGGAAATCCACCAGCCAATAGCCCTTCTGGGGCCCGCCCACGTTGTAGACGCGAACGTCCCACACTTCCTTAAGGATCGTCTGCTCGCCCTTGGAGGTCTTGAGAGCGACATGGTCCTGCTCGCATTGGAAGCCGCCGTAGACCGCGCCGGTGGTCGTGGAGAGGAACTTCGAGAATCGGACGGTGCCCGTGCCGTCGCCGACGTTCCAGAAATCGACCATCTTGCCCTCGAACGTCGTGTGGGTCCAGGGCATCCAGATGCCCAGATGGTGGATGTGGTCCGGCGGGTGGATATCCGTCAGCACATTACCTTTGGGTGACCACAACGGATGAATGAACGCATTGTGGTTGTACAGGGCTCGGCGTTCCTCCGGAATTTTGCCGATGTTCTGCGGCGGCGGCACCATCGCATGATGGTACTGCATGACCTTGTTGTCCCCCACGCTGATCTCCAAGACCTTGTCGTCTTGGTTGGCCTTGACTACCCGCTCGGCCCTCGCAGCCCCGGCGACCAGCTCGTAAGTCCGCGTCTGCCCGGCCGGCAGTGTCCCCGCGACGATCCAGTGCAGTCTGGGCGTCCAACCCTGTTCGATCTGGGCCGGGATCGCCACGCGGCCCACACCCCGGACCTCCTGCAGCGACAGCGGCAGACCTTTCACCGCCTCCGGCACCGTGGCCAGCGAGATCGAAACGGGGGTATCGGTACGGGCATGCCGGCCCGCCTCGACGGTGATCGTCGCCAGCGGTTCGGCCCCGAATGCCCCGGCGGAGAGAGACATTGATAGAATCCCGATCGTGAGTGCTGATAAGCACGACTGCATCGCGACGCTCCTTTCTCAATGAGCTGCCGGGCCCGGACACGACACCTCGTGTCGAGGCCCCCACCCTAACTAACGTACCGACCCTCTCCGCTACCGAAAGACGGATTCTACCGGCCGGTTATTCCCCCGGCAAGCAAAGCTCGTTCGCAGTTGTGGTGCCAAATGCAAAAGGACGCATCTGAGAGCCCTGCCCACTCTGACGAGCCGCACCTCCTGATGACTTTCGTCTTGCCATCGGCATTGCAGGCACGGTACAATACACGGAGTTCGAAGGGGGGCAGTCTGTGCGGAAGAGAAATGGGCAATCCACTGCCCAAGGGGATATTCCACGCAAGGGGCATCGCCTATTCTGCCTGCATCGCCGATCACGAGGGCAGGATGATCGACGAAATGATCGACGAAAAGGAGCGATGGTTCATTCACCCGCAGGCGCATCTCACCGACTACATCGAGATACCAACCTGGCCGGCGGCCCCTCGCCAGCCGGCAATCACAGGTCTGGAGGGTCAGGTCAGGGGCAACACGGCGTACTGGACCACGACCGGTGGCTATTGGCACAACAGGTCTATTCAGGGGAAGACCTACGACCGTTTGAAGGGGTGAGGTCGCATCCCGGTGCTCTTTGACTGTGGTCTCCACGCTGCCTGGCCAAGGCATGACGACCCTCCACCGGAATACGAAGGCGACTCCTCGACGGTATCGCCGGTGGTTGGCGCATCATGAGGATGGTATGCGTCAATCGCCACAGCGGACAGATCCGCACGCTCTTCCTGGACTGGTCGGTGCGCCCCGTCGGCCTGAAAGAGATCTGGACATTCAAGTGGAGTTCCTTTTTCGATACAGCCGGACGGTGGACGAAGGCCGGCGGTGTTCGGCCGGAGGATTGACGCACTGGATGAGAAGGTCCAAAGACTATTGATCCCGGCTGCATGACCCGCCACGAACGGCGTCCCGACTCCTGATCGAACCGTCGGCAAACACTGTCTTGCCGATGGTTCCCTCGAATGAGCGAGGCCAATGAGAGCCCCTCATGCCAGGCCTGCCCCAATCAGCCTTTCACACAGATCAACGGCTCCAAGCGGGCAACCTTGCGAGCGAGACCGGCCTTCTCCGTCGCATCGACGACCACACTGACATCCTTATAGGCGCCCGGGGCTTCCTCGGCGATGCCTCGCATGGAGGAACCCTTGATGACGATGCCCTTCTGGGCCAGGTGCATCACGATGTCCTTGCCGTGCCAGCGTTTGGTGGCCTGGCTGCGGCTCATGGCCCGGCCGGCCCCGTGGCAGCAGGAGCCGAAGGCGAGATTCATGCCCCCGGTCGTGCCCGCAAGGATGTAGGAGGCGGTGCCCATGGTGCCGCCGATCAGGACGGGTTGCCCCACCGGCTGCAAGTCTTCGGGCAGCGACGGATGTCCCGGCCCGAAGGCCCGGGTTGCGCCTTTGCGATGGACGTAAAGCTTCTTTCGCCTGCCGTCGATTTCGTGCTCCTCGACTTTACAGGTGTTGTGCGAGACATCGTAGAGCAGCGTCAGCCCCGCTCGTGGGAAGACCTTGGCGAAGGCCTCTCGCGTCAGGTGCGTCAGGACCTGGCGGTTGGCTAAGGCGCAGTTGATGCCGGCGCACATCGCGCCGTAGTACTGCCGGCCTACGTCCGATTTGATCGGTGCACAGGCCAGCTCCCTGTCGGCCAGCTCCAGGCCGTGCTCAGCGGCCGACTTGATCATCTTCGGCGCGAAGTCCGTGGCGATCTGATGGCCCAGGCCCCGCGAGCCACAGTGGATCATCACCGTGATGTCGTTGAGGGCCAGGCCAAAGACCTTGGCGATACCCCCATCGTAGATCGCCGTGACACGCTGGGCTTCGAGATAGTGGTTGCCCGAGCCGAGCGTGCCGACCTCTTTCTCCTGACGCTGCTTGGCATGGTCGGAGACGTATCGCGGCTCGGCGCCGGACATTCGGCCGTTCTCCTCGATGTACTCGAGATCGTTGCGGGTGCCGTAGCCTTCTTCCACCGCCCATAGGGCGCCGCCCAGCAGCATCTCATCCATGTCCACCGAAGCGAGTCTGAGCTTGCCCTCGCTGCCGACGCCCGCCGGAATCCGCCGGGCCAGCACGTCGGCCAGTTCGTTCTCACGGCCCTCGATCTGATCGTAGGTCAGGCCGGTGCGAAGGGCGCGGACGCCGCAGGAGATGTCGAAGCCCACGCCGCCGGCCGAGATGACGCCGTCCGCGTCGGGATCGAACGCGGCCACGCCGCCGATGGGAAAACCATAACCCCAATGGGCGTCAGCCATGGCGTAGGAGGCATTGACAATGCCGGGCAATGCCGCCACGTTGGCCGCCTGCTGATAGACCTGCTCATCCATTTCCCGGACTAGTTCCTCGTCGGCGAACACGATCACAGGGACCCGCATCCTGTCGAAAGGCTCGATGACCCACTGGGCCTCGGCCTGCTTTTGCAGCTTCTTGGCGAACATCGCTCTGCTCCTATCCTTGGAAGACCATGGGACCCATAGGACCGATGGGACTGATTACTCTGCCTCACACATCTACGATGCACTGGGCGAGCCAGTTGCCGGCGTCGTCCCGTCTGACTTTCAATCCGGCGTAGGTGGCGGCCTTCACCTCGACGGCCGGCTCGTGCTTTTCCACGTTGACCGGCTCGCCCCAGGCCCGGGCCCGCAGGCCGCCTTCGATGGCCTCGATCTCGAACCGACGAAACAACATCCTACGCGTATCCATCTCATACAACAGCGCGCCCAGCCAGTTCATGAAGAGCATCTCATCATCTTCCTCATGGCAGACAATCACGACAGCCTCGCGAGGCTCGATCTTCTCGGGATCGGCAATGACGGCCGTCAGGGCGGTCGCCGCTTGCGCAAAGGCATCTTCCCTCGTCGGCCCCACGCCGCGAATCCCGATATCCGCAGGATGCGAGAACAACTCCCAATGCCCCCTGGTCATGATAGACGATTCTCCTGGTCAATGTAACTGCACACATGGTAGCAGAGCAGGGCCGCGACGGGAATCGGGTTTCTGCCGACTCCGCAGCCGGCGTGCAGCACGGGTAATGGCTGCTATGTACGCGGAAACTGTCATCCCGAGCGAAATGCAGCGAAATGAAGGATCTGGCCTGCGACCGAGAGAAATCTCTCGTACGATGCCCAGATCCTTCGGCTTCACCTCAGGACGACCAAGTCGCCGCCCGCGCACCTTCCTGGGGGGCAGTTCTTACTGGACAGTGCCAGGTTGCGCCTC
>DCUI01000217.1 GCA_002327785.1 Phycisphaerales bacterium UBA2218
GCAAAAACCGGATGAGCCACATTTGTATGCAATGAACTGGGTTTGTGCGACGTCTATGCTGGGTAGGTGGCTCCACGCCGATGCGTGGCAGCGGTTCTGAGGTCGGACCCCGGAGAAACATCATCAGGGGACCACCATACATACGCCGGCTGGATGTGCGGGTTTGTACAGGAGCCGATGCAGCCGGTCGCCTATGACGACGTCGTGTTTTGGCAGATATCTTACGGTTTTTGGGCGCATTCATGAAACGAAGCTCTGTCAGTTGTCTGGTCTGTGCAGTTTCGCTATCTTGTTGCGGCTTGGTTCTGATCGGTTGCCGCAGTCCCGCCGAACACAGGGAGAAGGCCGACAAGGTGGCCTACGACATCATCGAGAAGAAGCAGCAGGAGGCCCTCGGCAAGGCCGAACCCATCCTGGTTGAGCGACCCAGCGACATCCTCCGCCGCCGGCTGATCGAAGCACAAGGGTTGGCCTACGCGGGCGAGGCCTCGTTTGGAACCGACAAGCTGCAAGTGATCCCGCACTGGCCGGAGCCGGAGCGTTCGTACGATGTTCCATCGGCGGACGCCAGCATCGCGATCGAACCCAACCAGCCCCTCAAGATCTCACTGGTCGATGCCCTCCAGATCGGGGCTCGCAACAGTGCGGCGTACCAATCGCAGAAGGAAACGGTCTTTCAGGCGGCGTTGGACCTGGATCTGCGACGGAATGACTTTCGGAACATCTTCGGGGCTGGCACGAACACCTCCGCCACGATGAACACCAGGGGCGATACGGTGACGACAGTGAACAACAGTGCTTCGGCCGATGTGAGCCGTCTTCTGGCCAATGGTCTGGCCCTGAGTTCCGCCATCGCGATCGATCTCGCCAACCTGCTTACGCAAGGCGGGGCATCGTCGTTGGGGTTGAGCGTCGATACTTCGGTTTCCATACCCCTGTTGCGGGGCGCCGGCCGGCACATCATCACGGAGAACCTGACGCAGGCCGAGCGCACGGCGGTCTATCGAATCTGGGAGTTCGAGCGCTATAAGCAGACGTTTGCCGTCAACATCGCGAGGCAGTATTACTCGGTTCTGCGGCAGGTGGACTCCATGGCCAATGCCCGGGCCAACTATGAGAGTGCCGTGCAGTCGGCTCGCTGGTCCCGCCGGCGAGGTGATGCGGGCCGGATCTCCGAGATCGAAGTGGACCAGGCGGTCCAACGAGAGCTGAGCGCCAGAAACGGATGGATTTCGGCCCAGGAGCAACTCAAGAGTTCGCTGGATTCGTTCAAGACCACGATTGGCCTGCCCGTCGATGCCCTCATTGAACTGGATCAGATCGACCTGGAGCAGTTGCGCACGCAGGCCGACGAGATCACCGAAAGCCTCAAAGCAGCCGCCGGCAATGTAGCTCAGGAGACGGCCCCGCCCGCCGATGCACCGGTGGAACTGACGCAGCCGAGCAAGGAGGGAGCCGGGCCGCTGGAGATCGATGAGTCGTTGGCCGTGAGACTGGCTCTGGCGAAGCGCCTGGATATGTTCGTGTCACTGGGCGCGGTGTATGACGCTCAGCGGCAGGTGGTGGTCCGCGCCGATGCTCTGAAGGCCGGCCTGGATCTGCGGGGCAGCGCCAGTTTCAGCGACACAGATGACGATGGCAGCCTGCGGTTCAGCGGCGGCCGGTACAACGCATCGATGCCGTTGGATTTGCCGATCGAGCGGACGTCCCAGCGAAACAGCTATCGCAACAGCCTGATCAGCCTGGAGCGGGCCACCCGGAGCGTTCAATCGCTTGAGGACAACATCAAGCTTGCGATTCGCGATGAGCTGCGGAATCTGCGGGAATCCCGTGAAAGCCTCAAGATTCAGGCGCAATCGGTGGTCGTCGCGGAAAAGCGGGTTCGAAGCACGACGATGTTCCTGGAGGCCGGGAGACGACAGATCCGCGATCTGCTCGACGCCCAGGACTCGCTGCTGTCGGCGCGGAACCAGTTGACCGCGGCGGTGGTCAACTACCGGATCGCGGAGTTGGAGATCCAGCGCGATCTGGGGATTCTCAAAGTGAACGAACGTGGATTGTGGGAAGATTTTTCGCCAGAGGATATCAAGCATGACAGTCAACAACAAAGTTAATGGCACGTCACGCAAGCCGGTGAAACTGATCGGCGTCGCTGTTCTTGTCATCGTGGCCGTGGTCGTCGTGGTCTGGTTCCAGGTGGTTCGAGCCGAAGAGGACCCGATGGCCACCATGGCGACGTTCGTCGCCAAGCGGGGGCCCCTGACGATCAGTGTCCTGGAATCCGGCGCCATCAAGGCCAAGGAACAGGAGGTCATCCGCAACGATGTCGAGGGGCGCACGACGATCATCTCGATTGTCCCCGAGGGGGCCCACGTCCAGGAGGGGGACCTGCTGGTCGAGCTGGACGTCAGTACGCTGAAGGACAGCCGGATCGACCAGGAGATCCGTGTGCAGAACGCCCTCGCTTCCTGGATCAACGCCACGGAGACCCTGGACATCACGAAGAGCCAGGCCCAAAGCGACATCGACAAGGCCGAGTTGACTCTGAAGTTCGCCGATCAGGACCTGAAAGTGTACCTGGAGGGACAGTATCTGAACGACAAGACGGTCGCCGAGAACCGGGTTACGGAGGCGAACGAGGTGTTGACGCGCGCCGTCGAGACGTTGAAATGGTCGGAGACCCTCTTCAAGGAGAAGTACATATCCGAGACCGAAGTGCTGGCCGACCGCTTGTCGAAGAACAAGAGCGAGAACAGCGTGGGCGTTGCCAGGAATGAGTTGAGGCTGCTTGAAGAATTCACCAAGCAGCGCAAGATCGACCAATACACGAGCGATGTAAGCCAGGCGCAAATGGCCTTGGACCGGACCAAGGCCAAGGCCCGGGCGAACATCGTCCAGGCAGAAGCGGACCTCAAGGCGAAGGAGCAGGAACTCAGTCGCCAGCGGGACAAGCTCAAGAAGATCGACGAGCAGATTGCCAAGGCGGTTATCAACTCTCCTGCTGACGGTATGGTAGTGTATGCGACCAGCTCCCGCGGCGGGTTCGGGCGGGACGACCGGCGGCCGTTGGCCGACGGCGTCGAGGTCTTTCAGCGACAGGAGTTGATTTATATCCCGAAGTCCTCGTCATCCGTGGCGGAGGTGGACGTCCATGAGGCGAGCCTGGACAAGGTTCGCCCCGGATTGCCGGCCGTTGTTACAATCGATGCCCTGCCGGGCAAGAAGTTCATCGGCACGGTCGACCGCATTGCCCCTCTGCCCAATGCCCAGAGCATGTGGATGAACCCCGATCTGAAGGTCTATACCACGAACATCAACTTGGAGACCAACGATCCAGGGCTTCGAAGTGGCATGAGCTGCAAGGCGGAGATTATCGTCGCACAGTACCAGGACGTGGTGTACGTCCCCGTCCAGGCGGTCCTGCGAGTCGGTGGACAGCCGACCGTGTTCTTAGTCCAGAATGGGCAGGTCCAGGAACGCAAGGTGGAGATCGGCATGGACAACAACAGCATGATCGTGATCCGCAAGGGCTTGGATGCTGGGGAAGTGGTCCTGCTGACGCCTCCTCTGCGAGCCGCGACCATGGAACCCGGCGAGCGGGTGGGCGACGCCAATGACACGACGGCCCAGAGGATCAATGAGAAACTCAAGGCGGCCGATGAAATGGAGGCCGGCAGACCCACCATGCCTCGACGGCAGGCTACGCAGTCGCTGACGGGAACGCAGGGACAACCGGCAGGTCCCGGCGTCGGCGGGGTTGGGCAGGGCGGACAGGGCTTCCAGATGCCTACGGCCGAGCAGGTGGAAGAGGCGAGAAAACGCTTTGAGAGCATGTCTCCCGAGGAGCGGCAGCAGGAGATGCAACGAATTCGCCAGCAGATGGAGAACAGCATGACGCCGGAGCAGAGGGAGCAGATGCGTCAGCGCTTCCAGGATATGACGCCGGAGCAAAGGGAACAGATGCGTCAACGTCGCGGAGGCGGCGGCCAGGGCGAAGGCGGCGGCCCCGGGTTCGGAGGTCGTGGAGACGGCAGCGGTCGTGGGCAGGGCGGCCGCCGTGGCGACGCGGATACCGGCTCCGGACAGCCGCAGGGGGGACAATAATGGGCAATCGGACTGCTCCGGACAATGGACGCGAGATCGTCAGGCTGGAGAACGCCCGCAAGGTCTACCAGATGGGGACCGAGGAGGTGCACGCCCTTGCCGGCGTCAACGTGACGTTCGAAAAGGGCGATTTCTGGGCGATCATGGGCCCCAGCGGCTCCGGCAAGAGCACGATGATGAATGTCCTGGGGTGTCTCGACCGTTTGACATCGGGTTCTTACTATCTTGAAGACAAGGACGTCAGCAAGCTGGATGACGATGCACTCAGCGAGTTGCGTCTGCGGTACCTGGGATTCATCTTCCAGAGCTTCAACCTGATCCCGCAGTTGTCCGTGCAACGGAACATCGAGTTGCCGTTGTACTACTTGGGCTGGGATGCGATTCGCAGCGCCCAGCGGGCCAGGGAGTTGGCGGAGGAAGTCGGTCTCGGCGACCGATTGCACCATCGGCCCACGGAGCTCTCCGGCGGGCAGATGCAGCGCGTCGCGATCGCCCGTGCTCTGGCGAACGACCCGCAAGTCATCTTCGCGGACGAGCCTACGGGCAACCTGGATTCCGCCACGGGCGTGCAGATCATGGATCTCTTGGCCAAGCTGAACAAGCTGGGCAAGACCATCGTCATGGTCACGCACGAGCCGGACATCGCCGCCTACGCGCACAGCCGCCTCCATATGATGGACGGCAACATTGATAGAATTGAAGGCAGTCATGCGTCAAACGAGAATAGCCCGAAACATCTGGCTGGGCATCGAGAACCTGCTGCTTCATAAGCTTCGCTCCTTCCTGACGATGCTGGGCGTCGTCTTCGGCGTCGGCAGCGTGGTGGCCATGCTCTCGGTCGGCGAGGGCGCCAGCCAGGAGGCCCTCGCGCAGATTCGCAAGCTCGGCAGCAACAACATCATCGTCTCGTCGGTCAAGTCGGTCCAGGAACAGGCGATGAGCACGCAGCGCACGAATATGAGCATTTACGGATTGACCTACGAGGATTATCGCAGGATCTCCGAGAGTTTTGCGAACATCCGACAGGCCGCCCCGGCCAAGCTGATGCGGAAGGAATCGCGTCTACGGGAACGGTCGATGGAACTGCGCGTGGTGGGAGCGACGCCCGAATGGTTTCGCTTGGTGCCTCGGGAGGTCGTCGCCGGGAGGGTGATTGTCCAGACCGACCAGGATACGCGGTCCCCTGTGGCCGTTCTGACCGAGTTCGGCGCCAGGAAACTGCTGGCGACGGAGGGCTCGGTAGGCCAGACTCTTCGGATCGGGGGCGGTGAGTTCGAAGTGATCGGGATCATCAAGAGCGAGAGCGGGCAGGCCGGCAGCATTCAGGTCCCCGACCAGGAAATCGACGTCTATATCCCCTTGGAAGTGGCCCGGAGGTACTTCGGCGACATTTCCACCAAGCGTACCGCCGGCTCGTTCGAACGGGAGAAGGTGGAACTGCACCAGATCATTGTCCAGGTGGACGATCCAAAGAACGCCGAAGCGGTGGCGGCCGGCATCGAGAGGATGCTGGAGCGGTTCCATAACAAGAAAGACTACGCCATCAGCGTTCCACTGGCCCTGCTCAAGCAGGCCGAGGCGACCAAGCGGACGTTCAACATCGTGCTGGGTTCCATCGCGGGGATCAGCCTGCTCGTGGGCGGCATCGGGATTATGAACATCATGCTGGCCTCGGTGACCGAGCGAACGCGGGAGATCGGCATCCGCCGGGCCATCGGCGCCAAGCGCCGGCAGATCATCTACCAGTTCCTCATCGAGACGGTGGTGCTCTCGATGATCGGCGGGATGATCGGGCTGGGTCTGGGCGTGCTGATTCCCTTGCTGATCACGCATTTCTCGGGCATGGCGACGGTTGTGACCCTCAACGGGATTCTGCTTCCGCTGCTCATCAGCATGGCCATCGGGATTCTCTTCGGCCTCTACCCGGCGATGAACGCCGCCAATGTGGATCCCATTGTCGCACTGAGACATGAGTAGGACGTATGACGCAGTCGAAGATTGTACGGAATATCTGGCTCGGGATTGAGAATCTGCTGCTGCATAAGCTGCGGTCGTTTCTGACGATGCTGGGTGTGGTTTTCGGCGTCGGCAGCGTGGTGGCGATGCTCTCGGTCGGTGAAGGGGCAAGCCAGGAGGCCCTCTCGCAGATTCGCAGGCTGGGCAGCAACAACATCATCATTTCCTCCATGAAGCCCGCAGATCAGGATCAGACCGTCGTGATGCGCAACTCCATGCTCGTCTACGGTCTGACCTATGACGACCATCGAAGGATGGCGGAGAGCCTCCATCAGGTCCGCCAGGCCGCGCCGGCAAAGATCATTCGCAAGGAAGCCCGCCTTCGCGAGCGGTCGATGGAGCTTCGCGTGGTCGGGACGACGCCGGAGTGGTTCGAGCTGGTTCCGCGCGAGGTGGAGGCCGGCCGTGTCCTGCTGCGAGCGGACGAGGAGAAGAAGGCCCCGGTGGCGGTTCTCACGGAGTTCGGGGCCAGGAAGCTGCTGGCGACGCAGAGTACCGTCGGGCAAACCCTCCGTATCGGGGGCAACGAGTTCGAGATCGTCGGGATCATTCGCAGCGAGAGCGGGCAGGCCGGCAATATCCAGATCCCCGACCAGGAGGCCGACGTCTATATTCCCCTGGAGGTGGCGAGGAGATATTACGGCGACATTTTTGCTAGAATTACCTCCGGCTCGTTCGAGCGGGAGCGAGTCGAGCTGCACCAGATCATCGTCCGGGTGGACGATCCCAAACACGTGGAGGCCGCGGCGGCGGGCATCGAGAGGATGCTGGGGCTGTTTCACAAGAAGAAGGACTTCGTCGTGAGCGTCCCTCTGGCGTTGCTCAAACAAACCGAGGCGACCAAGCGGACGTTCAA
>DCUI01000326.1 GCA_002327785.1 Phycisphaerales bacterium UBA2218
GTTTCACTGACGCACCGAAACACGCGAACGAGATTGTCTACGGTGCTCTTAAGCCTCACGCATGACGCGCATTCTGACAGGCTCTCGCCCGTTTGTGAAATGCAGATTCTGCTGAAAAACCCTCGAAAACCGCCGAGACGCCCCCGTTTTCGGCGGCGAAAGTGAAAATACAGAGGCCCCAAATTGGACTTTTTCAGCGGAGTTTAGATGTGCAGGTTTGACTCCGCGGACTTCGGGTGTTCTTCCTCGCCATGGGTGCCCCTGCAACATAGCGACCTTCTACTCCTTGCGGGCAACTGAGGCCAATCGCTGTGGATAGTAATGTTCATCGAACCACAGACTCTGGATGATATCAGTGATCACCTCGGTGTAATTCTCACGGATCACGTTTGCGACGTGGTTGTCCTTGTATATTCTCTGGCATACCTGGCAACTATGTGCGTACACATGCTGCCATCTTATGTCCGGTTCCTTGCTTGCCGCCCATGCGAGAATCCTTTCCGGCCCCTTGCAGTGGAGCCAGAGTTTGATGAGATCGCTTTCGGCCGACTCGATGGCTCGACGCAGAAAGTCCTTGCCCTTCGCCGTGGCGACATAGAGTTCAGGGATGTCTCCTATTCCTAGACCACAACACGCCGCTACGCGACCGTCTGCCTCGAGGATATACGTCCGAAGAACACTCGGACAGCCCTCTCGCAGGGTGACGTTGAGTTCGTTGATCGTATCGCCCGGTGCATAACATCCGGGAAACAAGGGATCGAGCGGCATCCATGGACTCTCCGTAATGCGGATGGATTCTCGCTGTGCCGACGTGAGACCATCCAGTAGAGAATGGCTCAGAATGCGGGCCTTGGTGATCTGCCGTGCCGCGCTGTACTCCACCATGATATGGATGTCGATGCCCCGTTCGGCAGCGGCCACAGCCGCATTGACCACGTAATCCATCGGTACGAAACGCGTGTGCTCATCACCGGTGCTGAAATTGATGTCGCGCAATCCGCGCTCGACCAACGTATCCAGGGTGGTTCTCGCAATGTCCACAGAAACAGCCCAGTGCGCATTTGTTACCAGGCGGGGAGGAAGGCCGAGCTCACTGGCGAATCTGATTGCCCGCAGGAGGCTGTCCCACTCCAGTGTCGCCTCTCCTCCCGTGAATACGACGCCCGCAAAACCAAGGTTCCCCGCCTGTCGGATGGACTCCATGATGATCGCAGAGTCGAGTCTTTCGGGCCGGTTCGGCCGGCTGTGGGAGCCGCAGTGCCTGCATGCGGCGGTACAGGCCAGCGTGGGCATGATGGCCAGTGCCCTCTCACTACAGAGACCATAGCTCCTGTGCATGCTCATGATGTGCCGTAGTTTCATGAACGCGAGCGAGGGTTCAGCGGATCGAAGTATCGAGATCCGCCAACGTTCCCGTGCGACTCAACTCCTTCGCGCGAGTGACGAGATGCTCGGTGAGAGACCTGAGCATTTCGGGAGGTATTCCCTTCTGTTTACCCCAGGTGGTGTCTTTGGCTACGGGCGTACACGCGCAGTCATATTTGTTGGGGGTTTCATTGCAGACGCATTGATAGGCGACTCCATCTCTGAGACCTGGAATGCCGAAACCCTGAGCCGCATTGCTCACCAGGCTGGCCACGATATTTGCATCTCCCAGAGCAGCGACCTGCTTGGCGAAGTCCATGGCGAACTGGTTCCTGTCTCTCCTGCCGCCCTGTCGTTTCTTGTCATAACTTTGCAGCCATTTCACCATGTCGTCATTGGCCAGGAGCGAGAACAGGAGTCGATTCGCCTCGGAGATCGTCTGGGGCTGCATCTTCTTCTTTGCCACCCGTTCGACGATCTGTGCCACAGGATTGCGTATGAAAGCATCCCGGAGCTTCCGGTTCGTTTGCATCTCCTCGAACAGCGTTATGATGTTCTTTCTCAGATCTCGTGATTTAACCTCCAGTTTTTTCGATCCCGTTCTTTTGGTAGCCATGATTCTCTCCTTAGCGTGATCGGTACGTTGACGATATCTCGATCTGTGAGCCACCGATGCTGTCTCTTGACGAATGCCGTCGCTCAACTACATCGGAGCCTGGAGCCTCGACTTGGGGAACGACAGCAAGAGATCCAGAATCTGCATATCCAAGAGCCGTTTAGCCAACGCTGGTCGGACCCTTAAGTTTCGCCAATCCGGACAGCAGGCGGTCCACGCCAGCGTTGATGATCCCCTGGAGTTCGTCTCCGGTGAGATCCCCAACTCTGCCCAGACGTGTCGGCGAGAACGTGCCCACCTGCGCCTGGACCGTCGCGTCCACCATGGCCTGGGGCCGTGTCGGTGGCGGCAAGATCGACGTTAGGACCTGCGTGTGGGTCCACGGAAACACTATGGGCCCATGAGTGAAGATCTGGGTCTGGGTGTGCGTATACGGCCAGGAAATCATTGGCGGCCCGAGCGTTTGGGCTTGTGATATGACCGCAGGCCAAGCCGCCTGCATCTGCGTAACGTCCATCGCTGCCCTGCATTTCTCCTTGACCTCGTCGCTCAGGCTGACGCCCAGTCCTTCGAGAGTGCCGACAGGGTCTCTGGTGAAAGCCAGCCTTGTCGCGCTGTCTGTGAGGAGTTTGTCCACGGCTTCTGAAAGGCCCGCTGTGGGTTCGCCTCCTTGCCTTCGATCCGCTCCCTTTTCTTTGGTGTCCATCTTTGCTCCTTTCTTACTCTGGTGTATGATTTGTTTCTTGATCGCGGATACCTGCAACTTCCCGCAGCCGGGCCAAGCCGGCGCCGTCTCGACATCCCGGAAGCGGGCTGGGGAAGAACCGCCTTATGGGTTCTGGGTTGGCGTACTCGACAAGCCTCTTTTCCGGCGACAAGAGACTCGAGAGTGCGATCACCGGCGACAGGATTTCGGACACTTCCGCAATCTCCCTGGGAGTAAGCTGGACCCCGGTGCGAAAGAGATAGAGGTTCCGGAAGAAGCCGTAATCGTCGTACTGAGCCTCGTGCACGTTCTCGCTGTCGCGGCTTTCCTGCCAAAGGCGAGAACCCGGGATCTGGCAGTACCACTGCAATAGCACACGAACGCCGTACTTCGAGTACAGGCGGCAGGCGAAACGAGCAGTCGTCTCAACTTCTCTTCTTGTTTCCCAGGGCAGACCCAGGATGAATGAGAAATCGGCTTTGGCGGCGATCCCATGCCGGGCGAGCACAACTGCGGCTTTCTCCAGTTTCTCGATGGTCGTGCCTTTCCCGACACGGCGCAGGCCGTCATCGTAACCGCACTCTGCGCCCACGAGGAACTGATGGGTATACGGTGCGATGGCCTGTACGAGGGCCTCATTGAGCAGGTCATTCGCCCGGCAGTCGAATACAAGCTTCGGGCGGAGCCCTCGGCGGCCGATCTCCTGACAGATTGCGATCGCCCGTTGTGGCTTGACGGAGAACTCATCATCGATGATCTGCACGATCGCGTTTCGAGTCTGGGCTATGTGCGGCAGAACCTGCTCCAAGCGGTCAACAAAACGTTCCGGCTGTATTCCTCGCCATGTACGGCGATAGGAGGTGCTGCAGAACAGACAGTCGAAGGGGCACCCTCGGGAGGACTCGACGCCCAGGCCGCTATAGATCCCCGAGGGGATTTGACCGTAGTCCGGAACGGGAAGCGAGGAGAGTTCATCCATCGTCATTTTGGGGGCTGCCGGATTGCGCACGATCGATCCATCGGAATTCTTGAATGTCAGGCTCGGCACGCTACGGACATCCAAGCCACTCCCGAGACAGCGGCACAACTCGCAAAGCGAGCGTTCCCCCTCTCCTCGTATCACGAAGTCTGCTGCGGTGGTTGCCAAGACGTGCGCGTCAAACATGGTGGCGTGAATTCCGCCCAGAACGATAGGAACATCTTGTCTGCAGCGCCGGATCTCGTTGATGCAATCGCGCGCCGTGGGCCAGGAGAGCGAGGAACTCCCGATGCCAATCAGTTGACACGAAGCAATCTCAGGCCAGAAGGCACTGAGCCTTCCAGAGCCCTGCAAAATGAGATCGAGAACGACCGCTTCATGCCCAGCCCGCCGGAGAACTGATGCCAACAGGTAGATACCATAAGGAGGACACTCACGCGTCGCGTCCATGGCGATGGGTTGAAGAATACCCTCGACATAATCCATAAGGGGGGGAGCAATCAACACGACTTTCACAAATGAAACCTCCAACTTCGAC
This sequence comes from Phycisphaerales bacterium UBA2218, assembly GCA_002327785.1. GTDB lineage: Bacteria > Planctomycetota > Phycisphaerae > Sedimentisphaerales > Anaerobacaceae > PLanc-01. The sequence continues at coordinate 4,205 of DCUI01000326.1, forward strand.
ACGCGTTGAGCAGTAAGACAAGCCGCGTCGCTATCGCGATCTGCAACTACCTCAATCCGCCGCCAAGGGCGACGAGCATCCGGCGAATGCGTCGGAGATTCTCCTCTTTCGAGGATTCATGCATCGCACGGTTCATCGTCCGACCCTTTGGCGAGGCAGAACGTGCGCGTAAACCCGTCGTTCCTCGGGTCGGTTTTTGCTTCCTCGGTGTTGCCGGGATGGCTCCCCGGCAACGGGTGCTTGTCTCATGGTGTCGGGCAACTCACAACCCGTCTATGCTCGCGGTCGAGCTTGCCGTCGTTTTTCGCCTTTCGCAATCCCCTTCGCTCGCATGACAGGGGGAATCCTAATCGCCGGGCGTGCATCTTGTCAATTAAGGAAAATGCTCAATTATCGTGGCACGTTCCTTCTTTTCTGTTGAAACGCGTGCCCGGCAACTGCTGTCGTGGTAGAATGAAAGAGGCGTTTGCCGGCTTTTGCAGGGAGGTACCTGGATGCTGTCTCCTGGTCATGGGAAGAGTGTTGGCGTCTGCGAGAGAGCGCGCGGGCGGACTGTGCAGGCGTGTGGCCGCCCGGCACGGCGAACGTACTGGCGGATGTTGGCCGCAGGCTGCCTCATCACGCTGGCGTTCGCCGCGGCATCCTGGGGCCGGGCACAGCCCGGGGAGGAGGGGTTTGTCGAGATGCCGGCGCCGCGAGCCAATCCGATCGACGAGATCAGCGAGGCGCTGCGCCGGTATGGACGGATCTTCCTCTGGGTCGGTCTGGGACTGTCGGGCCTGCTTGTCCTGAAGATCATCGCTCCGGTGCAGATCTACTATGGGTTCCAGGAACGGCGGCTCAAGCGAGCCATCTGGGGCGTCGATGAGCTGCTCAAGAGGATTCAGAAGGAGGCCGAAGTGACCAGTGAGGCCCCGAAGGAGGAGGCACAGACGGAGACCGGGCTGCTGGGCGCGATGGCGGAGATCGCCGAGTTCGAGCAGGCCGAGCAGGTGCCGCCCTATGTGCTGACGGTGAACGACTTGATGCTGGACAACATGGCCGTAACGCTCCGGAAGCTGCGGCGATTCACGGACGGCAGTGCCGAGAAGTACCAGAACAACATGTTCACCGTGATTCACGGGATCAAGACGATCACCGAGCAGAGCGAGGAGGCGGGCGTGCCTTCAGGCCTCGCGGTGGATATCCGGGATTACTTCAAGGACGACCGCCGGTACAAGACCTGGCGGAGGGTGCTCGGGCGCTGGGTGAGAAAAGGGAAACACCGGGAGACGGCGGAAGCCTTTCTCGTGTTCATCAGAAACATTCGACAGGGTCGAGCGGTCGCGGCTCCCAAACCCGCCACGGTTTCCCTGGGTGATACGGCCGTCACGGTCGCCCTGAACGTGCCGGACATTCCGGAGGTCCTGAACGAGGAGACCCTGCCGATCGTTCAGAAGGCGGCCGCCGAGGAGGCCCGTAGCCTCTGCGCCCTCGTGCAGACGGATGCACCGGCAGAAAAAGACGACGCGTGGCAGTTCGAGCTCGTGCACAGGCAGCAGCAGATCCGCACGCGAGACGCGGCCCAGCAGATGCTCAGTGTCTTCCTGAACTGCGAGCGAAAGGCATTGCAGGAGATCACGAAGATCAAGATGCTGCCCTGCCGGACGTGGGGGCACGTGCTCCACATGCTGGGCGTGGCAGACACGGGTCAACTGCACAAACGCGTCGCAGACGGACTGCTCACCACGCAGGAGATCATTCTCCTGGAGAAGGCATTCCTTCAGACGTTCGCCAGGCGCGAGGCGCTCGAACGACTCTACGGGCAGGGACAGGAATCGAATCGCAAGCAGGATTCATCCGCTTCGGCGGCCCAGACCGAACTGATGATCGACGTGCACATCCCCGAGATCCGTCGCGAGGCGCTGGCCCTGCTGCGGCTGTCGCGCCAGACGGAATCCGGCCGGCTCGATACGGCGACGGACGCCCTCAACGAAGAGGAAACGCCGCGAAATAACCAGGTAAGAAGACTGATCGAGCACTATATGATGAAGTAAACCACCCTCGCCTGAGGGCGAGGGTCTTACTCCCCTCGTGGGACAATGAAGAATGGGCGGCAGCTTCAAGAACTACCAGACAAGCGTGTGGAAACGCCAGCAAGCGGGCCAATAAAACCCCGGCCTTTCCCACCTCCGGACTGGAATGCGACTGCTGACCGTGGAGAAATTCTATTGTCAGGGCTGGGTGAGACTTATACCATGCTGGGGCGACAAGACGGTGCGGCGGGCGGCCCCACTCGTCCGGAACGACGGCAAGGCGCTCGCAATGACATGGCGTCGTGCGGGGACGCACGATTTGGAAGGAGCCCTGGTATGAAGTCGCGTCGATTGATTCCGTCGATTCTGCTCTTGCTGGTCCTGGCGGGCGGGTGTGCGACGAGGCCGCAGAGGGCCAAGGCCACGATCTCCGGCGAGCTGAAACAGTGGCACGACGTGGTCCTGACGTTCGACGGACCGGAGCTCGGCGAGACCACCGAGACGAACCCCTTCCTGGATTGCCGGCTGAACGTCACTTTCGCCAAGGACACCCAGCAGTACGTCGTGCCGGGGTATTACGCCGCCGACGGCAATGCCGGCGAGACGAGCGCCACGACCGGCAACAAGTGGCGAGTGCACTTCCTGCCGCCGGAGCCGGGGGTGTGGACATATGCCGTCTCCTTCCGGTATGCGCCGGGCATTGCCATCGAACCGAATGCGACGGCGGGCCAGCCGGCCTTCTTCGATGGGGCCGCCGGGACCTTCGCCATCGAGCCAACCGACAAAATCGGCCGGGATTTCCGTGCCCAGGGATTGCTCCGCCACGTAGGGCAGCGATACCTCCAGTTCACCCAGACCGGGACGTACTTCATCAAGGGCGGGGCCGACAGCCCGGAGAACTTCCTGGCTTATGCGGATTTCGACGACACCTTCGACGTCAGCGAGCTCAAATGGGAAGGCGAAGCCGCCGGCGCAAGGTTCCTCCACCGATACCAGCCGCACGTGGAGGACTGGCGGCCCGGCGACCCCACCTGGAAATCCGGCAAGGGCAAGGGCATCATCGGGGCGCTGAACTACCTGGCCTCCAAGGGCATGAACAGCGTCTACTTCCTTACCTACAACCTCGACGGCGGTGACGGCAAAGACGTCTGGATGTGGACCCATCCGCGCGAGCGGTATCGCTTCGATTGCAGCAAGCTGGACCAGTGGGAGATCGTCTTCTCGCACATGGACCGGCTCGGCATCGCCATGCACGTCGTCACGCAGGAAACGGAGAACGACCAAGGGCTCGACAAGGGCGCCCTGGGCCGCCAGCGGAAGCTCTACTACCGGGAGCTGATCGCCCGGTTCGGGCACCACCCGGCCCTCGTCTGGAACCTGGGCGAGGAGAACACGAACACGACCGAGCAGCGCAAGGCCTTCGCCAAGTACATCCACGATCTGGACCCGTATGACCATCCGGTGGTCTGTCACACCTATCCGGGCCAATACGACCAGGTCTACGCGCCCCTGCTGGGATACGAGTGGTTCGAGGGCCCCTCGCTCCAGACGAACGACACGCATGCGCAAACCCTCCAGTGGGTCATTCGTTCGGCGGCGGCCGGACGGCAGTGGTTCGTTTGCCTCGACGAGATCGGACCGGCTCACACCGGCGTAAAGCCCGATAAAGATGACTATTGGCACGATGAGGTGCGGACGAAACACTTGTGGGGCAACCTGATGGCCGGCGGCGCAGGCGTCGAGTGGTACTTCGGGTACAACTACTCCCACAACGATCTCAACTGCGAGAGCTGGCACAGCCGGGACCATATGTGGGACCTGACACGGTACGCCCTGGAGTTCTTCCACAGCCGTCTGCCGTTCGCGACCATGGATCCCAACGACGGGCTGACCCCGGCCGAAGACGACTATTGCCTGGCCGATCCGGGGAACGTCTACGCCGTGTATCTGCCCTCGGGCGGAGCCCCGGAGCTCGACCTGGGCGAGACTTCCGCCACGTTCCAGATCCGATGGTTCAATCCAAGGAAAGGCGACCCGATGCGGGTGGGGACGGTCGCTTCGGTAACGGGACCGGGCAAAGTCGCGATCGGCCAGCCCCTGGAGGATACGGACAAGGACTGGGTCGCGCTCGTGGAGCGTGTCAAGCCCAGACAGCTCATGCCGGCGGGAATTCCGCAAGAGACGCCGATTCCCTGAGAACGTGTTGGCCGCAAGTCGAAATCGGCATTCCAGGGCCCGGCTATAAAATGCCTCTTGCAAAACTTGTCGGGGTCTCTATAATGCGCATTCGTCAAGATCGCGGGTCACTACGGTACCCACATGAGTGTTGCCTTTTGGAGACGATATCCATGGAACAGACTGCCCAGATGCAGATTAACCTGTTTCGGGAACAACTGTCCTCGATGGAGGAGATCCGACAGCTCTCGCACCTCGTGCATTCCAGCGAGGCCAACCAGATGCGGTTTGCCGAGCAGGTGGAGCAGAACCTGAGCAGCAACGCAGCCCTGACGTCGCTGGAGGCGGGGATCGGCCTGTTCATCCTCGGCCGATACCGCGAAGCGGTCGCGAAGCTGCAGAAGGGTCCGGATGGCAAGGAGAAACACCTGTACCTGGCCTTTACCCTCCGCCGGCTCAGAAAGTACGACGAGGCGATCCAGAGCCTGCAGCGGGCGAAGGACCTTGGCGCCGAGGCGTTGAACGTGAGCCTGGAGAAGGCGGCCACCTACCGGCATGCCGGCAACCTGGAATCGGCAGTCAAAGAGATCCGGTCGTGCGCGAATTTCCAGAACGTCAGCGCCGAATACCACTATCAGTTCGCCCGTTTGCAGGAGGCCCAGGGGCTGTATGATGAGGCGGTCTCCAACTACAAGACGGCCTTGGAGCTGGCCCCGACGCACCAGAGGGCGCTGTTCCATCTGGCCTACCGATACGATCTGTCCGGCTACGAGGATCAGGCCATCGAGCACTACAAGCAGGTCATTGCCGGCTCGCCGACCTATGTCAGCGCCCTGCTGAACCTGGCGGTGCTCCACGAGGATCGGGGCGAGTTTGAGAAGGCCAGCATCTGCATCGAGAAGGTCCTGGAGTCGCACCCGAATCACCCGCGGGCGGTCCTGTTCTATAAGGACGTGGAAAGCTCCAAGACCATGTTCTACGACGAGGAACGGGAGAAGAAGCGCAGCCGCAAGAACCAGATCCTCGAAACCCCGATCTCCGATTTCGAGCTCTCCGTCCGCAGCCGAAACTGCCTGCGAAAGATGAACATCCGCACGCTGGGCGACCTGCTCAATATCACGGAGGCCGAACTGCTCTCCTACAAGAACTTCGGCGAGACCTCGTTGCGGGAGATCAAGGCAATCCTCGACCAGAAGGGATTGCGGCTGGGACAGGCGATGGAAGACAAACTACTCCAGATGGAAACCACGCCGGAGCGAACCGCCGACGACGACAAGGGCCTGATGAACAGGTCCGTCGATGATATCCAGATGTCCGTGCGGGCCCGCAAGTGTTTGCAGAAGCTCAATCTCCGCACGCTGGGCGAGTTGGCTCGCACCACGGACGCCGAGCTTCTGGGCTGCAAGAACTTCGGGGTGACCAGCCTGAACGAGATCAAAAAGGCGCTGGCCGGCTTCGGTCTGTCGCTGCGGAGCCTCGATTAGACCCGGCGCCCGCGATAGGAAAAAGCGGAAAGTGAAACGGCAACGCGGTTGGAGCCCTGGGGCGTTGAAGCTTTGGAAAACCGTACATCTGTGTGTCCGTGCGCCTGTATCGGGGCGTGTTCGCCTGCCAAACGTCCTCGCTTTCCTCTTTTCTCTGTGTGTGATCCTTCTGCCCGGCTGCGAGCATCGCGAGATTATCCGACCCACGCCGCAGATGGAGGTCGAATCGCAGTTCTGGATCCGGGTGCTGCTTGCGGCCAACGCCTCGGAGTGCACCGTCGAGATTCCCTCGTCTTTTCACCTCACCGCGGGCGACTCCGGACTGGGCATGAGGCCCGGGCTGCCTGCGAAAGAGCCCCTTGGCGGCCCGACAAAGATCAGTCTGACTCGCGGCCAACTCATGCTCGGCACAACGCCCCTCCCGGATCGAGAGGCTGTAATCCACCCGGGTTCTCCGTATGTCTTCGGCTTGAACGGCCAGAATTACCGCGGCAAGCTCAAGTTGATCGTCGGCCGCAGCGGGCAGACCTTCGACGTGCTCAACCTAGTGCCGCTGGAGCCCTACCTGGCCGGCGTGGTGGGCGCGGAAATGCCCGACTATTGGGAGCCGCAGGCCCTGAGGGCCCAGGCCATCGCCGCACGCACCTATTGCCTGTACATCAAGAATCGCTTCGGGGGCAACCGCAGTTACGACGTCAGCCGGACGCAGGCCAGCCAGGTCTACGGCGGCATCGGCGCCGAATCCTCGCAGGTCTGGGATGCGGTCAACAGCACGTTCGGCAAAGTCCTGGTCGAGAAAGATCCCGCGCCCGGGCGGGATTCCAGTCCCGGCACGCCGGCTCGCGGGCTGTTTCCCGCGTACTTCAGCTCGGTTTGCGGGGGCCATACCAGCAACAGCGAGAAGGTCTTCGGCGATTCCTTCGAGACGCTCAAGGGGGTGCCCTGCCCCTACTGCAAGGATGTCGCCCGGCTGGGCCTGTTCTTCTGGCCGATGGCACAATTCAGCCGCAAGACCGTGACCGAGCAACTGATTGCCCGCTATCCCAAGCTCAAGGCGCTCGGGGAGATCAAGGAAATCGTCACAATCGAGAGGAGCGACCATGGTCAGTTCTCCCGACTGACGAGAATCCAGCTCGTCGGCACAACGGGGGCAACGGATACGCTTCGCGCCGAAGACCTGCGCCTGGCCATCGATTCGAGCGGCCGAAGGATCAAGAGCACGATCTGTCATGTCGTTCCCTGGGGCGACGGATGGGCCTTCCTCTCAGGGAGAGGCTGGGGCCACGGCGTCGGGATGTGCCAGTGCGGCGCCGAGGGAATGGCCAGGCGGGGCAGCAACGCCGAACAAATCCTCCAATACTATTACCCCGGCGCCAAGATCGTGAGCGTCTACTGACCCATGGCCTGTTTTGAGCTGCTGAGCACCGATCCGAACTGTGCCGCCCGTCGCGGCGTGTTGACGACCGCCCATGGCGCAGTCCAGACACCCGCCTTCATGCCGGTAGGCACAGCCGGAGCGGTAAAAGGAGTTACGCCGGAGCAATTGGAGGCCACGGGCGCCCAGATCATCCTCGCGAACACATACCACCTGCTCCTGCGACCCGGCGTCGAGGTCGTCGAGAAACTCGGGGGGCTTCACGGACTCATGGCCTGGGACCGGCCCATCCTGACCGACAGCGGCGGATACCAGGTCTTCTCGCTCAGCGCACTGACGAAAATCAATGACGAGGGCGTCGAGTTCGCCAGCCACATCGATGGGGCCCGCATCCATTTGAACGCGGAGATCGCCACGGAGATCCAGGTTCGGCTGGGGGCAGACATCCTCATGTGCCTCGACGAGTGTACGCCGTTCCCGGTCGAGCAGGAGAAGCTCAACAAAGCCGTCGCCAGAACCATCGAATGGGCGAAACGATGCAAGACGGCCCACGCCGCCCTCGTGAGCCCGCCGGCAAGTATAGGTCCTATAAGTCATGGCGTTCCTGCTCGCAGCCTGCTTTTCGGCATCGTACAAGGCGGAGTCGATCCGGAGCTACGCCGCCAGTGTGGCGAGCAGATCGTCAACATCGGATTCGACGGATACGCCATCGGCGGCCTGAGCGTCGGCGAAGGCCACGAGGCGATGGCGAGAACCGTTCGTCATACGGCGCCCTGCCTGCCGGTCGAGGCCCCTCGTTACCTGATGGGCGTCGGAATGCCCGTAGATATCCTGGCGGCCGTCAGGGCAGGCGTGGACATGTTCGACTGCGTCCTGCCCACGAGGAACGGACGCAACGCCTTCGCCTTCACGCAGCACGGCTCGCTGCGGCTGCGCAACAGCAGCCACGTCGAGTCCACCGAGCCCGTGGAGAGAGACTGCGACTGCTACTGCTGTCGCCATTTCACCCGGGGCGCCATCCGCCACCACTTCAACAGCGGGGAGATGCTCGGGCCGATTCTCCTGTCGATCCACAACCTGCGGTTCTATCAGCGGCTCATGGCCGAGATTCGCGAGCACATCGAGCGGGGCGATTTCGCCGCCTGGGCGGCCCGCGAAATGGGCCGATACGCCGGAATTGACGCCGACCAGTAGGATTCGCTGGTTTTTGCCCTCCGAATCGCATTTGAATTTGACATTCCCCATCCTCTGCGATAGCCTATCCCGATTGTGTTTTCCTTGGAAAGGACCCCGTAATGGATCATGTGTGGATATTGGCGCAAACAGATTCCGGGCAGGCCCCCTCGCGAATCGGCTCGGAGCCGGTGCAGACGAACGGTGAGGCGACGACCACGGCACCGGACTATCCCTCCGGTGCGCCGCAGGGCGCCCCGCCGAGGTCGCCTTCGCCGTGGACGACCTTGTTGCCGTTCGTTCTCATCATGGTCGTCATGTACGTCCTGATGTTCCGGGGGCCCCGCAAGCAGCAGCAACAGCACAAGCAGATGGTCCAGTCCCTCAAGAAGAACGACCGTGTCCGGACGATCGGGGGCATTTTGGGAACCATCGTGGATGTCCGCGGCGAGGAGGTCGTTCTCAAGGTGGACGAGCAGAATAACACGAAGATCCGAGTCAGCACCTCGGCAATCGGCAAAAATCTCTCGGAAGAGGGAAAGGAATAACGACTTACAATTTACTATTGGCGATTTTCAATTTGGGTCGCCGGGTCGCGCAGCCGATTTGAAAGGCAGCGATAACGTCACGTCAAGCGTGTCGCTCAATAGTAAATCGCGAATCATAAATAGTAATTTCGATAGGAACGCATTATGAGCAGGAACCTGGTACCGAAGATTATTCTAATCCTCATTCTGGTGGCGGCGGCCGTTCTAAGCTTGTTTCCCCCCAGCAAGACGCTGAAACCAGGCATCGATCTGGCCGGCGGAACCAGCCTGATCTACGCCATCGACACGCAAGGATTGAGTAGTACGGAGGAGAAGGACCTGGCCCAGCGGATGATCACGGTGCTGCGGCGGCGCATCGATCCGAGCAACATTCAGAATCTCGTCTGGCGTCCCCAGGGCAACACGCGGTTTGAGATCCAGATGCCCCTGGCCAGCAAGGAAACCCAGCAGAAACGGGACGCATACCTGGCGGCGTTGAACGACCTGCTGGACGAAAACATCAACCCGGCCACCATCATCCGGGCCCTGCAACTGCCGGTGGAGCAGCGAAGCCGGGAGATCGCCGAATTCGCCCAGGGCGACCCGAACCGCACGGAGACCCTCAACAAGCTGGTATCCCTCCATGACGAGCGAAAACAGCTCCAGGAGAAACGGGATACCCTCTCCAAGGATCTCCAGACAATCGGCGAGAACCTCTCGGCCGCCCAGGTCAATCTCGAGCGGGTCCAGGCCAATCGCACGGACTGGACCAAGCTCAGCCCGGATGCACTGCGCAAGGAGCTGGTGGACTTCCTCGGGGCCGAGACGCAGGCCGACCTGCTGGCCGGCTATGTGAACACCTACAAAGACCTGGCGGCGACGTCCGACAAGCTCACGGCCGAAGGAGGCATCAACGAACAATATGACCTGGCCAGACGGCAGTTGAACCGTCTGAATCTGTCCGAAGAGCAGCTCACATCGGTGTTGGACATGACCTCCTCGGAACGGAGCAAGCGGATTGAGGAACTCACATCGAGATTCCCGGACCGCAAGGGCATGATCCAGCGGCTGGTGGCGGCTTTCAAGGAATACGAGCCCTACCGCGGCCGACTCGACGATCCGGCGGACCTTCAGCGAATGCTCAAAGGCGCCGGCATCCTCGAATTCCGCATCCTGCCCACGGCGGATCGAGGTCCGAGCGCCGCCCAGGTCGAACGATACATGGAGGACCTCAAGGAGAAAGGACCGAAGGCTGCCTCGGACAACCAGTACGTGTGGGTCCAAATCGAAACCGTGAAGGAATGGAAGGTTCCCGGCTCAATCGTCGGCCAGTTCGGCGAAAAATTCTTCACGCTGGCGAGCAACCTGCCCGACGAAAAGATGCTTCATGGCCTCGGCAGCCCCGAGTGGAAACTTGAGAACTCCTACCCCACAAACGACTCGGTGGGCCGCCGGGCCATCGGATTCACCCTGAACATCAAGGGCGGGGACCTCTTCTATAATATCACCAGCAAAAACCCCAACCGGCCGTTGGCGATTCTTCTCGACGACGTGGCCATTTCCGCGCCCAATATCACCTCCGAGGGCGGCATCCGCCAGCGCGGCATCATCACGGGCACTTTCACCCCGACGCAAATCCAGGACATGGTCAACAAGCTGAACGCCGGCTCCTTGCCGGCCCGGCTGATCGAACAACCGATCTCCGAGCGGGTAATCGGACCGTCCATCGGCGCCGACAACCTCCGCAAGGGCATCCGGTCGGGCCTCATCGGCCTGATTGCGGTCACGTCCTTCATGGTCGTCTACTACCTGATCGGGGGCGCCACCGCCGATGTCGCGCTGCTGCTGAATCTGCTGTTCACCCTGGCCATCATGGCCCAGTTGAGAGCGACGTTCACCCTGCCCGGCATCGCCGGTCTGATCCTGACGATCGGCATGAGCGTCGATGCCAACGTGCTGATCTTCGAGAGAATTCGCGAGGAGCAGGAACGGGGCGTCGGCCTGGCGACCGCCATCCGAAACGGATACCAGCGGGCGCTCAGCGCGATCCTCGACTCGAACCTGACGACAATCCTCACGGCCGCCATTCTCTACTACGTGGCCTCGGAGGACATCAAAGGCTTCGCCATCGTGCTGATGCTCGGTATCGGTTCGAGCATGTTCACCGCGATCTTCGTGACGCGAGTGATCCTGGACTTCCTGGTCTCCAAACGAATCCTCAAGAACCGCCTGCTCATGGTCCAGTTGATCACGGTGCCGAAGATCAACTGGATGGGCCTGCGACCGGTCTTCTTCACCATCTCCGCTATCGTGGTCGTCGGTGGCCTCGCGATGTTCCTGGCCCGCGACAAGTCGAAATATGACATTGAATTCACGGGCGGCACGAGCGTCCAGATCGACTTGAAGCCGGACATGTCGCTGACCCGGCAGGACGTGGAGAACCGGGTCATTGAGATCGCGAAGGAAAAGGGCAACCCGGCACTGCAGGCCGCGAACATCTACAGCGTGGGCGATCCGATCGGGACCACACCCAGAGGAGAGAAGATCTTCGATCAGTATGAAATCACGACGGCTGCGACCAACAAAACCGTCGCGACGGTCACGTTCGCTCAGACCGGCCAGACGACCGACGCCGTGACCGCTGCCATCCGGACGGCTCAGTCGCAGGAAAAGCGGGACCTGGGCAAATTGGAGGTCGTCGCCCAAGGAGATCGGTCCTTCGCCGTTTCCACGAGCCGGGTGAATCCGGTTGTCCTCCAGGCCGTGCTGACCAGTGCATTCCCCCAAGCAGAGATCACTCCGCCTCAAATCGATGAAGTCGTCTCCGACGCGATCCGCGAGGCTTTCGAGGGCAAGCTGGAGATCCAGCAGAACCTCAATCCGAAGATCGACTCGTCCGAGCGGATCACGGACCCGATGGTCGAGACCTACCCGGAACTGGCCGAGTTCATCGGCGGGCTCCGAATCGAGGTCACGCTCCAGAATGCGGCCTCGCTCTCGGAGGTCGATCAGCGTCTCAAGGACCTGCGTTTCCGGCCCGACACGCAGGACCTGGCATGGTATCCCTACAAGACCTTCGGGCCCGGCCTCAAGGACGTGGAGCCCAATCAGCCGCTCCGCTCGTTCACGTTCGTCAGCGTTGAGCCGGAAGCCGGACTTCGGGAGCTCAGCGATGAGGAATGGGGCCTGTTCGTCGATAACGAGAAGGCCCGAGTCATCCAGGCCACCGAGCGGGAGACCTCGCTCCCGCGCGTCACGCAGATCGATCCGTTCGTCGGCTCCGAGGCCAAGACCCGGGCGCTGATCTCCGTCGTGCTGTCGTTGGCTGCCATCGTCGCGTACATCTGGCTGCGATTCGGCAGTCTGCGATTCGGACTGGCGGCCATCGCGGCCCTGTTCCACGATGTTTCGGTCGGTTTAGGCGGCATCGCCATCTCGGCCTTCCTGGCCACGACGATCTTCGGCCAGGCGCTGCTCATCGGGGATTTCCGAATCAACGGTGCGATCGTGGCCGCGATCCTGACCCTGCTGGGTTACTCCCTGAACGACACCATCGTCATCTTCGACCGGATTCGCGAGAACCGCCGAAAGGCCCAGTTGACGTCCCAGTCGGTCACGAACAGCATCAACGAAACGCTGTCGCGGACGATCATCACCGGCCTGACGACCCTCTTTGTCGTGCTGATCATGTACGTGTTCGGCGGCGCCGGTCTGCGAGGATTCAATTACGTCATTCTCATCGGCCTGATCATTGGGACCTACTCGTCGATCGCCATTGCCGCCCCGCTGCTGCTGGTCAACTTGCCGGGGGGGGAGCAGAACAAGGG
>DCUI01000248.1:0-839 GCA_002327785.1 Phycisphaerales bacterium UBA2218
TACAACTTCGAGGACTCGATTCTCATCAACGAGCGTCTGGTCCGGGAGGATGTGTTCACCTCGATCCACATCGAGGAGTATGAGTGCGATGCCAAGGAGACCAAACTCGGCGCCGAGGAAATCACGCGCGATATCCCCAACGTGAGCGAAGAGGCCCTGAAGGATCTCGACGAAAGCGGCATCGTCCGCATCGGTGCCGAGGTGAAGTCCGGAGACATCCTCGTGGGCAAGGTCACACCCAAGGGCGAGACTCAGTTGACACCCGAGGAGAAGTTGCTCAAGGCGAGCTTTGGCGAGAAGGCCGGAGACGTGAAGGATTCCTCCCTGCGTGTCCCACCGGGTGTGCAGGGCATCGTCATCTCGGCGCAGATCTTTTCCCGGCGCAACCAGGAGAAGGACAAGCGGGCCCGCGAAATCGAGGAGTCCTTGAAGGAAAGTCTGCTGACCGACCAGATGGACGAGATCCGGATCCTCTCCGACAGTTTCTATTCCCGCATGAAGAAACTGCTTCTCGGGCAGACCACATCGGCCCGTCTGATCGATGATTCCAACAAGGTGCTTCTTCCCAAGGGCCAGACCCTCGAGGGGCACATCATCGACAAGGTTCCGCGACGCTATTGGTCCGAAATCCAGATCAAGGACTCTAACGGCATCGTGGAGAACAAACTCGAAAGTCTTGCCAAGGCGCTCAATGACAGCATTCTTGAGATCGAGACGTCCTATCGCGAGAAGATCGCCCGGCTGACCAAGACCGACGATCTGGGCACGGGCGTGCTCAAGAAGGTCAAGGTCTACGTCGCGATCAAGCGCAAGCTCTCCGTGGGTGACAAGATGGCCGG
>DCUI01000248.1:903-1236 GCA_002327785.1 Phycisphaerales bacterium UBA2218
TGAACGTCGGTCAGATCCTCGAGACGCATCTCGGCCTGGCCGCCAAGGAGCTCGGACGGCAGATCAACGAGTACGTGCACCGCGTGGCGTGGCACCCCGAGGTGGTTCGCGCCCAGATGAAGAAGATCTACACCACGGCCAAGGCGCAGAAGTTCATCTCGCGTCTGTCCGACTCGGATCTGCGCAAGTGGGGCGACAAGTGTCGCGAGGGTCTGCACATCTTCACGCCCGTCTTTGCGGGCGCCAACGAGGACGAGATCAAGTCCTTCCTGAGGATGGCCGGTCAGGACACCTCCGGACAGATGGTCCTGTTCGACGGCCGCACCGGCGAGG
>DCUI01000248.1:1281-3792 GCA_002327785.1 Phycisphaerales bacterium UBA2218
CGCTGGGCGGCAAGGCCCAGTTCGGTGGGCAGCGACTCGGTGAAATGGAAGTGTGGGCCATCGAGGCCTACGGCGCTGCCTATTCCTTGCAGGAATTCTTGACGGTGAAGTCCGACGACGTCACCGGCAGGACGCGGATGTTCGAAGCCATCGTCAAGGGGACCAACACCCTGCAGTCGGGCCTGCCCGAATCGTTCAACGTTTTGTTGAAGGAGCTGCAGAGTCTGTGCCTCAACATGGAGACGGTCGGCGACGACACGCGCACGGCGAGTCGCGAAGGTTAAAGACCTTCACTGACGGTTCCTTTTGAGTTTCTCTTTTCCTGTCGAGGTCATACCCGATGAAAGATCTTTTCAGTTTTTTCGATCCTACTCAGGAAACCCGTGACTTCAACGCCATCAAGATCCAGTTGGCTTCCCCGGAAGACATCCTGGAATGGTCCCATGGCGAGGTAAAGAAGCCCGAAACCATCAACTACCGCACCTTCAAGCCCGAGCGGGACGGTCTCTTCTGCGCGAAGATCTTCGGACCCGTGAAGGACTATGAATGCAACTGCGGCAAATACAAGCGCATGAAGCACCGTGGCGTGGTCTGCGAAAAGTGCGGCGTCGAGGTCATCTCCTCGAAGGTGCGACGCGAGCGGCTCGGGCACATCGAGCTGGCGTCCCCCGTGGCGCACATCTGGTTCCTGCGCAGCCTGCCGTCCCGCATCGGCAACGTCCTGGACATCGGCCTCAAGCAGCTCGAGAGCATCCTGTACTGCGAGGCTTACATCGTCACGGACCCGCTGGGCAGCCACCTCGCCAAGGGTGACGTCCTGAAGGAACGCGAGTACCAGGATCTCGAGGATCAGTACGGCGTCGGCTACGTGAAGGCCGAGACCGGCGGCGAGGCCATTTATGAGCTCCTCTCCCAGGTCGACATCTCCACGATGGCGATGGAGCTGCGCGAGGAGATCCGCGACGAGAAGAACGACACCCGGCGCAAGAAGCTGGCCAAGCGGCTCAAGACGGTCAACGCCTTCCGCGAGTCCAAGAACAAGCCCGAATGGATGATGGTGAAGATCCTGCCGGTGCTGCCGCCGGATCTGCGTCCCCTGGTGCCTCTGGACGGCGGTCGCTTCGCGACGTCGGATCTCAACGATCTGTACCGCCGCGTGATCAACCGCAACAACCGGCTGAAGAAGCTCATCGAACTGACGGCCCCCTCGATCATCATCCGCAACGAAAAGCGGATGCTTCAGGAAGCCGTCGATGCGTTGTTTGATAATGGACGCCGCAACAAGAGCGTCACGGGCACCAACAAGCGCCCGCTGAAGTCCCTGTCCGACATGCTCAAGGGCAAGNNCTCGGCAAGCGCGTCGACTACTCCGGCCGCTCCGTCATCGTCGTCGGTCCCGAGCTGCGCCTGCATCAGTGCGGTCTTCCCAAGAAGATGGCGCTGGAACTGTTCAAGCCGTTCATTTACCACGAACTGCAGAAGCAGGGCCACGCGAACACGATCAAGATGTCCAAGAAGATGGTGGAGACCGAGCAGGAAGTGATCTGGGACATCCTCGACAAGGTCATCAAGGAGCACCCGGTGCTGCTCAACCGCGCTCCCACGCTGCACCGTCTGGGCATCCAGGCGTTCGAGCCCGTCCTGATCGAGGGCAAGGCCATCCAGTTGCATCCNNGCCTTCAACGCCGACTTCGACGGTGACCAGATGGCCGTCCATGTTCCCCTGAGCGTGGAAGCCCAGATGGAAGCCCGCGTCCTGATGATGTCCACCAACAACATCCTCGGACCGGCCCACGGCAAGCCCATCATCGTGCCGACCCAGGACATCGTCCTCGGCCTGTACTACGTGACCCGCGAGCGCCCCGTGGCCCGCGGCATGTACCGCGACGGGCTGCCCGGCGTGCCCTTCGTGGGCTGCTACTCCAGCATCAACGAGGTCCGCATGGCGCATGACCAGAACGCGCTGGACCTGCACGCTCCGATCCACGTCCGCATGCACAACTGGGACGAGAACGGCAACCGCGTCGAGAGCGTGATGCGCACGACCTGCGGCCGCGTGCTGGTGTATGAGTTGGTGCCCGACGGGATCCCGTTCGAGCTCGTCAACAAGGTCCTCGACAAGAAGAGCCTCGCGAAACTGATCGACCGCTGCTACCGCCTCAAGGGCGACAAGGCCACGGTCCTGCTGGCCGACGCCCTGCGCACGTTCGGCTACAAGTATTCGACCATCGCCGGCATCTCCGTCTCCGTCGACGACCTGCACATCCCGACCAAGAAGAAGGCGCTGCTCGCGCAGGCCGAGATCGAGCTCGAGACGATCACCCAGCAGGAGAGCGAAGGCTACATCACCGCGGGTGAAAAACACAATAAAATCGTGGACTTGTGGTCCAACGTCGCTGACGAGGTCGCCTCCGAGATGATGCTCGAGATCGCCAAGGAGATGGTCTTCGACCCCATCACGAACACCAACGTGGAGACCAACACGCTGAACCCGATCTTCATCATGGCGGA
>DCUI01000248.1:3871-4919 GCA_002327785.1 Phycisphaerales bacterium UBA2218
ACTCCGGCTACCTGACCCGCCGTCTCGTCGACGTGGCCCAGGACGCCATCGTGGCCGAATATGACTGCGGCACGGGCAAGGGCATCGAACTGACCAAGCTCACCGACGGCGGCCGCACCATCGAGGAGCTCTCCGAGCGGCTGCTCGGCCGCGTGGTGCTGGAAGACGTGTACGATCCGTACACCGATGAAATCATTGCATTTTCCAACGAAATGGTCGATGAGGAGCGGGCGGAGCGCCTCAAGCAGGCCGGCATCGACCGCGTCAAGATCCGTTCCACGCTGACCTGCGAATCCAAGCGCGGCGTCTGCGTGCTGTGCTACGGCCGCGACCTGGCCCGCGGGCACATGGTTCAGGTGGGCGAGGCCGTGGGCACCATCGCCGCGCAGTCCATCGGCGAGCCCGGTACGCAGTTGACGATGCGTACCTTCCATATCGGCGGCGCCGCCCAGCTCAAGGGTGAGACCTCCTCCATCGAGGCCCAGACCAAGGGTATCGTCCGCCTGGAACGATGCCGCAAGGCCGATCGCTTCGATCCCGAGACCGGGCTGGTCAACGAGGCCATCGTGCTCAACCGCAACGGCCAGTTGATCATCCTCGACGAGGCCGGACGTGAGAAGGAGAGTTACAACCTCGTCTACGGCGCCCGCCTGCTCGTGCGCGACGGCGACGCCGTCAAGCCCGGCGACAAGCTCTCCCTGTGGGATCCGTACTCCGAGACCTTCCTCGCGGAGGTCGACGGCGTCGTGTCGTACCAGGACCTCGAGGAGAACATCACGATCTCCGAGAAGATCGACGAAGACACCGGTCTGTCGCAGAAGATGGTCATCGAGACCAAGGACTCCAACCTTCGTCCCCGCATCCTGCTGCACGACGAGAAGGGGCGCACCATCACCGTGGCGCACACGGGCCAGCCGGCGGAGATGCGCCTGCCCGCGAAGAGCTACGTGCTCGTGGAGAACGGCAAGCGCGTCCGGCAGGGCGAGATCATCGCCAAGCTGCCCATCGAGACGGCCAAGAAGACCAAGGACATCACCGGCGGTCTGCC
>DCUI01000031.1 GCA_002327785.1 Phycisphaerales bacterium UBA2218
TGTAATTTATTGACGGTCACTTACATCGTGTACTGGCAACTCTACTGCAACGAGTTGAAGGACCCGAACGCCAAGCCTCCCGTCAGGAGCAACGACGCAGTCCGGGGCTTCTGGCTCATCCGTCCCGACGGCACGAAGTCCTGGCTCTGGGACTATTTCCACGACGTGTTCACCATGTAGATTTCCCGAGAATACGTGGGCCTACGCATAGAATTCCCTTGCCGCGATGGGTATAATGGAGTCATTGCCAGCGGCGGGGTTTCTCCGCTGCTCTGTTGCCGTTGGCTGTCTTCACGCCGAGCCGCTGTTCACGCCAGGCTCGCAGATCGGAAGGTGAGAAGATACACGCCGCACGCGGATTCCGGGGGATCGCTGGGATTGGACCTCGCTCGTGTCTCAAGCCGGAGGCCCCAACGCGAAAGACTCCCCCCCGCACGACCGTTTCGGGCGTGCTTGCCTCGCAGCAGGTCAAGAACCGCTTAGGTGCGTAGGCTTGGTAGCAGGTCCATAATTTGTATTTTGAGGGCTGACCCAGCCGCCAACGGCTCCACTATACTATCGGCCGACCGGACCGGCAACATCCTGAGAATCTATTATCTTCACTTGGCGAATGGGTCAGCGAACCGCGCAGCGACAAAGGTCAAGATCGGCTCTTCTTCGTGGCTTTGCGGCTTCGCGTGCGCCCCTTGGGGTACAATTTGCGTAATAGGGGCAGGTCCTCGGGGAAGTTGAGATAGGCGAGGTCGCCGCAGAGCTCGTAGGCCTTGCGGTCGCGGGCCTTGGCCGCCTCGGTCTCCTCGACGAAGCATCCGACGTAGTACGTCTTGCCGTGGTAGCGGATTCTCGCCTGCCATCGGTTCTTGAACCAGTAGACGCCGACGAACCGCCGGTGCTTTCCCAGAGGACCTCGGCACGCCTGATGTTGTCGCGGCGTACACACGAGGAGATTGTCGCGGCGGTTGTTCAGACCGTCGTGGTCACGGTGGTGCACGATGTAGCCCCTGCGCGGCTGCATGATCACGCGATGCATGTACATCTCTCTGCCGCCCTCATAACGTATCGCGTAGATCGTGGAGCCGTGGTAGCTGGCGTACCACCGGTACCTGCTGAGCTTCGGGTAGTCGGCGGCGCCCACCGTGGCGAACAGGCCATTGCCGAGCGGGATGCGCTTGGCTTTTCGATCGGGCTTGGAGATCGTCGGGCGGCGGGGGGCCTTGGCCCGTTTGGTCCGCGGCCGCCTCCAGCATTTGGCCTTGAAATTGCAGCATGTGTCGGTCAGCAGGACCTCCTGGATCTCGCCCGGACTGGACGGGTGGTGCGTGCAGTGCAGGCGAGGAGCCATGCCCGTCCACTTGTCCGACAACTGACGCGATCTTGGCAGGGGGCAGGAGTGCGTACACAGCAGGCACTTGCCCGCGAACAGGAAGGCATAAACCGATTTCCACCGCTCGCCGCGGTAATGCTCGGGCCACACGTCGCTCTCCGGCGCCGGCACGCGCGGCCTCCGGTGCCTGGCGACCCGATCCCCCGTCTCGGGTCTCTTCGATCTCCCTCGCTTTTGCTGCGGTCTCATGGTCTTCCCCTTCGCCGTTCTGAGATTCCGGATTTGTCTGGTGTGTTGCTACGATCTCACGCTACAATCATGGTAAATCCACCAGTTCTCTCGATCAAGTAAAATATCAACAAAACGCAGTTTGTTGGGTTTTTTGTAAACTCTTGTCTCGCAGGGATTAACGCAGAACCTCAAAACAAATTGTCCCTGAAGGGAACAAAAACGGGATGCGGAGGCAACATCGAAGACTACGGAGCGAGCAGATCGATCAGGGGCTCGCGGGCGGAGGACGTGCAGTCGATGAGCCTCTGCAAGATGGGCGCGATCGGCGTCTGCCAAAGCCACGCGAGCAGTTGCGTCAGATTCTCCTCGCGAAGCTCTCGCAGGGTGCGTACTACACACCGTTCACTTGATGATGAGGAAGAATCGGTGTGCGGAGTACGCCCTACCGGCAGGCCGTATTCGGTTGCGTTGACGAGCAACAGGGCGACGCCGGCCAGCGCGCCCATCGCCATATTCCGCGGTTCGATATCGTGTTCGAGGGCCAGGGCCATCGTGCCAAAGATACGGTCGTTGGCACCGAGCTTGCGGACCATGTCCCGGCCGGCGCGAGCGGTGGTGTCCGCCAGGTGTGGATTCGTCATTCGTTCCAGCAAGTCATCCGCGTAATCGCGATACCCTGACTTGGTGAACAGATCGTCGCCCAGCGATGCGTGCTTGCGGATCAGGGCGCCTCCCGATTCCTTGATGAAGGCCTCTCGGGCCATGTGCATCAAGGGTATGTCGCCCGCCAGTTCGGTCATCTTTGTGTAGCCTTTGAGCGTGCCGATGAAGCCCAGCGTGGCGTGGATGGCGTTATGGCCGTAGAGCTTGGCCTCCTCGAACGGCAGCAGGTCGTCCTTCTCGATGAAGACCCGAATGCCCGGCGTGAAGTCGGAGATCATTGTCTTACTGACCAGGATACGGTTGAATTCTTCCACCAGAAACGCGCGGCCGATGCCTGGCGCGATAGACGCAAGACCCCGTTCGGTGATCTCGGCCGGATCGGTCACGACCTGGCTCATCTTGCCGATGACTGTATTGAGGAACTGGACCTTGGGCGGTAGAGCGGCGTTCAACCTCTTTGCGACGGCCTGTTCCAGAATCTCCGCTGCATGGTTGTTGTTCTCAGCGGCATACACGATCGTTGCATCGGATTTGCGGGCCTGCAAAGCCTCGGCGATCAGGGCTGCCACATTGTTGGGCTTGCTGGAATCGTAGAAGTTGACGGAGGGCAGGCAGGTCGCTATCTCCGTAGCCTGCGCGAGAGCTGCGCGGACTTCGCTACCGCTGAGGGGGTTGAACAGTTCGA
This sequence comes from Phycisphaerales bacterium UBA2218, assembly GCA_002327785.1. Taxonomy (GTDB): domain Bacteria; phylum Planctomycetota; class Phycisphaerae; order Sedimentisphaerales; family Anaerobacaceae; genus PLanc-01. Next base: position 2,904 of record DCUI01000031.1, read on the forward strand.
CGTTGTCGATCCGGACCGTCTCGACCTGGTCGCTTCGGGCGACGTTGACGTAATACGTCCCGCGATTCGACCGAACGGCGTCCACGAGCTCCTGGTCGATCTCGGCGATGACGATCCGCCGGAAGTTGCCGCTCTCGAACGCCTCCTTGGCGAACAGGCCCGCCTGGATCGGTCCGAATCCAAACCCAACAAAGACATGCTCACCCATGCTACCGGCCCGCCGCTTTCAGGAACTTGCGGATTTCGCGTGTCTCGGTGAGGACGCTGATCTCCAGTTCGTACGTCCGGCTCGCGCCCGGATCGAGGTGGATGAGTTGCTTCATCTCGCGCGCCTTGCCCTGGCCGATGGGCGGGTTCGTCCCCGGCTCCAGGCCCGTGACGTATTCGCCCGGCCCCCAGTGCTGCCAGTTCGCCAGCGAGGGCAGTTGCTTCTTCTTGTATCGCGTGGCGACCGCCAGGCTGAGCCTGGCGTTGTACAGGCCGACGGTGCACATCCCGTTGTCGTCGGGCGTGACATCGATGAAGCCGCAGGCCTCCCCTGTGCCGCGATGCCGTTCGAGCGGGCCTTGGCAGGTGCGGAAATCGTGCTGTTCGTTGAAGATGGCGTTGTCCATGGCGAGGCCACGAGATTCGCACCGGCCTTTCCAGACGATCTGGGTGCCTTTATCGACGAGGGGCCAGCCATAGTTGCAGTGATAGAGAATCATGTGCGGCGTCCGGGAGTTCCCCACGTTCGTGACAACGTCGTACACATGGATCGTCGGCTCGCCGAGCGTGCTCGAAATGGTCCGCCGCAGCTCCAGGTTGGGTCCGAAGACGCAGGACTCCCGCATCACGGCCGTGATGCTCATATCCGTTTTGCCGGTGGTGAGGTTCGGCTGGATGATCGACTCCACCTGCGCCGGCAGGTTGCTGGCCCGCCCGTGCAGGCCGCGCTCGCCGAACGGGTCGCTCTCGGGCCCGCCGGCGTGGGTCAGGCCGCAGGTCGTCAGCAGGCCGCCGGCGAATGTCCAGAGCCACTCGATCCCTTTGTTTGCATCCGGCCGGGCGGCAGTCACTCCCGCGTGGCTGAGCCACGCCAAGCTGTGCTGATTGTAGAAAGCATCCACGATGTCCAGCCCACGGTCGATCACGACCCTATATCGCAGGCCCGACCCGGTATTCACCCAGGCGATCCGTGTGCCACGGCCCGGCCCATCATCGAGAACAGACGTCTCAATCCCGCCGATCTGCGAGAGATTGATTACCTTGCCCTGCCAATCGAATTGTGTCTTCTTTGCTGCCATCGTCAACTGCTCCACAAGAAAGCATGCTTATGCTCGCGTGAGCATGGCGCCCGATTCACGACCTTCGCCTAACTCAACGCCTGCTGTAATGCCTCCATACTTTCGAAACCGCCTTTGGTCCGGAGGACTTGCAGCATCCTCGGATAAGGGCGGATATTCCCGTACCGGTCGCCGAGCGGGGCCTTGATGTAGAGCGAGGCGAAGAGGTTGCCTGCCTGCACCGCCTCGCGGAAGTCCATCCTGCCTTTGCGGAATGCCTCCAGGTTGCTGGCAACGTAGGCGATCAAACCCGCCCGGAACGAGTCGCCGGCGCCGACGAGATCCACCACCTCGCCGGCCATGAAACGCGAAGTCACCTTGACCGGGCAGTCCGTGCGGCCGTCCGGGAGGATGTGCTTCTCGTAGGCGCCGTCGCTGACGGTGACGCCGAAGAGCTTTGTCCGGTCGTCATCGGGCCAGAACTTGCGGGTCAGGAATTCGAGGAAATACACGTTGTATGCGTGCTCGTCGAGGTCCCCCCGCGCGGGCTTGCGGCACAGCGTGTTCTCGATCAGCTTCGCCTCGTCGGACGATGTGAAGAACAGGTCCAGCTCGGGCAGGAGCGGCTCGAGGAGCCGGTACTCTTTCACCGACTTTCCCTCGGCGATGAGCTTGTGCGGGTTGCCGGTCAGGGTGTGGCTGTCGGCGATGGTCACCGCTCCCATCTGGCGGCACCATCGGATGAAATCGGCGAGATCGCTGCCGCCGTTGGCGTCGCCGCGATCGGAGAGTCCGGAGTACATATAGTAGACGATCCGCGGCTTGAGGCGCTCCACGGCCTGCTGGAAAATCTCGAAGTTGAAGTCGTTGTTGGCGTTCGGGAAGTAGGCGATGCCGCCGCGGTCGCCGCCGGAAGAGCTGTGGATGAATGTGGCGCCCGTTGGAAGCGTGGGGTGGATGTGGGTCGCCGACATGTCGATCCCGTTGGAGGTCATGACATCGTGGAAGAAGCGTCCCTGGGCGTCGAGGCCGTCGTAGTCGCCTTTGCCGAGATTGACGCCGACGGCGACCTTCAGGCCGGTCCTCGCGATCAGCGGGGCGGTGTTGCCGGGCCCGCCGGCCGTGGCAAAGCCCCCGTCGATCCACTGTTTGATCTGGTCCTGGGGATACGCGGGCATGTCTTGGGTCTTGCACTTTGCCAGGCCGCCTTTGCCCACGAGCGCATCCGTGAACGCGAAGTCCGGCCGCCGCAAATCCACCACCGCCGTATTGAGAATCAGAACGTCCACAGCCATCGGTCATTTCTCCGTGCTACGGGGCATCAATGCATCTCGGCCTCACAGGTGCCGATTGCGGGGCGGTAGAAGTTGAACTGCACGTTCGGGTGGTCCGCCAGCAGGGACATCGGGACCGCACTGTCCGGGATTTTCTTGCCGATCATCAAGGTGGTCAGACGCATCCCGAACGGGTTGTCATGTGTGCCCGCCTGCCAGATGGACACCTTCTCGGCCTTCCACGTCTCGGCCGGACCCACGGAAATCGCCTGGGTTGGTACGCCGGTGACTACGCCGCCGCCGCTGGTCCGGGCGTTCTGCATGACCGTGACCGGATGCAGGTCCACGACTCGCGTGCCGAGCCGGCGAAACTCATCGGGAGCGGGGGGGCGGTCCTTGTACTTGCCCTCCCGGCGGACGGGGTCGTTGAATGCCCAGTGTTTGATATCGCCCTGGCCGCCTTGCATGACGACGCATCGGACGCCGTCCCAGCTCTTCGTGTACGCCGAGATGTCGGCCGTCGGGAAGTGGATGTTGTGCGCGGGCATCTTCAGGTCCGGGCGAATTCGGTCGAAACACAACTCCCGGTCGGCTCGGGCGAACGACAGGGGATGAGTCGGCGGGACCTCGCGTCCATCCACGTACCACTCGTCCATGCCCCAGAAGTGCGCGTTGCGAAGGTCCAGTTCCAGGGCGTTGGCCAGCCGGGCGACGAGCGGAAGCTGCTCGGTCGGGCCGATAGGTCCACAGATGCCGGCGGGGGCGTTCGCCCTCGCCTGTCGCCAGGCCGTGATGTACTCCAGGGCTTCGGCGAGATAGAAATCCTCCAGCGTGTCATAGAAGACGACGCGAAAACCCTCCCGGTTCAGGGCGGCCATATCGTCCGCAGTCAGGCGGGCCGCGTCGTTGAGGATCTCGTCGTCCAGCGTCGTGTAGTCCCACCACTGCGGCGCCAGGATACTGCTCTTTCTCCCCATGGCAACTCTCCTCAAAACGTGTGAACCAGGGTCCCAAGCTCCTTCCTGAGAATGTTATCCTGGGGGAACGCGTGACCGAGATGCTGTCGGAACCCCTCGGCGAACGAGACGCTCCCCATCTTCCCGCGTTCAGCCCCAAGTCTCTGCATCATGGCGACGTACTCATCCATGCCGTGGTGTTTGAGCAGCCAGTCCCGCTGGCTCTCATGGCAACAGAGCATCTTCTCCTTGGTGGCCATGGCGCCTGTAATATCGACGACCATGCTCGGGCGGATCGCTTCGCCGAACTTGTCCTTGCCCTCGACCGCGTCGGTGTAGTACAGGTGCGGGATGGGCTCGAACGGCTCCGCCCCCGGCGTCGCGATATTGACGACGCCGCAGCAGAAGCAGGCGGTTTGCGCAAGCCGGCTGGCCGTCTCGTGATCGACCATGTAATCCGAAGGACTCAAGGTCAGGACGATCGTCGGCCGGACCTTGCGGACCACGGCGATGGCTTTGAGCAGTGTCGGGCGGTCGTACAGGATGAACGCGTCATCGGATTCCAGACAGTGGTACTGGCCGTCCAGAATCGCGGCGGCCCTGGCCGCTTCACCTTTGCGAATGCGGCTGATCTCCTCCCGGCTATACTGCACCGTCCCGCAGTCGCCCGGCGTGACCGAGGCGATATGCACCTGCCACCCACGCTCACGCAACAGCGCAAGCGTCCCGGCGCACAGAAACTCCGCATCATCCGGGTGGGCCTCGATGCAGAGGACGTTCTTTTCACTTCTTAACATGCCCTGCGGCGATCCTTTCTCCGCCACTACGATTCAACCCAACGTTGCGACCTGTCATCCCGAACGCAGCACAGCGGAATGAAGGATCCGGGCTGCGACCGCCGGCAACCTTCTGTTCGCCGGCCGGATCCCTTCGCTGTCGCTCAGGATGACAGAATGGGTATTCCCTTCGCCCGTTGTCACCTGCCCATCAAATGGTTGACAATGAACAGATCGAGTTCTTCATAGTCGCGGTCGGCGATCAGTTGCTCGACGCGACCTTCGTCCAGGCTGCGGACCAGGTCCACGAGGTTCAGGAAGATTTCCCGGCTGTTGCTCAGGTGCTTCGTCGCGGTCTCGATCTTCTGCGTCCGCATGGCCTTGACGTCCAACCCGACGAATTCGCCCCTCGTGCCGTAGTTGTACTTGTCGAGAATGCGGACCTGGTTGAACGCGCGGCGCAGATTCACCGACCCGAAGCTTTTGTCCTCGTCGAACTTCAGGCCGTTCTGGTCGTTCAGGTGGACCGTGTAGAGCTTGCCATAGGCCAGCGCAAAGCCCATCTCATCCGACGGGTCCAGGCCCGCCAGGATCGCATGGGCCGTCTCGATATTGACGCCGACCCGCTTGTGGTCCGTCGTCAGGTATCCGAGGGCCATCGCGTGTCCCGTCGTCGGGATATAGGCATGATCCATCGGCTCATTCGGCTTGGGCTCGATGGCGATCTTGATGTTGCCGCTGTAGGCCAGCATGTCATTGATCGCCTCGACGAGGCGGTCCACGGCGACCTTGCTGTCCTTGGCCTCGCGGATGTAGGTCCCTTCGCGAGCCAGCCACAGAACGATCAGGTCCGTATCGAGAGCGGCGGCGATGTCGATGGAACGCCGGCTGCGGTCCTTGGCATATTGGCGGGCTTCGGGGTCGTTCGACGTGTAGCCGCCGTCGATGGTCCGCGGGTCCTCCCACAGCCTCGGGGCGACAAATTCGGCGGTCAGTCCTTCATCCTTGAGCATCCGCCGGACCTCTTTGGCCTGCTTGACGATCTCCCGGGGACCCAGCTTGTTCATATTCGGCACCGCGTCGTCGTCGTGAAACTGCACGCCGTCGAAGCCAAGCTTCTTGTACATCTTGAGCTTTTTCGCAAACGAAACGCTGCGTCGCACGGTCGGCCCGAACGGATCGGCGCCCTCGTGGACATTCCACGGCCCAAACGAAAATCGGTATTTTCCTGCCATCCTCACATCTCCTTTATCAATCCAGAGCCAATATTCCGCCCGGCCGTCGCAGGGCACTGATTCCGATTCGACATCATAGCACAGTCAAAACACGACGACAACCTCATGATCTATTTCACGTCTCACAGTCACTGGGGTGATCCCTTGTCATACCCAAGAATGGCAAGGGCATGTCGTGCGTAGTGCCCTCGCAGGTCCTGGGCGTATTGCTTCAGGACGTTCTGACCAAGCCCTTCATAGTCTCCACAGCGGTAGAGGGCACGGGCCAGGATCAACTCGCGAAGTGAGGATTCGCGGGTCGAGGTGTCCGTCGGGCTGGGCGGAATGTTCCTGGTGGCCACATCGATATCGGTGTACGCGTGGCCGGTCATGCCGGGCTTTTGCAGCAGTTCGGCCAACGACTTTGCGGCGGCCGGATCGCCCAGCGTCTCCAACGCCATCGCGACGGCCCGGTGGTGTGATAATTCGTGCTCCGGGCCCAACTGGCGGACCTTGGCCAGGATGGGCTCCCGTGCGTGTTCGCTGCGGGTCCGGCCCAGGGCGACGATGAGGCTGTCCACGACGCTCATGCTCATGCCGTATTGGCCCATGCCGGTGTACTTCCAGCCTTTGTCCCACTCGCGGGCGGCGACGGCCGCGGCCAGTGTCTCGACGCCGGTGGGGTCCCCCAGGATGCCCAGGATATGAGCGTAAGTCAGCTTGTCTTCATTCGATTCGGCTGTCTTGTACGCCTCGCGGAGCAGAGGCAACGCCGCTTCGGGCTGCGCAAAGATGATCTCGATGCCCTCGAACTCCTTCGAGACGGTCCTGACGGCTTGCTCGACCTTCTCCCGTGGCAGCGGGAAGGAATCCGACTGCGTGAGAACTTCCGCAGACAGGTTGCCCTTTTCGACGAGGTGTCGCTGCAACTCACGGATTTCGATTTCGCGGAGGTCCCTGCCCGTATGGGCGGCGGTCGCCGCGGCCAGGCCGGCGGCATAGCCCTGGTTTTGAATGTCCGGCTGCATGCGGATGACCGGCATCACGTCCCGGTGGGCGCTGACGCCAAGACCCGTGACGAGCACGCCCTCGATCCCTTTGGGCAGCAGGCAGCGGTAGGGGACGTAGCAGGGCAGGGCCTTGCGGTCCGGGGATCTGAGCAGGAACATGGGATGGATCGTGAAGCCGTGCGAGTCGAAGTTGCTGCTGGCCCGCACGACCGAATCGGGGAACGTCCGGTCGAGATAGACATCCATCGGCGAGAGGAAGAAATCCCCGACGATCTGCCGGCGCTCGCGGCTGTCGATAAGCTGCCCGAGATCGTAACGATCCGCAAATTTCTTGCGGGCGGCCAGGAAGGACTGCCAGGCATCGAGGACATCCAGATCGTCGATGAAGGCGTAATCCGTGTTTGTGTATCGGGCCCCAGGCTCCCAGTAGGGCAATCCCGTCCCCTGAACCGCAATGTGCTCGCCTCCGGTGTAAATGCACTCGGCGCCGGCGGCGGCGGCAATCGTGGCGCTGCCGGTGGAGTCGACAACCGCCTTGGCCAGGACCACCCCGCGGCCGTGCGGCGTGGCCACGACGACGCCTTTCACCCGATTGCCCTCGACAAACGCCCCGCAGCCGAGCACGCCGTACCAGATGTCGGCTTCGGCCTTGCGCAGCTCTCGCCGATACCATTCGATTTTGACTTGGCTGTTCCACGCCTGGCCTTCTCCGCTCTTACCCTCCGCCCCACCGCCAAGCTCGGCCAAGCCCTGGTCGATCTCCTTCGTGAAGCCTTCGCGATGCCCGTAGTAGTATTTGCCGATCAAGCCCATCGTGCCGACGCCACCCAGGCCGTGGAGGTACTCGATGACGAGAGTCCTGGCTCCCTGGCGTGCTGCCGCGATGCCGGCCGGGGCGCCGCCCGTGCCGCCCCCCACGACCACGACATCGTACTGACCCAGCACGGGCAACGCGCTCTCCTCGGCTCTTACCTTGACGTTCTCGGGACCGGCGCGCATCCACGCCGGATCGTCGCGAACGTCGCCCGGGGCAATCACCTTGCCGGTTCGCTTCTGAACCATGATTCCGGACGTCGAGGCGATAGTTCGGGTCTCGGCCGCAGCGGCCCGACCGACGCGGCTGCCGACCTGCATCAGTTCCAGAGGTCTCAGCATCGCCTCGACGGCGCGACGAGACACGTCGGCGCAGCCGGACAGGACATAGAGGCGCCCCACTCTCATCGGCCGAAAGACGCCGAGGTCCACCTTGTCCGCCCCCGGCCACGTGCAGCACTGCATACCTCGGCCCTTCATGCGATCCGACGGGACCGTGAACAGTTCCTCGGATGCATCGACCTGCTCGTGGTGCCACGTCAGGTCGCGGGCGATCTGCTCCGCCTGTGCATAGGATGCAAAAGACGCATCCTTCATGGGGATGTCGAGCGAGTACTCGATGGCCTGATAGATCCGGCCATCACCGCCATACACAGGGGTCGGCAGTTGTCTGGCCTGGACATGGGGGGCAGTGACGGGCCGGCCGCCGATGACGATCCGCTTGAAGTTTTGCGTGCCCGGCGAAAACGGATCGAATCGCACGCCGGCCATCCTTGCGATAATGGCCCGCACAGTCGCGTCAACGATCACCTTGGCCCTGACGGCCTGCCGGCCCGAGCGATTGGCCATGATAATCCCTGCGAGATTGCCGCTTTCATCCAGCAGAAGCTCGGTCGCATAGCAGCCATACAGGAACTGGACGCCGACATTGAGCAGGGCGTCGTCAAGGACCCGCTTGACCTGCATCGGCGTCGGCGGCGTTCGGTAGGCCGGCGGGGTGATCTCTCGTTCCGGGCCCTCGACAACGACTTCTCCGAGAAGCACCCGCTTGGCTTCGGGCGTCTTGTGGACCGCGAATTTCAGGTAGCGAGCCTTCTGAGCGATCGTAGCCGACAGGGGGATGGCCGTCTCTTCAATGGAGCCCTCCCCCAATCGTTTGTTGGCGACGGTCGTGAGTTGCCGCCATCGCTGTCCGTCGTCGCCGGCGAAGATGGTGACATCCGCCACTTCAAAATCGCCATCGCGTTGATATACCATCAAGTGCACCCTGCCGACGGATTGTTCGCCTCCGAGATCGACCGTGATATTCACATCGGCGTCGTATTGGACGCTCTGAGAAGGTGCGCTGTGCCATTTGCCGTCCCTGAGACCCGCGAGGGAGTCCGAGTCTTTGTGGGGAGCGGCGGACTCCCCATCCGTTCGGTATGTGAATGGTATCGTGTTGCGGGTCGGCCCGGCCATGTCGGGTTCCGCAAAGAGGGCTGCCGCCAGCGGGGTCATCGGCTCTTCGTCAGGCTCCAACCAGAAGCGGTAGACGCCGCAGATGTCGTCGCCCAGATACGGTCTCGGTGCGGCCAGGAATACCTTGGCTCCGTCCTCGGCGGCCGCGACGGCTGCCGCGACGGCCCCCGAGCTGCCCCCGACGACCAGGACATCCACGTCGTAGAGAATCGGGAACTCGCGGGTGGACTCCGGGACCGCGTCGCCGGAGACGGGCCACGCCAAGGGAGGGCGGGCATCCCGGAGCGCGGAGAGTCGTGAGCATCCGGCCAAGACCCCCAAGAGACAGGCAAGCAGCAGCGACCACGTTCGCAGGCATCTGGGCATGGTTGTGTCCTTTCGAGATTCAGGTCCAGAGTCAGTCCATCACGGCAATTATCGTCACGCGGCGCGTTTTTTCAACGGGAACCTGTAACAAAACGCCTTCGCCTGCGTCCTATAGACGGGAATGTTGTTGCAGAAATGGTCTGTATTGGGTATAAGAAGAGACTGAAAGGCGTTCGCGCACAGCACGAGATGCGCGATGCTGGTGTTGGTGATTGATCCGCAAGTGAGGGAAAGGGTATACCATGAAAAAGGGTTTCTTGTTCGGGGTCTTTTTGTCTTCGTTGGCGGGCTCGTTGTCGTCGGCAGCCGTGCTGCGGGTGCCCGGCGAGTATCCGTCGATCCAGCAGGCCATCAGCGACAGCAACGATGGCGACACCGTGGTCGTGAGTCCGGGTATCTACTACGAGACGATCAATTTCAGCGGAAAGAATATCACGGTCACGAGCACCGACCCCAATGACCGGGGGATCGTCGGCTACACCATCATCAACGCCGACGGGGACGGCACCGTGGTGACCTTCGAGAATGGGGAGAGCTCAAAGACGGTTCTGACCGGCTTCACCATCACAGGCGGCGTCGGCACACTCGCCGGCCACTCGTATGACTCGTCTTACAGCTACAAGATGTTCTACGGCGCCGGCGTCTATTGCCGTTACGGCTCGCCCACGATCAGCCATTGCGTGATCACGAGGAATCACGGACCCTACTATCGGAGGGAGGACGGCGCGACCCGCGAGTACGCCTATACCTATGGTGGCGGCATCTACTGCGGGGGCGGCGGTGCCGTGATCGTCCACAACACGATCTACAACAACTCGGCCTACGGCGGCGGCGGCCTCTACGCTTCGGGCTTGGCTACCGTGTCGAACAATGTCATCTACAATAATTCGGCCGCCTATGGCGGGGGGGGATATGGCGGGTACTTCTACCTGGTCAACAACACGATCG
>DCUI01000146.1 GCA_002327785.1 Phycisphaerales bacterium UBA2218
CCCTCTCGACCAGCGTCTCCAGCGAATCGGGGAGCGCATCGAACGCCAGGCGATATGCGTAGAGCGCACGACCGATGCCCAGCCGGATGAAGTGCGCCTCATGATGGGTTCGCTCGATGCGTTTGGCTTCAGGCGGCAGGCTCAGCAGTCGCAGCATTTCGACGCCCAGAGGCCCGACCCGTTCGGTGTTCGTTGTCGCACGGAAGGCGATCGTGTGGTTGCCCTTTCCCAGCTTGTGGGTCCCCAACGCCACGTCCGCCTCGGCAGCCTCCGACGCGCGGAAGTCGGCCGTGAGGACCTTGTTGCCGTCGATCTCCACGTCATACGTGCCGTTGCCGGGGCCATTGGCGGCGGTCAGGCGTATGGCGAAGCGGCCCTCTTGCGGCAGTCGAAAAGGCAGAGTCAGCACCGCGCCGGGCTCTTCATTGGGCCAGGCGAGCACGGGTCGAGCGCCGAAAAAGCCCTGAGTCTCCACCCGGGCCTTGGCCTTGCCCGAGGCCTGTGCATCGCGGTAGGTTTTCACGAGATGGTGTTGCTGCCAGGGCACACGCCGCTCGTTCCAGGACGGCAGAGGTGTGAATGTGGTCCTCGGCTTTCCCGTCTGATACCAATAGGCCACGCTGCTGAAGAAATCGGGCCGCTCGAAGAAGAAACCATCCTCGGATTCGTCGCAGTTGCCCCTGTGCTCGATGGCGACCGTGAGCGATTCGCTGAAATACACCGGATCGAGCAGGTGCCAGCGGTAGCAGACGCCTTCGTCGCCGGCTGTGTAGCCTTGCCAGCGGGGTTGGCCGAACCAGGCACTGGTTCGCACCCGAAATCCCCAGGCGTCATTGAAGTAATCTTCGCTGCCGGTCCCTTGCAGGCTGGGGATCTGCTCGCCGTCGATATAGAAGAAGTCGTCGCCCTCGCCGAACCAGCCGTCCTGCCCCAACGTCACGGACATGACGGTTCCCACGTAGTAGCCGCTGCCTTTCAGATCGGCCAACAGGTAGTCCCGGCCTGCGACAGCCGGATACTCCTGCCGATAGCGGGCATAGAAATAGGGCGTTTCGACCGGAAGCTCGTTCAACTGCACCCAATCGACCTGCCAGTACAGGCCCGTCGAGCGGTCGGAATTGTCGTTGGTCACCACGATCCGGGCACTCTTGCGGAAGGGCATCCGCCAGTAGCAGGTCAGCGAGCCCGTGGGCGAAACCTGGACGGGGATGCTGCTGACCTCACCGGGTTTTCCGTGGCCGACGGCGAAGAAATCGCCGACCGGGACCTCCACGCCCGGTTCGCTGCTGCCGTCGTAATAGATGCGCAAGCTCAAGGCGTGCAACTCGCCCACCCAGCCCGAATGGCTCGTGAACCAGATGTGCGTGACGACGCCGGGGCCTTCGAGGACCGGTATATCAACCGATTCACCGGGCATGAGCCAGTCCATGTCGAGGTTTTCGCTGTGCCAGTCGGGCTGCTGATTGCTCGATACGCGGCGATTTCGTCCTTTCGGGGCCAGGCTTAGCGGGCCGAGCACCTCGGCCAGGGACGGCGAGACGGATTGCTCCCCCTCGTCCGTTTCATAGTCGATCCACACGGCGTCGTTCATATAAGCGCCGGCGTACTCGTAGCTCATGTGGCCCTCGCGGCCGTTGTTGTTGGAATTGCGGAAGATGAACACGCCTCCGCCGGCTTGTTGGGGATCGTCCCGATAGCCGACCAGCAGGACGCTGTGCCCATCGAAAACCCCTTCCGGCGGCGCCATCTCCAGGACATCGTCCTTCCATCGCACTTCCTTGGGCCACCGGAAGCCTCCACAGACCGGCCACTGCCGACTGAGCACCCGTTTGATGGCAGTCAACTGCCTGGGCGTCAGTCCCGTGTTCGGATTCCACCGCTTGATCCAGTGCAACCTCAAGTCGATCTCGTGCAACTGGCGCGCGTGATCCTTTGCGTCCTCACTGGGTACCCGGTTGGGATCGAATGCATCCTGATAAGGCATATCCTGCTCGGGACATACGCCGTAGATTGTGAATCCCCGCCAGAGGTCGGAGAAGAAGCTGCCGTCCTGCATTTCGCCCAGCGCTTGGTTGGAGGCCCAATTAAGGAACTCCACGCTCAATTGCGTCCCACGGCCCTGCTTGTTCGCCAGGGCATACTCCAGGGCGCCCGCTACGGTAAACACGGAGCACGTGCCTCGTTTGCCCTGGAGGCGGGGCCCGAGTCCCCATTTCTTGAAGGCCGGCCGCAGGTCAACGGTGCTCGCCAGGGAATTGGTGTCCGGGGAGCCGCCGGGCAGCGGCATGGCGAGAAGACCCTGGGGCACAAGCAACCCGGTCGCCAACACCAAGCTGTGCAGCACTCGATGAAATCTCCTGGGGAAACGCGTTGTCGGCATGATGCATGACTCCTCACTTTCTCTGGCCTTGTGGTTCCCTTGGCAACATTCACACTCACGCCGCAGATTGTCGTCACCCCGTCACGACAAGTCAAGCGGCATCCCCGGACAGGAATCTGATGAAGGGCAATTCCCTGATCGTGCCGATTCCGCTATGATAGAGCCCATCGGCCGGGAGCATGTCTCTGCCACTGCGTGGTTCATGAAGAGAAGAACGATTCAGAGGGACGGATTCTCATGCCCACATCGACTCGACGCTGGATGGTCGTCCTGGCATTGCAGGTTGTCGCGGGTGCACTCGGGGCTCAGGAAATGGAGCCGGTCATCGGTGTGCTGGAGGCGAGGATTCCGCAACTGATGGAAGCCGAGCACGTGCCCGGCCTGTCCATGGTGCTGATCCGCGAGAACCGCATCGTCTGGAAGGGCTTCTTTGGCGTCCGCTCCGCCGGCAAACCGGAGAAAGTGGACGACGCAACGGTCTTCGAGGCCGCATCGATGAGCAAGCCCCTCTTTTCATACGCGGTCCTCAAGCGGGTCGAAGAAGGCAGCTTCGACCTTGATCGCCCGCTGGACGGTTACCTCGCCGAACCCTACCTGCCGGACCAGCCGCTGGCAAAACGGATCACGGCCCGAATGGTCATGCTCCACCGCACGGGACTGCCAAACTGGCGCGAAGGCGGCTGGAGAAAAGGTGGACCGCTGCCGGTGCTGCACGAGCCGGACACGCGGTTCACGTACTCAGGCGAGGGATACTTATACCTGCAAACGGCGATGGAGCACCTGACGAGGCAATCCATGAACGCCTGGATGGAACGGTCTCTGCTCAAGCCTTTGAACATGACCCGCAGCAGCTATGAGTGGCGGGAGTCTCTGGAAGACAACTATGCCGGCGGGCACGACAAGAATGGGAATCTGAAGAAATCGCGGCGATTTTACGAGCAGGGGAATGCGGCCTTTTCACTGTACACCACGCCGACGGATTACGCGCTGTTCCTGATAGAGATCATGACGCCGGATCGCTCGGCGAGCCATTCACTGACGGCCGAGACCCTCGAACAAATGACGACGCTGCAGGTGAAACCGGAAGGGGCCGACGAGCAGTCGCGTCGCTCGCTCGGATGGGTGATCGCCCCAGAGGAGAAAGGCAGATGGGTCTCCCACAGCGGCAGCAATGGAACCGGTTTTCGATGCACCTCTCGCTTCGACATAAAACGTCGGGCGGGTTGTGTCATCATGACCAATTCCGACAGCGGCAACAAGGTGTGGGAGTCGATTCTGGCCATCATCGACTCCATGACTCCGGATGACAATCCGCAGATCGCCGACACGAAGGGAACTGCATGGGCCCCTGTTCAACGGACGGTCAAGTACGACTACCGCGTCATGAATCCCACGTCCAAGGCCGCCGGCAGGATCGACGTATTCATGCCTCTTCCTCTGGAGTCGCCCCGCCAGGAGATCCATTACCTCCACCTGTCAGAGCAGGGCAGACAGCGCATCTTCACAGACGTGCACGGCCAGCGGCTGGCCCACTATTCATTCGACGGTCTGGAAGCCGGCGAGTGGGTGGACCTTGGGTTTGTTGTCGGCATCACCCTGCGAAACATGCGATGGAACGCGGGGGAACAATCGACGGACCTGGATGCGCCTGTTCTTACGCCCGAGCAGAGAGGGCGGTACCTGAAGGCCGAGACGAACTACTCCATGGATGCCGAGTTGATGCGTAAGGCGGCCGCCGACCTGACGCGGGATGTGGCCAGTGATTTCGACAAGCTGGTGAGCATACACGACTACATCATAGGAAAGGTCCGTTACGTCCGTGACGGCAAGTGGGACCCCGCCGCGGTCGTGCTCGCCCGCGGGACCGGATCGTGCAGCGAGTACAACTATGTGCTGTCCGGATTGTGTCGCCTCGCGGGGCTTCCGACGCGGTGCGTGGGAGGCACCAGCAGCGGATTTCGCACTCTTCCCACGACGGACACCGTATTCCACCGCTGGACCGAGGTCTTTCTGTCCGGGTACGGCTGGTTCCCCGTCGATTGCTCGCGAGACGCCAATCCCATCCGTGGCAAGAGGAGCCATTTCGGTCGCGTCTATGCCGATGCCATGGTCTGGTGCCGCCAGGCGGGAGGCGAAGAGGATTCCCTCGGCTGGGAGTACCGGGCCAAGATCCGCGTTACAGGGGCTGATCCGGGCATCCAGGAAGACCATCGTACCCGCTGGTTTGAGTTCTGTCCGGAAGAGCAGATCGAAGCGGCGTATGCCTGGTTCCTGGAGGGTGCGGGAACCGCGCCGGCGCCGGATTTCCTGGAATGTGCGTTGCTCCAGTGGAAGCAAGCCACGGCAGAGAACTGCCTGAAAATGATTCGCACGCTGGCGGCGTCAGGCCGCAACGAGTGCCTGCGGCGGGCGGCGACCTTGCCCGAAGCCGACGGAATCCGGGAGACCTGTGTGCGAGACCTGTGCGACGGCCCGGAGCTCGCCAATATGGTCCTTGAGACAAGTCGCCATCTCTTTCGCTTCCGTTCGTGGTTCAGGGGCAACGAATCCAATCTGGTCCCGATGCCGGGAGGACGGTTCAAGCTGATCCAGAGAACCGAGCAGGCACAGGTGCCTGTCACGACGGCGTCATCGTCGCAGATCTGGACGGACCTCGCCGAAGAGTTGGTGAACCGGCTCGCCGAATCCTGGGACGTCGCCAAGAGCAAGACCGTCGTTGTGATGCCCGTGGAGGACCAGTCCCTCGCGGGCTTGGGCGGCAAGAGGGTCTCCATCCATGCGGATCTGAAGGATCGCCTTTCTCGCAAGCTGGACGTCAAGCTCCTCGACGAGGTTCGCTTCGACCGCCTCATGGAAGAGAAAGGTCCTGGGAGCAAAGAGTACTGGGCCCTGGCGAATGGCGATGGCGGAGAGATGCCTGCGGCCATGGTGCCCGACATCATCCTGGTTCCCCTGTGCATCACGGAACGGGCCGGCAAGGAAGGAGAGACCGTCCTTCACCATATCGAGTTCAAGGCCCTCGAATTGTCCACGTGTCAGTATGCCCAGGTGATCGTTCGCAAACACCGCCGGGCGGATGACGGGAGACCAAGGCCCGATCGCGGCGTGCTCGTCGCGGGCGGGGACACGGTCCTGGCCCGATGGGAGCATGATCTCGTGGGGCGCAACGGCTACGACTGGCCCCTTGCGGGGATCGAGTCCGTCCTTTCTGTGGCTGATGCGGCGCTCTGCAACCTCGAATGTTGTGTGTCCTTGAGGGGGGCGCCGGCCGACAAGGGAGAGCGGTGTCCCTTCTACTACCGGGCACGACCCGAGATGCTGCGCTGCCTGACCGGCGCGGGCATCGACATTGTGACCGCGGCCAACAATCATGGCGGCGACTATGGTCCCTCGAGTGTCGCCGACACCGCCGTATGGTGCGAGAGAGCCGGACTCGTCTGCGTAGGAATCGGGGATGGTCCGGCTGTGGCACAAGAACCCCGGTTGGTTCGCGTCGGGCCCGTTCGGGTCGGCGTCGTGGGCATGGACACCACGATGCCCCATTTCCGTGCAAGACAGGAGCACTCCGGCACTGGCTACGTCGGCGAGGAGGACCTTGAAGCGTTCAGAGAGCAGATGCGAAGGCTTGGCCAGTGGGCCCAGGGACGCTGCAACCTCCTGGTGCTCACCATCCACTGGGGCGACAACTGGGTGAGGCAGACGCAGCCGGCCCACCGGGAAATGGCCCGCATTGCATTCGAAAACGGTGTGGATCTCATCCTTGGCCACTCGGCCCATCGCCTGCAAGGCATCGAAGTGATGGACGGCAAGGCGATTCTTTACGACATGGGGAATCTTCTTTTTGACTGTGAGCTTCAGCCGGAAGGGCGGCAGAGCGGCCTTTTTCGATTGCACCTTTCCACTTATGGCGTCCACAGGATCGAGATTGTTCCCACGCAGGCATTGGAGGGCCACACCGTCCTGGCCGGATGCGAAAAGGCACACGAAATTCTCGCTGAAATGCGAGATCTCTGCTCGTCTTTGGGAACCAGCCTTGCCATCGAGGAAGACGTGGAGGGCAGGCCGATCGGTGTGATCGATATCG
The DNA here is from genome assembly GCA_002327785.1 of Phycisphaerales bacterium UBA2218. Taxonomy (GTDB): domain Bacteria; phylum Planctomycetota; class Phycisphaerae; order Sedimentisphaerales; family Anaerobacaceae; genus PLanc-01. The sequence goes on from DCUI01000146.1 coordinate 6,465, forward strand.
CGAAGCCGAAGGTGACACCCCGCCCGGAGCCGGACTTGGGCCTGGCTGTCGTCACGTTCCCTGCCCGTGAAGAAAAAATCTCGCCCACCGTTTCCGAGGCGGTCCTCGCGTCGGAGATACCCCAGAGTGCCCGCCAAGTGATTCTGCCCGCAGAGTTGGCCCCGAAGGTGGAACTGCTGGCGTTTTGTCTTCCCCAGACCGCAGCCGAGGGAGGAATCCTTTACCTGTCCACGTGGTGGCGCGTAACAGGCCCCGTGGACCGGAACATCATGCCCGCGTTTCGTCTGAGCGTCGCAGGCCGGACGCCCCGCAGGGGAACGCCCTGGTACACGCGTCATGATCCGGGGGACTGGGCTATGCCGTTGTCCCTGCTGAAACCGGGTCGGATCGTTGAAGACAGGTATCCCGCGCGCCTGGCCGGTCTCCCGGCCGGACCGTGCAAGGTGTATGCGGTTGTCATGGACACTACCCAGGCGGAGGGAAGTCGGATTCTTGGAGAGCAGCACCTTCTTGGAGAGGTGGAAATACTGCCCGGATCGAAGAACTGAGATGGGAGAAACCGGACTCGGAGACGATGCACAGGTCCCGCCGTGACCCACTGCATGAGCAGGGACCATCTCGTGCGTGAGAAAGAAAGCAGCTCGGCCAGCGTGTGTCACCGCCTCGTGATGGCCCATCGGCTCTCGCCAACTCCGTGACATAACACTCGTACCGGCGCTGATCCCGGAGTAACTCGTCGTTGCTCCTCGCTGCGATTTGTCTCTCTCGCCGATTTCGCAGCAGTATTATCGGCCCATTTTCAAAGAATTGACTGGAAGCAGTTGGGCTCTATGGGACCATGTCCCTTCCCGTGGACTTTTGCTAAACCGTTGATAACAAAAGACTTCAGTTCAGAATCCCATCAATCGAAGGAAAATGAGTACTTTTTTTTAGGATTTCGTTGTTATTTGCTTGCAAATGGTTTCGGATATTGTTATTTGTAACGATGTTACTCGTTAATGAAGCAACTCGACAGTTGCTCTGCTGGCCCCAGTGGCCGTTGACGCTACCTGCAGGGTCTTGCGATGGCTGACGTGGACGGGAACAACGACATGCGAAAAGGGAGGTACACATCGATGCGAGAGGACAAAGAAGGTTTCACGCTGATTGAGTTGCTTGTCGTTATCGCGGTGATTGCACTGTTGATGTCTATTCTGATGCCGGCCCTGAATATGGCGAGGGAACAAGGCAGACGCATCGTCTGTGCATCGAACGAGAAGTTCACGGGGATGGGGATGATGCTCTATTCCACTGAGAACGATGGCAAGTTCCCTTCGAACACCTATTCCAATTGGGCCAATGAATTGTCCATGTTCGCAACCGATCAGATTGTCGGGGAGACGCCCAACGGATATGAAAGCGGGACCAAAGGCGACAAACACACCCTGTATTGTCCATCCATAAAACAGCCGAGCGCCCCGGGTGCCGACCATCCGGCGGGTTGGCAGTTCTCCCTGGCGTGGGCCAAGGGGCCGCCATGGGAGTGGCAGAGTGAAACCGCGTTGACCGTGCAGCAGAGAATGAGCTATTTTCGGATCGTCTGGTACTTCTGGCTGCTGGACAAGACGACGACGGACGGCACCCCGAACAATCTTTTCGAGATCGAGGGGTATCCCTCCAAGGGTTGGATCCATTCGTCCGATCGTTACCGGCGATACCGCGAGAAGGAACTTAGTCCGATCAAACACTCGGCCGAGATGGAACTCATCACCGACGAGACTCTCAGTGATGCGCCTTCCGGCGCCGACCCGGACATCTCCGAATGGGGAGGCCCTCCGCTTGATGGTGGATACCCGTCCCAGGGTTTTGCGCACTGGACGGGGCATCTGCGGGGAGGACGGCCGTCCGGGTCCAATATCTTCTTTCTCGACGGACATCGGGAGTGGCGGCCTTTCAAGGATGGACGGCCTTCCTCCGTCGATCCCATGGCTTATGGCTATGACGAGGTCCTTAAGAGAGGCAAAGGGGCCCCGTCCTCGTGGCCGTACTTTTGGTGGTAACGGATGAATCGGCAGATTACAATAATTAGCTATGTCAGGATGGGCTGATTCCAAGTAGTATCAATATGGCATTGAGTGAGGAGGATAAGAACATGTTTGGAAGAATCGGTGTGTTGTTGTGTGCGGGCGGCCTTCTTGCTCTGATGGCGGCCACGGGCCGTGCGGAACTTATCGCCTACTGGTCGATGGACGAAGGCAGCGGAGTCACGGTGGCCGACCAGGTCGGCGGACTCAACGGAACCATCGAGGGCACGGTCGAGTGGGTCGCGGGGATGTTCGGCTCCGGGCTCGAGTTTGGCGGCGCCGACGGCGACAGCGTGAATTGCGGGAACGTCGATCTCAATATCGGCTCGAACTTCACGCTGGCGTGCTGGATCAAGATGGGCAACGTTGGCGGTCGTTACCAGGTCTTTTTTGCCAAGGGTCCCAAGGCGGCCGGGCATTATGAGATGTACGTCGAGCCTGCGGGCACCGCGGCGGCCTATATGCCCGACTTGAGCAACTCTGGATCATCTAACGTCAAGGTCGATGATGATACGTGGCACCACATTGCCTGGACCTATGACGGTCAGGCGTTATGCTGCTATGTTGATGGAGGGGACACGGGCACGGCCACCCGAGTCACAACCGGTTCCATTGCTTCCACTACGGGCCAACTGAGAATCGGCTGCTTGGCTGACCGTACGCTTCCTTTTCAAGGGCTGGTTGATGATCTTGCGGTCTTCAGTGCGGTGTTGACGTTGGAAGAGGTTCGGGTGATCATGGGAGGTGTTGGAAGCAACGAGACGGCGA
>DCUI01000107.1:0-63949 GCA_002327785.1 Phycisphaerales bacterium UBA2218
AGTCTATTTATGCGCGACGCCTTAGTTCCCTGGACGCGTATTTGGATCCGGGAGCATCAGATTGGAGGAAGGGGTATATGAGGACATTGTACTTTGTACTGGTGCTATCAGTGTCTCTGCTGCAGAGCGCGCAGGCAGAGGATCCGGTCTTCTTTGCGGATGCAAATCTCAAAGCGGCCGTAGAGAACGAGCTATGGGTTTCGGACCCCACACCTACGGATATGCTCAACCTGACAAGTCTGTACTGCACTCAGAATTGGGGAACGCAGACGGTGATCACGAGCCTCACGGGCCTCGAATATGCCCTGAATCTGCGGACGTTGCACATTCGTCTGAACGAAATTGATGACATCTCCCCTCTGGCCGGGCTGGTCAGTCTGGAGACAGTGGATCTCTCGCAGAATCAGATCAGCGATCTCTCGCCACTGTCCTCTCTGGCCGCATGTTCGGTCTGCGCTGCGGGTGGCAGCCATTCACACAACGGTGTGACTGATTGAACATGAATGGAGATTGCACAGAATTGAGGTAGAATGGATATAGGACATTGTTCTGGAGGTAAAACCATGAAGCGCGTAGTGGTGATAGTGGTTGTTCTGCCATTCCTGCTCGGCACGGCATCGGCTGAGGACCCGGTTTTCTTCGAGGACGAAAAACTCGAAGTGGCAGTAGAGGAAGCATTATGGGTTTCGGACCCCACGCCAGCGGACATGCTCATGCTCACGTATCTGTACGTGGGCGACGTCCGCATCTCAAGCCTTAGGGGCCTGGAGTACGCTTTGAATCTGGAGACACTGAGGGTTCCCTGTAACGACCTCGATGACATCTCGCCCGTGTCTTCGCTCAGCAATCTGCGGACGCTCGTCGTTAACAACAACTGGATCCGGGACCTGTCTCCGATGGCCGGACTGAGCAATCTCTCGCATTTCGATGCCCACGACAATCACTACATCAGCGATCTTTCCCCGCTCGCGAGTCTGTATGGTCTCACTACGCTGATCTTGCGTGGCAACCAAATCAGTAATGTAGGCCCATTGTCGAGCCTCGTGAACCTGCGAGACGTCGTGCTGAGAAACAACCAGATCTCTGACGTCTCGCCGTTGCTGGGGCTTACGTGCCTTCGGCATCTGGACTTGACTCAGAACCCGCTGAGCGACGAAGTCTATGACGTCCAAATCCCCCAAATCATAGAAGACAATCCTGGGATAGACATCCACTACACTGGCATCACTTGCACCGTGTCGCTCTCATCTTCCGAGGGAGGGTCCGTCATTGAGCCCGGCGAGGGAGAGTTCACCTATCAACGTGTCAACTCTCTGCGCATCGAAGCGAAGGCCGACCCCGGGTATGTGTTCTCTGCCTGGACCGGGACATGTTACACGACGCAGAATCCCACCGTGATCCCACTCGACATGAATTACAGAGTTTGCGCAGTCTTCTTACGTGCAATGACGGAGGTCCACGTCGACGACGACGCACCCTACGACCCAAAGCATGACAATCCCGATGTCAGCGATCCACTCGAGGATGGAACCGCCGATCATCCCTTCGACTCGATTCAGGAGGCTGTCGAGGTGGCGATGGAGGGGGCTACAGTCATCGTGCTGCCGGGAATCTACCGCGAGAACATCACAATCCCGGGAAAGAGCATCCACCTGATGGGAAGAGACCCGAACGACCCCGTGGGCACGGCCCTGCCCGTGATCCATGCGGCCAAGAGCGGCTCCGTCGTGACGATCATCGGAGTGAGCGGCTCACACAGCACAATCACCGGGTTTGCCGTTGAAGGGGGCGATGGGCAGGGCGGCGCTATCCGTTGTTCCGACGCCGTCGCCACGATCTCGCACTGTCTGATCGCAGGAAATCGGCCAACCGGCAGCCCATTGATAGAATGCACCAATAGCAACGCCGCATTCACCAATTGCACGATCTCGGACAATTACCTGGACACATGCAGTGGAGGACTTCGGGCCCTCAACAGCACAGTGAGGTTGACGAACTCGATTGTCTACGGCAACACGTATGGGTGCTCGGGCACCACAGGCGGCCATATCTTTGCAGACGACAGCGGGGACGTCTCCATCACCTTCAGCGACGTCGAAGGCGGCCGACCAGGCACAGGAAACATCGACGAAGATCCGCTGTTCGTCCGTCGCGGTCAATGGGCAGACCCACAGAACCCCCTCATCCCGCGTGATCCGAGCGATTCCAGCGCGGTCTGGCTCATGGGGGATTACCACGTGCAGTCCGAGGCCGGTCGCTGGGACCCGGCCGCCGGTCTGTGGGTGTATGACGCAGTGAGCAGTCCCTGTGTGGATGCGGGCGATCCGGCCCGCGAGGTCGGGCATGAGCCCTCGCCCAATGGCGGCATCATCAATATGGGTATCTATGGTGGCACGACCGAGGCCGGTAAGAGTTACTGACACGCCTTTTCGTATTCGTGGCCTATGACTCAGAGACACTCGAACAACATGCTGCCGGCAGGGGCATTGTTGATTCTGCTGATGACAGTCCTGCCGCCGGCCTTTGCAGGGGATATGACGGTCAGTCCGTCCCCCTACTGGAAGAACGGGATTGCGTTCCCCTACGACGCGTTCTGCGCCCGCGGGATTTCAAAAGACACCGCCAAGTGGGTCAAGTTTACGATCTTGCTGGAGCCATACGATTACAGCGTGGTCTACTTCCAGGACTGCCGGAAATACGCCTACCACTATAGTTTCGCCGCCGAGGTGCTCGATCCATTCCTGGGGATGACGACGCAGCAGTTCAATGCGGTCACTCTGTTCCAGAAGAACCAGCAAGCGGTTCTGGGCACGGTGATTCTGCCGCCGGCGGCCGTCTGGCCGACGGAGCCGCAATTCCGCGAGTACGGCATCCAGTTCGTTCGGCAGGACCCGTTCACGCCCCAGGAGATTCGGGATTTGTTCCATCAGGTCCGGGCCTGCGTCGCGGCCCCGGCCGACGTGCAGGCGTTCTACTTCCCTACGTATGAGCAGCAGGCCACGGCGACGGCCAGCCGCGACTGGTTCGAGTCCCAGGGCATCCCGATCAGCTCCACGGCACGATGGGCCAGCGGCAACTCCTGCTATTCGGAGGGATGGGCCTTCGGGACCGTCAGGTTCTTCCCCGCCGATCAGATTGCGACCGCTTATCATAGCGGCGCTCTGGCGCCGGGCGATATCCTGCTCACCGACGGCGTTCCGGCCGAGGTCCCCTTCGTCGCGGGTATCGTTTCCCTGGCGGCCTCGACGCCCAACTCCCACGTGGCGATCCTCGCACGAACCTGTGCGGTGCCGTTCGTGCACCTGGTCCTCGCGGACGACGCACAGCGTGCACAGGAGCTTGTCGGCCGCCGAATCCTCCTCAGCGTCTATGAGGACGAGTATGAAACGAAAGTGCGGCTGATCGACACGGACACCGTCGTGGACGATCCGGCGGCGGCGCAGATCCTGCAGCTCAAGCAGCCGACGCCTCTGACCATCCAGCCCGCGGCGTCTCTGGGGGTGTTCGGCATATCGACCGAGGGGCTTTCTCCCACCGACATTCGATACGTCGGCGGCAAGGCAGCCAACTTCGGTATCCTGAGGGCCGCCGTGCCCGACAACTCTCCCAAGGCCCTCGCTCTGACCTTCGACCTCTGGAAGGCGTTTCTCAGCCAGCCGCTGACGCCAAACCCGACCATGCGCCTCGGGCCCGGAGAGCATATCCTGTTCTGGGCCGATGAAGACACCGACCAGGGCCCCGCGCACACCAGCTTTCGACTGAGCAAGGATGGCGAATCCATCGGCCTGTTCGACGCCGACGGCGTTACACGGCTTGACGCGGTGCAGTTCGGACCGCAAACCGACGACGTCTCTTTCGGGCGATCCCCCGACGGCGCCGACGCATGGCAACCGTTCTCAGTGCCCACACCAGGTCTGCCGAATGGAGCCGCCGATGGCAAGAGCGGTTACGGCCTGGTCATCAACGAGATCATGGCGGCAAACCGGCACACCATCGAGGACCCCTGCGAGAGCGGCGAATACCCCGATTGGATCGAGCTGTACAATGCCTCGGACGAAACCATCGTTCTGAATGGCCTGTATCTGACCGACGACCTGAACGAGCCGACCCAGTGGCAGATCCGGCCGGAGATCGTCGGCCCGACGCTGCGGGAGGAAATCGCCCGGCGACTGGCGGAGTACACGTCGTATCCGCCTTCGGACATGCAGACGCTCTCCCAAGACCTGGCCTGCATCCGCAATCTGTTCACCAATGCCGATGTCGCCGACTTCAGCGACGAGTTGCGGGAAGCGGTCATCAGCGTGCTGACCGATCCTCAATACGGCCTCGATCGGAGCGTCCCACTGCGGTTCCGCAGCTCGACCAACGTCGAGGACAGCATGGACTTCATCGGGGCTGGACTCTACGACAGCTACAGCGGCTGCCTGGCCGACGCAATCGATTCCGACGACGACGGCCCCTGCGCATGCGATCCGAACCGGCAGTCTGAGCGGGACATCTTCCGCGCCATCCGCCAGGTCTTCGCCAGCTTCTACAACGACAACGCGTACCTGGAGCGTCTCCGCCACGACGTGAACGAAGCGGACGTCGGCATGGCGGTGGTGGTCCACCATTCCTTCCCCGACGAGATCGAGCTCGCGAACGGCGTGGCCACCCTGGACACGACGGGCGGCGGGACAACGATCTCTCTGGTCACGCAGTTGGGCGCGGTCTCCGTCACGAACCCGCAGGACGGCTCGATCCCAGAGGAGATCGCCGCGTCGATCCTCTCGTCGGGTAGTATCGTGCCTCCCACGCTCAAACAGGCCTCCAGTCTGGTCCGCCTGGGCGATACCGTCATGATCTGGCGGGACGATTATACGAATCTCGTGGACCTGCTGATTCGCGTCAGCGAGGAATTCGCACGCACCACCGGAAAGACGGAGTATATCCTCGATCTGGAGTACAAGAAGGTTGCACCGGGCGGCCGTGTCCTGCCGTCGGGCGGACTCGTCGTCAAACAGGTGCGTCAGATCCCTTCGTCCAACACTACGCAGGTCCCCTTCCTGGTCAATCAGCCCACCGAGTATGAGGTCTACAGCGGTGAAGTGGTGTTTGGGGAGCCGACGGATGTGTTCGCGGACCATCGGCTCAAATCGCGGTGGAAGCTCGAAACCCGCAGCACCGTTCTGGATGCCAATGCCCTCGAGGAGGGCCTCTACACCAGCGTCCGGATCGAGTACCTGGACGCAGACCAGATCCGCACGATCTCGGGACAGCTATCCCTCCTGCCGTTCGGCGGGCACGAATCCCAGGGGCATGAGACCGTCGATAGCTGGCGACTGGATTGCATCGAGAGTCCCCGCACCTATCACCTCAGGACGACAAACATTCCGACAGCCATCGAGGCGCAGGAGTGTCCCATTCTCACGCCCTCGGATCTCGGCTGCTCGGGCTACGGCGTCCCCTACAAATTCCTTACCCTGCATGTCGAGTACGCCGATTTCGTGAAATCGTGGGACCCGACCCATTGGAATTTCACCAGAAGCAACGCAGTGCATCTCTGGCCCCGGCAGGCCGCCGGCAGCGAGGACATCTCGCAGGAGCGGACACTCTCGAATGGTGGCGTGTCCATCACATCTCGCTTCTATTACCCCCCGCTGCCCAAGGGACTTACTGCCTGGGAGATGGCCGGCGGCAACACGGCGCCCCTGAAGCGATGGGACCAGACCACGATCGCGGGCCTGACCACCAAACCGATCCTGCTGAAGGGCTACTACTCGCAGACGTTCCGGCCCGAGCACCACAACCAGATCGAGCACCTGCTGTTCGAGCCGCGACTCGAGCCGGGAATCTCCGCCGACATCCTGACCGAGTTGAAGGACAAAAACGTCCTCTTCATCCACCTGATCGTGGACAAAGACGGAGCGGGAGCCGACGAATCGCGAATCGTCACGTATGGCTATTGAGTGCAAAGATCAAAATGCAAAAGTCAGAATTATGGAAGTCGTCCCGGCGGGCCGGGACTCCGTTAGTCGGATCTTTGATCCTTGATTTTTGATTTGCCTCACACGTCGCAGGTCTTCACCGCCTGCACGAGCGACTCCAGCGCGTTGCGGACAGGGGTGTACTCGTGAGCCACGTAGCCCTGATAGCCCGTCTCGACAATCGCTCGCATGACGGCGGGATAGTAGATCTCCTGGTTCTCATCCAACTCGTGCCGGCCCGGCACACCGGCGGTGTGGAAGTGTCCGATGTGCTGGATATTCTGCTTGATCGTGGCGATCAGGTCGCCCTCCATGATCTGCATGTGGTAGATGTCGAAGAGCATCTTGAACCGGGGCGAGTTCACCCGCCGGCACAGCTCGAAGGCCCACGCGTAGTTGTCGCACATGTAGCCGGGGTGATCCACCTTGCTGTTGAGCAGCTCCATGCAGATCGTCACGCCGGCGTCCTCGGCAATCTTAACCGCCTCGACAAGGATCGTCCGGCAGTTGTCCATCCCCTCGGCGTCGCTGATTCCCGCGCGATCGCCCGCCATGCAGATCACGTTGGGCCACTTGTACTGAGCAGCCGCCTTGATATTCGCCTTGAAGTCCTCCATGAACTTCGGGTGTATCGCCTTGTTGTTCAGGCCGTTCTTGATGGACCCCGCGCCGGGCACCATCGTCGCGACGAGATCGTACTTTTTGAGCACGTCCCAATCGTTCGGGCCGACCAGGTCCCGCCCCGCCAGCGCCATTTCGACAAGGAGCTTGGCCGTCTGTTCCCGGTCCAGCCCGGTGTTTCGAAGACATCCGCCGCAAATGGATTGCTTGATCCGCCCATTCTTGACGATCTTCCCGACGCCGCCGGCCTGCCCTCGCACAGCCGCCGGCAACGCAACCGCCCCGACAACGGCCGCGGCCCCCGCCAGCACGTCGCGACGCGTGAATCGGTCCGAATCCTCGTGAGTGTGGTTCATCTCATACTCCTTTCCGAAAGCCAAGTGCTGCCGAGTTGCCTGACATTCGATCCCCCATTCTATCGCCCCGCCCGCGAGGATTCAACAATGGGGACGCAATCCGAGAGTGATATCGGAACACACACACGCGACTCTATCATTCCTGCGGAAGCAGGAATCCAGGAACCTCAGGATCTGGCGTGTCCCAAGGACGTGGATTCCCGCATTCGCGGGAATGACAATCCGAGGGTAGCGGCGAGACCGCCACATCGACTTGCCTTGCTGTTGGAGCATAGGGCCGACCCGACCATCAGGTTTCCTCCCGGCACATATGCAGGCAATTGGCTGGACGTATCTGCTTCACAAACAGAGGCGGAGAACAACGTTCGGGTGAAGGATGCGTACCCGCACCTGCGATTCCCGAGCGTTTCCGAGGAGGAGTTAGCCGAAAAGCACAACCTGATTCCAGTGGGTGGGATGACCCCGCTGGAGGTTGCCGAGAAGATCGGCGCAGAGGCAGCCGCAACGTCGCTTCGAAGACACCTCAAGAAGGAATAACCATTCTCCCGGTGCGATCGCCGTCGAGACGGGACGACGGGAGAAGGTGTGCTCAATCAGAAGTGGTACGCCAGTTCCATTCTCAGGAAGCTGTCGTCCCTCAGGTCGTGGAGGACGCTGTTCTCGGCCACGTTGCAGAAGAGCCAGGCGTCGAGACTGAGCCGCCAGTGCGTGCCGAACCGCCGGCTCGCTTCGACGATCACGGCGTTCTCCGCATCGTTGAGATCCTGCATGACGCCCATCAGCACCATCGTGCTGGCCATGTCGTTCGGCGACAGACGCAGGCCGAAGAAGGCATCGTTGTCGAAAATCGAGGTCATCTCGGGATCGTCGCCACGCTGGTCGTAGGCGTATTCCGCGAGAAGTCCGACGTCCGTCTTGCCTCCGGCGAAACCGACGAACGTGTACTCCAGGCCGCCCACCGCCGCGAAGAAGGGATCGAGGTACCCGCTTCGGTACAGACCCTCGAACTTCCAGAGCCAGTTGCCGGTGGCCCACTGGGCATCGACGCCGAACTGATCCACCCGATCGTAGAAGGGGATCAGCCGCAGCTCGCCCGGGTCGTTGGGATCCAGGTAATCCGACGGGACCAGAAGCGGGTCCCGACTGGTCCCCTTGAGGTAGTAGACGCCAAAGTCGATATCCCCCACGGTGCGGCTGTACCGGATCACCAGGTCCTGAGCACGCTCTTCGGAGGTGTTCTTGTAGAGGGGGTGGTCCGTGTCGATCTCGAGTTCCGGACGCAGGCGCCCTTCCCGGCCGGGATAGGTCCGCTCGCGGAAATACGGCAGGATGAAGATATCGAGCGTTCCCCAATCTCGGGACGCGGTGAACTGGAGCATGGGCTGGCCGAGCTTGTCCTCGCCGTCGATGTGCTCGACGAGGTCGGTTTGGTTGACCACGTCCACGAGGTGGACGAACTCGGTCGCGCCCCAAAAGACCCGTGCGATGCCGAAACGGAAGGACCACCAGTCCTTGGGATAGAGATAGTACAACTCGCGGATATCCCAGTGCGTGCGCTCCGAATCGGCGCTATCGATCCGGCCGAACGGGGTGAACGTGAAGATCGAGCCGTTCGCCCACTGATGATAGTACTCCGGCTGGGCGGCCAGGGAAGCGTTGTTGTCCTCCTGCCCGGGGAACAGAGGATCTTGGAAGAACCACCTCCCCTCGGCGGAGACATACCCCGTGAGGCCACTGCGCCCGGCGGAGGGCGATTCGAGAGCGGAGGGGGACGACGAGACGCCTCGTGCGTTCGCCACGAGCAAGCCCCCCAACAAAAAGACTCGAAAATCGATTTTTGATCTTTGATCTTTGATTTTTGACTTCACCTTCAATGGCGTCACCTGATTCGGGTCAAGTTTTGCTGGTCGAAATCGTTTTCGGCCAGTCCTTGGCGGAATGCGTAATCAGACCAGAGCAACTGGCTGCTCTTGCCGGTCTGGTGGTTGACCATGGTCATCTCGTGGGGCCGCCAGAATCGGTCCGGATATTTCCGATACTCCTTGAAGGTGAGGGTTTTCAGGAGGGAGTCCTTGCGGTCATAGTAATCGACCCTCACCATTCGCAGGTGCTCGGTGTCCAGCCAGACGATCTGTCGCAGGTACCCGGAGTTCCGCTTGTCCAGCGGACAACGCTCGATCACGTGGCATTTCTGATCGTCCTGGACCTCGTCGCGAAGCCACCTGTGGGAGTATTTGTCGATGGTCTGAACGGCGATGTCCTCATAGGAGAACTCGCTGCCCATGAACGATCCGGACTTGTTCTGAGCCGCGATTCGCTTGACTCGTTCAAGGGCCGGCAGGAAAAGCCACTGGTGATCCGCCTGGCGCTTGCGCGTGTGCGTCAGCAGGATCGTGCCCTTCACATCCGCCGGGCTGTCGAAAATACACAGGGTCTTCGTCCCGTCGTCCACGACCTCCAGCGTGCGGACGCGCAGTTCCCGCTCGCCGACCTGGCCCTGCTTGTTCCGAAGAATCATACGAAGACTCGCGGTGAAATCCCCATACCCCGAGTATCGATTGTCGGCCTCCGTCACCAGCGTCAATCCCTTGTCCTCAGGCGTCTGTCCCGCGTACAGCGCCGGGGTTGCGAGTATCGCGACCACCATTACAAGCATTCTTGTCATTCGATTCATCCGTCCTTACCTGATCCTGATTTGCACTCTCCCTTCCTGTGAGCTTACTCGCTGCACGGTCGAATTTCATCAACAAAGTCGGCGAAAGGAAAAAGTCCGACAGCAGCGCCAGGCCGATCACCATGGCGCACATCAAGCCCATTTCCGCGCTCATCCGGTAGTGGGAAACCGCCATGACGAGGAATCCCGACACCAGAACGATCGTCGTAATCCCGATGGCCGAGCCGACCGTGTGGAATGCGGCCCGAACCGCCTGCTCCGGGGTCAATCCCTCCTCGCTTCTCGCCCGGAAGTACTTGAGGAAGAAGTGGATCGTGTCGTCCACGATGATGCCCAGGGTCATGGCGACAATGACCGACAGGGCCAGGCCCACCTGCCCTTTCGTCATCCCCCAGATCCCGAAGGCCATGAACGGGGGCAGGAGGTTGGGGATCAGAAACAGCAGGACGAATTTGATGCTTCGAAGCACAAGAACCATGATGCAGGAGATCGTCAGGATCTCCCCAAACGACGCCCAAAGCATGCTCGCGATGTTCCGCTGCGTGATGTGGGCCCAGGCAAGGGACAGGCCGGTGCCGGCGGTGAACATGTGCTTGGGGGCATTGGCGGCAAGCCACCGACCGGCGGCTTCATCCATCACGCGCAGCTCACTGGCCTTCATGCTCTCGAAGGCCACCAGAAACCGAGAGGCGGATTTGTCGACGTCGACCTGGCTGTTGAGATCCCGCCCGAACGGAAGCGACATCTCGTAGAGGAGCAGGTACTGTGCGGCCAGCTCTCTCCGGTCGGGAATCCGATAGAAGCTCTCATCGCCCCCATGCATGTCCCTGTTGAGACGTTTGATCGTGTCGACGAGGGTCGACACCTCGATGACTTTCGGCTGCCTGCGATACCACGCGGCGAATCGGTCGACCGTCGCCAAGTACTCGGGGTCCATGATGCCGCCGGACCGGCCGGAATTCAAGGAGTACTCGATGACGTCCCACCCCCGGAGGTTTTCGATCATGAAATCCGTGGCCCGCCGAAACTCGAAACTGCGATCGAAGTACGTGAGAAAGTTGTCGTCGAGATCGATTCCCAGCATCCCAATGCCGCACGCCGCCGTCAGCGCGAGCATGGTATACAGCAGCCACTCGCGCCTGCGAATCACGAAATCCGCCAGCCGATCCAGGTTGACCCAGGGGGTTCTGGCCCCGCTCAGCCTCGCGGAGACCGGCAGCACCGCCATCAACGCAGGCAACAGCAGAATCGAATTGACCAGGTCGATCATCACGCCGGCCCCCACGATGTTCCCCAGGTCGCGAAAGGGCGGTGACTCGGAGAAGTTCATCGTGAGAAAACCGATGGCCGTGGTAATGCTCGTGAGGCAAACGGCTTTCAGGTTCACCTGGAGGGATTTGGCGATCGCCTCGTGTCTCGAAAGACCCCGGCGAACGTAGTGAAACATGGTTGTCAGGATGTGGACGTTGTCCGCCACGGCCAGCGTGAGCATGAGAATCGGCGCGCCGACGGAGACGGCGTTCAGCGGCACACCCAGCCAGCCGATCAGACCCAGCGCCGCGACCAGAGACAGCGCCGTCACAACGACGGCCGAGACCGTCCCATAAAAAGACCGCAGCGAGATCCCGACCAGCGATGCCATGACCAGGAATGCGATCGGACCCAACGTCACCAGATCATGCCTGCTGGCCTGCGAAAAAGCGTCGTCGATCAGGACCGAGCCCGTGAGATAGATGTCGATATCAGGATACCGAGCGCGAAAATCATCCGCCGCTGCGCGGACATACTGAGCGATCTCGGACGTCGCCGGCGAGTGCCCCTCCGGGACTGCGAACCCAATGTGCACCCCGGTAACGTGACCGCTGCGAGAGAGCAGCACGTTGAGGAGGGTGGTCTCGGAAAGGGCTGTCCGACGAATTCTCTCCAAGTCCGGCCCCGACAAGGCCTTGGGGTCGGGCACAAGGTCTTCGACGATCAACTCGTCGCCCTGGGCCCTCGTGCTCTGGAAGTTGGTAATCGAGTTGACGACCGTGGAACAGGGCACCAGCCATCCGGCCTCCGTCAACTCAGCCACCGCCGTGAGCGTCTCGCGTGTGAAAACATTCCCATCGCGGGGAGCAAGAACGAAGAAAACGCTCTGCTCTCTGCTGTACGTGTGTTCGAGGGCCTTCAGCGCCTGGTAGTCGGGGTTGTCTTCCCCAAAGAACACGCGGGTGTCATTGCAGATCCGCAGGCGGTATATCCCGGCCGCCGCGACACAGACGGCCGCCAGGCTCCACACAACGACCCCCCAGCGGCGCCTGACCACCCAGGACCCCAGCCATCCCCCGATGTCTATTGCACGGTTGTTCCGCACCGGCCCCCCTTGCAAATTACTATTGACAACTGACTATTGACTATTTGGCTTCGCCTCGCGCCCCTCAGCCGTGAAGTGGAAAATCGTAAATAGTAAATAGCAAATCGTCAATCCTTTCTGTCCTGCGGATAGAGGATGATTCGGTCGTGCACCAGCAGCACGAGATCATTGCGGGCGTCGCCGGTGACGTCCTGAACAAGGACGCAACCTGGGGCTCGCCGGCGGCGGGTATTGAAACCGTTCCTGGAGGAGGAATGCCGCGTCCTGACGCTTGAGAGGAAATCGGACGGGGTGGACCTCAGAGAGGGCAGCTTCTCCGAGGAGCTTCAGAAGTACCGGGCACTTGAGCCCGATGGACGGCGAATCGAGCGGGGGATTCCGCGTTGAACGAACACACGACCGAACCGATGCCGGTGTCCTTGGAGAACCTGCGGCCGTCCTTGGATGAGGACGGCCGCTCGCTCGTGGGCGGGCGGAACGACTACTTGACTATGACTACATCCGTGGCACTGAAGTACGTGCTGTTCTTGAAGACCCCGGTCAGTGTTAGAGTCACCGGGCCGGGCGTTAGGCCAAGGTTGGCTATCGCAAACTTGGCCACGAGGTGGCCGAGATTATCAGCGAAGACGCTGGTCGGCGAGACGCCGTCATCCAGGGCAATCGTGTCGGAAACGACGGCGGACAGTGCGATGTTCGTGTGGACCGTGAGAGTATCGACCTTCGCAAGGACGATGACACTGGGGGAGACCATCATGGCTGGCTCATCACCGTCCACCGCGCTGTTGGCGATGGCGATCCCGGTAAGCCCGATGCCAAGAAGTGCACAAAGCACGACAATTCCGATATAGGTCTTCTTCATCGACGGTCTCCTTCTGAAAGGGACTCTGCGATTGCGGTTCACAACGACCTGCAATTCCGCACCTATTCTACATCATGTGACGCGGGCCTCAAAACGAATTCGCACAGCGGATGTAGATTTCCCTCGATCTCAGAGCATTCAGATAGGGATACTCGGCCTGTGCGGTTTCCACCTGCTTGTCCCGGCACCGTCACAATTCTCCCTTGAAGGCTTTGTCGAGGATCGAGGGCAGCAAGGCGTCCAGTTCGGCGGCGGTCTCGGTTTGCAGACGCTTCATCGCGTCCACCTCTGCCTGCAATGTATCCAGTTCCGCCACGATCTGGAGCTGTTCGGGGAGTGGAGGCAGCTTGAGATTGAACCGCCTGAGTGCGCCAATATTCAGGTGCGGCGAAGCCGAACCTTTGGACAATGGCGAAATCTGTTCCTCCTGCACGAGAGGCGAGAGAAGCTGGTGAAGGAGGAAACGCGGCAAGATGCGTTCCGTGTTAGGACGGAGCATCATCACACGCTGCCCGAGGCTGAACCGCTGGTGTGGCTGAACAACCGCGCATTTTCCAGTGCCGCCACCCTCGCGTACGAAAACGATGTCGTTTGCCCTTGGCTCACCACGGACAGTTCGCCGATGGAATTCTTCTTCGTCCGTTCGTTGAGCACCTTCTATGTTCAGCGTGCCGTAGCCAACATCCGGTGAGCGGACGCAGGGAATACCGGTCTCGGAAAGGCGCGGGTTGCTGTGAAGATTGTCGATGATTGCTTCACAAGCATCTTCGAGAGCCACGGATTGTGCCGGGCAGTCGGATATGACCGCCCGGCGTGCGATCGTGAGAATCGCCTTGGCTTCTTCGGCGGCTTGCTGGCGGAGGGTGCGGGCTTGGTGGATTTGGGCGGCCAGTTCCTCAATCCGGGCTACGATCCGCCGCTGCTCCGCCAACGGGGGGAGGGGCATGGTATAACCCAGCACATGGGTGGGACGGATAGCAGCGTAGTTCGTTGACCCTTGAGCTTCCACCTGTTCGCGGAAAGTGGGGGTGCGTATGAAGTAGTCAAGAAACACCCTGTCGAGCTTGGCGTCGTCAACAGCAAACAAGAAGTAGTGGCTGCTGACAATACAGCCGTCGAGTACGTCAGGGACAATGCCGAAGCCGCCCACCTTGGCATCAATCTCGGCGACGAGGAATTCTCCGGCCCGGCAGACCTGCTGGCTTTTCGTTTTGATGAGTGCCCCTTGGATTTCATCGCGAAGGACGACACCCTGGGCATGCAGTTGAACGCGAGGGCGACGGTAGTTGGTCAGGTCGTCGATTTGAATGAATTCTTTCCGGTGCGTGAGCACTTCACCGAGTTTGACCACCGGCCATTGCCCGCTCATTCCGCCCCCTTTGCCAGCAGGCCCTTTATCGTGTCCATGATCTCTGCGATCTTCTGCTCCTTCTCCATGATACTGGCGACGAGCGTTTCCGGCGGCAGGTGGGTGATGTCCTCCTTGGCGTTCGGGTTCTTGCGGTCGAGATTGCAGCCGCCGGCGAGCAGTTCATCGGCGGGCACTTTCCACGCCTGTTCGTTCTCTTTGCGTTTGCCCCACCAGTCCAGGCACGGCTTGAATTCCTCGAACTGAATGGGCTGGGTCTTGGTGTAGTTCTTGCGTCCTTCGGGCAAGGGCTGCTCGTAGTACCACACTTCCTTCGTCGGGCTGGAGCGCTCGAAGAAGAGGAGATTCGTTGGGATCGACGTATAGGGCGCGAAGACGCCATTCGGCAGGCGGACGATGGTGTGCAGGTTGAAATCCTTGAGCAGTTCCTCCTTGATGCGGGCACAGACTCCGTCGCCAAAGAGAGTGCCGTTCGGGACGACGACGGCCGCCCGGCCGGGCTTGCCGTTGTTCTTCTGGGGGCGCTTGAGCTTCCGCATGATGAGTTGCAGGAACAGCAGCGCCGTCTCCGAAGTCTGCTTGTCGGCGGGGAAGTTGTCCTTGATGCTCGACTCTTCCTCTCCGCCGAACGGCGGATTCGTCAGAACGATGTCCACGCGGTCCCTGTCGCCGATCTCCTTGATATTGACCGCCAGGGAATTACCGTCGCCGATCTGGGGATAGTCCAAGCCGTGCAGCAGCAGGTTCATCTGGGCGAGCATATAGGGCAGAGGTTTGGCCTCCTGACCGAAGATGCTTGCCTCCTGCAGGATTCTGCGATGCTCGACGGTCTTGCACTGTGCTTCGAGGTGGGTGTACGCTTCGACGAGAAATCCGCCCGTGCCGCACGCCGGGTCCAGGACGCTTTCGCCGAGCCGGGGGTCGATGGCCTCGACCATGAAGCGCACCACGGCACGCGGCGTGTAGAACTCGCCGGAATCGCCTGCGACGTCCCGCATCTCCTTGAGCATCGCCTCATACAGGCGGCTGAGCGTGTGGATTTCCTCGGCGGACGTGAAGTGAATCCCGTTGACCTTGTTGATAACATCGCGGAGCAGGTGGCCGCTGACCATCCGGTTGATCACGCCGCGAAAGACCCTGGCAATCACGTCCCGCCGATTCGTGCCATTGGTGCTCTGTAGGGACCGCAGATAGGCAATCAGGCCCGGTCCGCGTTTGCCGTCGGGCCGGACCGCTTCATCCTGATTCACGAAGGCGATCAGGTCATCTCCCGTGATGCCATCCTCTTTAGCTGCCCAGTCCCGCCAGCGATATGGAGGCTCAATGGCCGGACGATACCGCTGCCTGGCCATCTTGGCTTCCTGCTCCCGAATCTGCTCCATGTCGTCCAGGAACTTGAGGAACATGATCCAGGTGAGCATGGGCAGGCGGTCCAGATCGCCGTTGAGGCCCCGGTCTTTCCGCATGATGTCGCGGGCGGACTTCATCAAAGACCCAAGCTGCTGGGCTGTGGTCTGTGGTTGACTGTCCTTCTTCTTCCCTGTTCGTGCCATCCATTATCCTTCATGCGGCGTACAGCAACGCCTGTAGCCGATTCACAGCGTCAGTGAGTCTCTCCGGTCCTCCAAAGTGCCCGGCGATCTCGATCACGTTGCCATGATTGGAGATCGGCGGGACCTTCAATATGTCGGGCAGCTTGAATTGAGCAACGCCGTGTTCGGCGTATTTCTCCAGAAGCTCGTCGAGGACGATCTTCGCCTCCGGTCCGTACTGCTCAAAGAACACCTTCTGTTCCCTCTTGAGGCTCGTGGCCCGCTCCCGGCGGGTCCGCAAGGGAGCGCTGTAGGCGACGTGGCAGAGCAAATCGAACGGGTCCGCGTCGGTCTGGCCCGTTACCTCGGCAAGCTGCTCGAAATCGATGCCACGCTCGGCCAAGGCGTCAATGATCTCCGACCGCTGGCCCGGATCGGCCCATTTCTCCCGAAGCTTCGCGGCGGATGGATAGAGGGTCCGCACCTTCTCGCCGGTATAGTCGGTGTACTTGACGACGCGGAGCTTGTTGCCTTCCGAGTCCAGTTCGTACACCAGATGAGTGGCAATCTCGACGTGGCCGCCATCCACGTAGAATTTGCGATGAACCGCTTCCGGCGGCTCGATGATTTCGCCGGTTTCATCCGTCTCGTAGCTGACGAGTGTGGAGTCGCTGCTGTCGAGGGGCTCCTCCTGCCGATTGATTTCCTCGCTGCGGACTTCACCGTACTCGTCAATCTCCTGTTCCGTGACAAAGGCTGGATACCCGTCGAACTCAGGGTCGGCGAAGTGCCGCGTGGCGGAGCCTGTGTAGTCCAGTATGTTGAAGTAGTACTTGTCATAATCGTCGCGGACTCGTGTCCCCCGGCCGATGATCTGTTTGAACTCGGTCATGGCCCCGACGACGCGAGCGATAACGATATTCTTGCACGTGGGGATATCGACGCCGGTCGTCAGCAGTTGCGATGTGGTCAGAATGACGGGGCTGATGGTCTCCAATTCCTGGAACCGGCTCAGATGTCCACGGCCGATCTGGGCTTCGTCAGCGGTAACGCGGCAGACGTAGTCGGCGTATTCCTTCGCCAGATCGGAATTGAGGTTATTGAGTTCGCTGCGCATCTGGTCGGCGTGTTCCTGATCGACGCAGAAGACGATGGTCTTGGCGAATCGCCCATTTTTCGCCATGAAGTCGGCCAAGTGCTTGGCAATCGCCCTGGTGCGGGCCTTGAGGGCGACCTTGCGCTCGAAATCGGGTGTTTGGTATTCCTCGTCCGGGATTTCCCGCCCATAGCGATCCAGTTCGCCCTTGCTCGGCCGCCAACCGGCCGCATCGTAGTCCGTTACGACGCGATGCACGCGGTATGGAGCGAGAAAGCCATCGTCGATGCCCTGTGCGAGACTGTACGTGTAGATCGGGTTGCCGAAATACTTGTACGTGTCGCGGTTGTCTTCGCGAAGCGGCGTGGCCGTCATGCCAAGCTGGTAGGCCGGCTGGAAGTACTCCAGGATCTCCCGCCAATTGCTCTCGTCCCTGGCGGCGCCTCTGTGGCACTCATCCACAATGATGAGGTCAAAGAAGTCCCGGCCGAACTCCTTGTAGAGGCCGGGGCGACATTCATCTTTGGCGATGGCCTGGTAGATGGCAAAGTACATCTCACGGCTCTTGGTGATCTCGCCATTGGTAATCTTGTGGCGGGCGTCGCCAAAGGCGGCGAACATCTTGTCTTTGGGGTCATCGACAAGGACGTTGCGATCCGACAGGTAGAGAATCTTGGGCCGCCGGTACTCGCCCGTCCGGTTCCACCGGGATGACCAGAGCTTCCAGCAAATCTGGAAGGCAACGAGCGTCTTGCCCGTCCCTGTCGCCAGTGTGATGAGGATACGGGGCTTGCCTTGGAGAATGGCTCGGACGGCTCTATTAATGGCGATTTCCTGGTAGTACCGGGGCGTCTTCCCAGCGAGCGGGAACGATGGGGTCAGGAGCCTGTTGGTCACGTCCGTCGTAATGGCCTGGGCCTGCGTGAGCTTGGACCATAGGTCGTCCGGTGTCGGAAACGCTGTCAATTCGCGCTCTTGGCCGGTCAGAAAATCGAACTCGACGATCCCCTGTCCATTGGTGGAGTAGGCGAACTTCAGGTCCAGGATTTGGGCGTACTCCTTGGCTTGTTGCAGGCCATCGGTCGGCCTCTTGTAGTCCGCCTTGGCCTCAACAACGGCGATGGGGAAATCGGCGGTATGACGAAGCAAGTAGTCGGCCCGCTTCTGTTTCTTGCGATGGACCTTGTTGCCGGAAACGACGATTCGGCCATCGGTGAAAGTCCTCTGCTCGGTGAATGAGTGTGGTTCCGTATCCCATCCGGCTTCGACAAGCCTGGGAACCACATACATCCGACATGTGTCAGCCTCAGTAGCCAAGCCGTAGGGCCTTTCCCAGAACGGGCTTTGAAAACCTGAATACCCATCTCGCTCAGGCTTCCCTAACCCATTGACACCACTGGGGGTAATTGTACCAAGTGTCGGGCGGCTGTAAACCCCTTTCGGACCGGGTATTTATATTGTTCTGAATGGTGCGGCAGGGTCGAGGAGAAAGGTTGAGCGGCGCATGGGATTTGAACCTTTCGACCATGAATGGCGAACGACGTGCGAGAACCGGCTGGATTGGCACGGCTTTCGCGGTCTTCTGAGCCGGAGCGGCTGATGCCGTTTTGGGTCTCGACGTAAATCCACGTAGGGGCGAGATCCGCGACCTTCGAGACCCCCGGTAGGTCCTCCCTCCCGAAAGTCTCGCTGGTGGCCCACTTCTCGACGACCTTCGGATCGCGGCTGAGCTTGAAGGTCTCGATCCGGTGGGGCTTGAACCGATGGGCCGTCCAGACGCGATGGACCAGGTTGGGACGAATCCCCAGGTGTTTGGCCAACGTCCGAACACTCCAGTGCGCCGCGTTGGGGGGTGTCTTATGCAGCGTGGTCTCGACGATCCGTTTGGCCCAGTGACATTGCATGGTGGGCTTGCGGCCACCGCGAGGCGCGTCCTTCTCGATGCCGGCGAGACCCCGCTCGGCGAAGCGTTGCCGCCCGCGGCCCACGGCGGACGCCTGTACGCCGAGCGTGCCGGCGATCTTCCTGGTTCTGCTTCCCGCCCGCCGCCAGGAGAATCATCTGGGCCTTCTGCGTCAGTCGTACCGGCGTGCTTCGTCCCCGAGCCCACCGCTCCAGGGTCGCACGCTGTTTGTCTGTGACCGTGATCTTTACAGCTACTCGCATGGCGCCCATTCTTTCCGGCTACAGAGGAAAACGCCATACAAGCAGAATGACTGCAACTACTTCTCGAACACTACAATAGAATGCCGAAGGAGGGAATCGAACCCTCACGGGGGTTAAACCCCACAGAATTTTGAATCCTGCGCGTCTGCCAGTTCCGCCACTTCGGCGAGTGCCGTATTCATAACGACTTATGACACATATTCACGTCGCAATTCTGGCTCCCGTACAACATCTGTACCGTACTGCCCGGCTATCAGATTGTATCGCTTTCGATAATTTGCCATGCTTTGAAACCGTGCCATATGGAGGAGCATAATACACAAAGCCTGGGTCCACAAGCGAAATCATCGGCCAGGATGGTACATTCTTTGGTACGGCTCCGGTGGCAAACAGCACAGCCGGCAGGCGCCCACCAAGAGCATTGCCGAGCAATACAGGCAGCGTCTGGAGCATCGGATGAATGCCGATCTGTACGCCGATGCCATGAGTATCGCATGGGACGATCTGGTAGCCGAATACCTCAAACACATGAAGCTCGTCCGCAGGGCTGCCGTCGGTCATTTCCTGCTTATGGGACAGGCGAGCGACTTTCGCTTCATACCCGCGACAAAACCCAGCGACAAGTGACTGTGCCGCTGGGCAAAGAGCGCCGACTGCATGGCCTCTGAACATGCAGTCGCACGGTTTGACGCGGGCAATGAGTCCCTCGTTCGGCCCAAGATTGACGTACCGGCTGATCGTGCCGCCCGTAGTAGCCCATCAACTCTTCGACCGGCAGATACACTTCGCCGATCAGCACGCGGCCGAAATCCGCCATCGTTCCGCACAGTGGATGAATCCCGGCATGATCGCTGACATCGTACCCTCAATCCGCCAGAGGCGACGGGTAGATGGGCGAAATCCAGATCGCATCGACCCCGAGCCACTGGAGGTAGTCCAGCTTGCTCGAAATCCCCGCCAGATCCCCCTACCCGTCCCCATTGCTGTCCACGAACGACAAAGGGTAAATCTGATAGACAACGCCCGTCTGCCACCAAAGGTGCGTCTCGGCAGGATGCTTCTCCCTGTTGTCGATGTTTCCTTATTCCAATCCGGCCGCAGGCCGGCGCAAAACCAGACGGTAAGAAGGTCAGAACGTAAGAAGGTCGCAGCCAACTCTTCCCTTCGTCCGTTCTGCCCGATCCCTGCGCTGCCCAACGATCCCCGGGCAGCCCAGTACATGGATTATACCACGCCCTCATCCGGCTCAACAGGGCAAGCGCAGATGTGAGGAAGCCTGATGGACTCGGCTACTGACCACCAGCGACCGAGAACTGACAACCGACCACCGCCAACCGCCAACCGAGACTTGTCAACCGTTCCGACATGGATTCCATCATCGATCCGAGCGCTCCCGGCCAAGCGTGCCCTTGGCGCGGCCGAGCGGTCGGCGGTAGAATAACCTCCATGGCAACGTTCATGGGCATATCGGAAATCATCGGGGACAAGCGGGACGCCATCCTGGCGCTGGCCGCCAAGCATGGGGCGTCGAACGTCCGCGTCTTCGGATCGGTCGCCGAGGGCAAGGCGGATGAGGCCAGCGACGTGGATTTCCTCGTCGATATGGAGCCCGGCCGGAGTTTGCTCGACCTCGGCGGTCTGCTCATGGACCTCCAGGACCTGCTCGGCCGGGAGGTAGACCTGGTCACCGAGCCAGCTTTGCATTGGTACATCCGCGAGAAGGTCATCCATCAGGCGAGGCCGCTATGAAAGATGATACGCTGTATCTCATCCACATCGGCGAATGCATCGACCGCATCGAGTCCTATACACAAGGGATGGCGAAGGAGGCGTTCCAGGCAGCGGAGATGGTGCAGGACGCCGTGATTCGTAACCTCCAGACCATGGCCGAATCAACGCAGCGTCTCTCGGCCAAAGCCAAAGAGAGTCGTCCTGAAATCGACTGGTATAAGATCGCTGGCTTCCGCAATGTCCTCGTGCACGACTACCTTGGCGTTGATTTGGAGAAGATTTGGGCGATTGTCCGTAACAACTTGCCGATTCTCAAAGACGCGGTAGACGACATGCTGGGTCCGGACAGGCCAACGCGGCCGGCCAGGGAATGACGCAGATCAAGCACGAGCGACGAGCCACGGGGCACAAGGCCCGGTCCATGGTCGCTCGGCGTCTCCCCGTGCTGCCATGCTCTGACCCTCTCACCCTCGGACACTCTGGCCTTCTATCCCCAATCCGCCGTCCCGCCGCTCCCCCACTTCACACTTCAAACTTCACACTTGCTTAGTAATTCCTAATCCCAGATGCGACCTCGGTCCCCCTTGTCATTCCCGCGAACGCGGGAATCCATCCGGCTTATCACCTATCGCTTATCACTTGTCGCTGCCCCCTGCCCCCTTCCCCCTCCTCGCTCCTGGGACGCCCAAAACCAGGCCACTCGAGACGGAAAGTGGCACGGCGCGTCGCTCGTTCTCGGTTCCTCCTTTTTTCCCAGTAGCGACTTGTTTCCCGTCGGGTCCTGTTTCTGGTACAATCGAGATTGAGGATGCTAAGGGTGTGGCATCCTTGATCCGTACGATGTCGGGAAGGATATTGCAGTCGTGACCAGATCCGCACATTCTGCCGCTGCTTTGAGGCCGCTCCTTGAGGAATGCGGCTATTCGGGGACACGGCTGGCGGTGGAGTTCAGAGTAGGTGACGACGTCTTTCCTCTTGTCGGCTTCGCCAGCAAACCGTGGGATTTTGACTCGGCATGCATCGCCGTCATGGTAGCAATCGACAAACCAGAGGATGCTGTCAAGAAATGCCGCCAGTTGGGCGCGCCCATAGTATGGGTGTGCCGAAATGGAACAGTCGAATGGTGGACCCAGCACGGCACGACTCCAACACCGTTTGACTCCAGACCTGTCGGTCAGTTTGATTCCCTCGTACAGCAGTACAGGGTCGATCTTCTCCCGGAGAACGTCTACAGAGCCAAGACTCTCGGACGTTTGCCCGGTGCAAAGCAGTTAAGCTTTGTGGATGTTGGTCTCATGCCGTTGCTTCGGGCCGAAGCGGGCAAGAAGTTGGGTACACTCGTCGAGGACATGACGCGAGCGACGCTCCGGGGCCTTGGCCGAAGTAATCCAAGCAAGGCGATGGTGCGCGACGTGTTTACTCGCGTCTTTCGACTTTTAGCAGGGAAGATTCTCAAGGACAAGAATGCCGACGGCTTTGGCGCAATGGATCTTCAAGACACTGGCACAGTCCTGAGCGCTGTGGCGAAGCACTACAATGCTGCTGAGCTATATAGAGTGCTTTCACCCAAATGGAAAACAGCCCTCAAAGGGGCGAGTGACTTGGTTTCGGCGTATGGCAACGTGCGGGTCGTGTCTCCTGAGACGCTTGCTTACGTCTACGAGCATACTCTTGTCAACAAAGAGCTCCGCAAGAAGCTTGGGATTCACGCGACACCTCCATATCTGGTGGATTACATCGTCTGGCAACTCTATGACTGGGTTCGGGAGATTCCTGCCGAGAATCGGCATGTATTCGAACCAGCTTGTGGGCATGCGCCATTTCTTCTTGCCACCATGCGCATGTTGCGACTGGAAATGCAGGGTGCGACGGATCGGAGAATCCACGATTACCTGAAGGCACATATCCATGGCGTCGAGATAGACGACTTCGCCCTTGAGATTGCCCGCTTGTCCCTGACGCTCGCGGATATTCCTAATCCTAATGGATGGGATCTCAGGGTCGAGGACATGTACGCATCGGGCATACTGGCAGATGAGGCAGCCAAGTGTGCGATCATGCTGAGCAATCCGCCGTACGAACGATTCAAGGAGGCGGACAGGGGGCGATATAGAAAGACTGGGTTCGCCGTTCGCCACAGCAAAGCGGTTGAGTTGCTTGATCGTACATTGAAGCAATTGTCACCCGGTGCGGTCTTTGGTGTGGTGGTGCCACAAGGAGTCCTTCACAGCACCGAAGCCAGGGAAGTGTGCGCACTGCTCCTCGGGGATTTCGAGATTCGCGAGATTTGCCTTTTCGCAGACAAGGTCTTTGAGGAGGGTGATGCCGAGACGGCTGTGATCTTGGGACGACGCCACACAACCTCGAAAGTCGCACATCCATCGCACATTCGGTTCCGTCGTGTGCGAGAAGACTCAATCGCCCGTTTCGCAGAGAATTATGCTACAGATGCTGAGAACTTGGTACCTCTCGACGAGTTAGGCAAGGACAGCGAGAAGAGCTTGCGGGCCCCAGACCTGCCGGAAGTTTGGCGGTATTTGTCGCCAAACCCTATACTCAAAACTGTCGCCAGCGTTGGCCAGGGTTTCTCGTTTGCTCATAAGGGCTTGATTGACGAGGCCAGGCGATCTATCGAGCCCCGACCTGCGGACGCTGTCCCTGCGTACCTCACCGGTGTCAATGCCCTTTCGATCTGGCAACTGCCCGAGGAGGTCTGGCTTAGTCCGTCGCGTACGCCGGTACTCACATGGCGAAGTGGCACTTATACCGGCATGCCCCAGGTGCTGCTCAATTACTCGCCAGTCATGCGTGGGCCGTGGCGGATCAAAGCATTGCTTGACGAGGGGGGCCACGCAGTCACGAATACGTACACAACCATACGCCCTTGCGAGGAAGGCCCCCCAGCCATCTTCCTGTGGGCGCTGCTCAACTCGCCGCTGGCCAACGCCTACGTCTACTGCAACGCGCTGAAGCGACATATCTATGATAGCCTGATCGCGTCCCTCCCCTTACCCCAACAGTGGCAAGACCGCGTCGCAGCGGTTGCTACCGCGGCACAGATGTATATCCGATGTGTGGCGGAACCCCAATCGTTCCAACTGCAAGGGGAGAATGAAACCCCGGTACGCGAAGCTCTTCTGAACATGGATGCAGCGGTCATGCAGGCGTATGGTTTGCCGGTTCAGCTTGAGCGGGCGGTGCTTGATCTGTTCTGCTTGCCATCCACGAATAGGCAGCGTCGCCGGCGCAAGGGCGTGGGCTGTATATTCGGCGACTATTTTCCGCCTGACTTCAAGTCACTTGTCCCGCTGCACAAGTACATCTCGTCTGCCTACCGCAGTTCAACGATTGATCAAGTCGCCGCACGGATGAAGCCAGGGGAGTCGGCGCACGTGCTTGCGAGCCTCCGGTCGGCGGCTGAGGCGTTTGGGGAGGACTCCTGAGTGCGAGACTATCTCATAGACACGCAAACCATCCGTTATTGGTACGACCGCGGATGCCAACAGCATGATATAGTTGTGGCCAACATCGAATCGCTGAGAAAGCAGGTTGAATCATCTGAAAACAAGCCACGACTAATCGTTTCCGTGATCACGCTCGGCGAGATCGAATTTGGACATCGTGTCAACCCATCCGCCGATCCGAACGTTCAGGCGGACTATCTCAAGTTCGTTGGTGAGCAATTGCCGGTGCGTCTCGAAGTCACCGAGGATGTGACTGCCTTCTTTGGCGAAATCCGCAAGCGCCTGTTTGACACCTATGCACCGGGTGACAAACGCAAACCCAAAATGCGCCCTGAACAATTGGTTGATCCGATCACGTCAAGGGAATTGGGGATCCAAGAGAACGACCTCTGGCTTTGTGCTCAGGCGATCGGGCACGGCATGGTCCTCGTGACCAACGATGGGATGCGTCGAATTCGCGAGATAAGCCAGAATATGCAGCCTGCCTTGCTGATTCAGAATTGGACCATTCCAAACACCGCCAGGATCGAGTGAGTCCGTAATTCTGAAAGGAACTAAAGGGGTGTGGTACATTCTGGGGAGAGCCATCCACAGCAATTCGTCATTCGAGGAAGTGTAAAGCGTTTATTCCGGCCTGCACCGGTTGCCGATCATCAGCACACAGTTGTCAGTTCAACGGGACGGTGTCAAGCAAGAACGATGGAGGGGGACCGCCGTGTCCCCGCCGGTATCCTGCCGATGCGTCAAACGCATGTCATTGAAACCAAGGGGGTTGAACCTCTCGCGGAGATGTCGGGATTGCAGAGGGTAGGCGGCCGCGCAAGTCCGAATGCGTGGTTTGAAGAGGCCCCCCCTTGCCCATCGGGGACGCGAAGCAGGTTGATCTGCCTACGTTTCGGCGGTATCATCGGGGGTGATGGTGGTGCAAGGGACAGAAGGCTCAATCAGTGCATTGCGGAGAGATCATCATGGTTGGCGGCGAACCGCTGATTCCGAGACATGGCGGATATCGAAGGCTCAAGAGCTTTCAGGTGGCTCAGTTGGTGTTCGATGTGACGGTTCGGTTCTGCGAGCGGTATATCGAGAAGCGCAGCCGGACCTGCGATCAGATGGTGCAGGCGGCGAGGTCGGGGGTGCAGAATATCGCCGAGGGGAGCCAGGCTTCGGGGACGTCGAAGAAGACCGAGATCAAGCTCACCAGCGTGGCACGGGCGAGCTTGGAAGAGCTTCGGCTCGATTATCAGGATTTTCTGCGGCAGCGCGGGCTGGCGCTCTGGGATCGGGACGATCCCCGGCGGGCGGAACTGATCTCGCGGCGGTGTGCGACAGCAGATGAGGTGGCGGACTGGGCGAGGGATGCGCGACGAGGATTCTGTGGACGTGGTGGACGGGATGGACTGGGTGGACGCGGTGGACAGGCTGGGGAGGGAGCTACCTACGCCGAGATCGCGGCCAATGGGGCGCTGGCGCTGATTACGGTCGCTTGCAGCTTGCTGGACCGGCAACTGGCGTCGCAGGCCAGGGCCTTCGAGGCCGAGGGCGGATTCTCCGAGCGGCTGTATCGCGTCCGCACCCAGAGCCGCAGGGCCGGCTCACCAGGGCCGTCCACAAAGTCCACCGAGTCCACCAAGTCCACGCCGTCCACGAGGCCCCCAGGCCAACAAAACAGCCCCCCGAAATCCCCACCAAATCACCGGGAATAGCAAAATTCGTGCACCATCCCGGGACCCTAAAACGGCGTCGATGCAGGTTTTTTTTATTCCTTTTTGGGCAAGGGGTTGTCGCGATTTCAAAGGTCGGCAAAACACAGATTTTCCGACCAATTCGTGCAACATCGGGCATATATAGAGGCGTGAGTTTTTCTTCGGCGCCTCCGAAAGGTTGTGCCGGATGTGCGAGAGACAGGCCATCGGGCGGTGCGGTCGCTGCTGGTTCTGCCGGGACTTGGGCGACGGGCCGCACTGCGTGAAAGGCCCGCCCGTGCTGAACCGCGAGACGGGCGAGGCCCGCTGGCCCCGCGTGCGGGTGACGGACTCTTGCGGCCAGTTCCGGCTTGCGGGCGACGGCACGCCCACGATCGACCGGCGGCTGCGCGGGCTGTTGCCGATCTATGCGGACGAGGCGGGCGAGTACTGCAAGATCCCGCTGACACGCCGGATGTACGCGAAGGTCGATCCGGAGGACTACTGCTGGCTGACGCAGTTCCGCTGGCACTACGTGCGGACGAGCCGGACGTTTTACGCGGTGCGGTCGAGCTATCGTGGGGGCCGGAGTTGCAAGATCTGGATGCACCGCGAGATCATGGGCACGCCCAAGGGGCTCGTCTGCGATCACGTCAATCACAACGGACTCGACGACCGCAAGCACAACCTGCGGAACTGCACAGTCGCCCAGAACAACCTCAATCGGCTGCGATACCGCAACGGGCGGTCGCGGTACAAGGGCGTCTGGTGGAGCAAGAGCGTGCAGATGTGGGGCGCGGAGATTCAGGCTCGCGGCGAGGCGGAATTCCTGGGCTATTTCGTGCACGAGGTCCAGGCGGCCCGCGCCTACGACGCGGCGGCCCGGCGGCTGCACGGGGAATTCGCGTTTCTGAATTTCCCCGAGGAGACGGGGAGCGGAATGGACTCACGGACGGCCACCGACGGACACAGACGAGGCACAGACCGACACAGGATTCGAGGGCCACGCGCAACCCGCGGGCCTTGAGACGGGACGCAGGCCGGACGATTTGGACTTGTCACGCAGGCCGGGAACGAGTAGAGTCTTGCTTATGAAAAAGCACATGATAGTTCTCATCATCGTTGCGGCTCTGATCGCCCCGCTGTGGGCGCAGCCGTTGGAGCCGCTGCCCTCCGATCCGTACTTCGCCACGTATAGGCCGCTCAAGGCGCCGGCGACGCAGGGACTGCTGCTCAAGGCCGGCGACCGCTTGGCCGTCTGCGGCGACTCGATCACCGAGCAGAAGATGTACTCGCGGATCATGGAGACGTATCTGACGGCGTGCGTACCGCAGTTGGGCGTCACGGTCCGCCAGTTCGGCTGGAGCGGCGAGCGGGCGCCGGGCTTCCTGGCCAGGATGGAGAATGACGTGCTGCGGTTCGAGCCGACGGTGGCGACGACCTGCTACGGGATGAACGACCACGGCTATCAGTCCTACCAGGAGCAGCTCGGCGAGGTGTACCGCGAGTCGTCGGCCGACGTGATTCGCATGTTCAAAGAGCACGGCGTGCGGGTGATCCAGGGCTCGGCGGGCACGGTGGGCAAGATGCCCGCCTGGGTCAAGCAGGCCAAGGGCGGCGTCGAGGACCTCAACCATAGCCTGCTGGAGTTCCGCAATATCGGGCTGAGACTGGCCGTGCAGGAGCAGGTGGCGTTTGCGGATGTCTTCTGTCCGATGCTGGTCGGCGGGTTCGAGGGCAAGCGGAGGTACGGCGAGGACTACATGATCGCCGGCAAGGACGGCGTGCATCCGGGCTGGGCGGGCCACTTGGTCATGGCGTATGCCTTCCTCAAGGCGATGGGCCTCGACGGCGAGATCGGCACGATCACGGTGAACCGGGCCGACGGCAAGGCGACCGCGTCGGAGGGACATCGCGTGCTGGCGAGCGAGCGGGGCCGGATCGAGATCGAGAGCAGCCGATATCCATTCTGTGCCGCCGGGCCGGCGAACGACGATGGCAGCATCCGCTCGGGCATGACGCTCGTCCCATTCAACGCGGAGTTGAACCGGTTCATGCTCGTGGTCCCCGACGCACCGGCCGGACACTACCGCATCACGTGGGGCGAGACGACGAAGACCTACACCGCCGGGAACCTGGCCGCCGGCGTGAACCTGGCAGCGGACTTCGAGACGAATCCATTCAGCGAGGCGTTCAAGCGCGTCGATGAGGCGGTCGGGAAGAAGCAGGCCTACGAGACCCGGCAGATCAAGGATCTCTTCCACGGCCCGGAGGGGAACGCGGACATGACGATGACCGCCGAGCTGACCGAGAGGGTCCGCACGCCGCTGGCCGAGGCCATCGGCAAGGCGTTCGTCCCGGTCCGTCACACGGTCCGCATCCAGTCCGAGCCGTGAGTCTCCGGACGGCGGCGTTCGCTGAAACGCGCGGAGTCCACACCGGCGGTTTTGCCCCTGGCGGGCGGGTTACAGCAGTTTCCACTCACCGCGGAAGGGCCGGGGCTGGAGCATGGCGTCGGCGGCCGGATCGTCGAGGAACCGCTCGGCCCGCGGGTCCCAGCGGAGCTTGCGACCCAGCTTGACCGCGATCAAGGCGAGCTGGCAGAGGGTATCGGAGCGAACGGCCGTCTCGATGTCGCAGATCGCACGGGTCTTGGTCTTGATCGCATCGACGAAATTACGCACGTGGTCCTGGCTAATCGGCAGCTTGATCGGCATCGCGTCGTACTTGTTCTGTGGGTCGCGGAGGAACTGCTCATCGTGCGCCGAGATCGTGCCTCGATCGACGTGGACCCAGCCGGTCTCGCCGACGAAGCGGATGCCGTGCTTGAACCCTTCGGTGCCGTCGTGGACGAACGTCACGGGGGCCGCGTGGGCGAATTCGAACCGCACGTTCCATCGTTCGATGGTGTCGAACGCTCCCTCGGTTGGGAACACGCCCGTGCCTTGGACGGCGCTCGGCCCAGTGGCGTCCGTGCCGTTGCCCCACTGGGCGATATCGATGTGGTGAATACCCCAGCAAGAGATCATGCCGAGCGAGAAGTTGCTCATGTTTTCGTGGTTGTCGCGTTCGAGCTTCTTCTCGTGGAAACTCGTCATCGGCGCGGGCCCGACCCAGCGGTCCCAATCGACGTACTCAGGCACGGGCTGTTCCGGCAGCGACTCGCCGTGCTTGCCACCCGGCACGGAGACGTGAACATCCTTCAGCCTGCCCAATCGCCCGTTCAACGCCAGCTCGCACGCCCAGCGGAATTTCAGGTCCGACCGCTGCTGCGTGCCGAACTGGAACACGACGTCCATCTTCCGCACTGCCTCGCGGACGCGAACGGCCTCTCCGAACGACATGGCCATCGGCTTTTCATAGTAGATGTGCTTTCCGTGCAGAATCGTGTCCATCGCCGGCACGCTGTGCCAGTGCACGGGCAGAGCCATGAGGACCGCATCGATTTTCGTATCCGCATTCAGCTCGCGAAAATCCTTGAACACTTTCACGTCGGGACTGCCATAGGCATTCTTGATGTGGTCCCGCGCCGCAGCAATGTTGCGCTGATTCACATCGCAGATCGCGGTGACGCGAACGTCGGGCTGCGAGAGAAAGTTCCGCATGTCGTATTGGCCCTGGGCCCCCACGCCGATGACGCCGACTGTCAGCCTGCTCGATGGAGCCGGCTGCCCCGTCGAGCCCAGGACGTGCACCGGCACGAACCACGGCGCAGCCCCGGCGGCCAATGCCGCCTTGAGAAAACCCCGACGTGTCGAATCACTCGACACGATCCCCAACATGCTCATCCGGCTGTCTCCCTATCCAAACGAGTTCACGATCCGCGCGATACGCCTGCTAACCGATGGTGAACGCGGGCAGCTTGACGATCTTGCCGCCGGCCAGCGCCGACTGGTGCGCGCAGAGGCCGACGCAGGTCCAATTGGCCGACTGGCGAGCGTTCGGGAACGGCTCGCGGCCCTCGACCAACGCCGTGACGAACTCGTGCACGAGGTGCGGATGCGAGCCGCCGTGGCCGGCGCCCTGCGTGAAGCTCAGGTGCGTCTTCTTCGCCAGGTCGTACACGCCCTTGGTCGTGAACCGCCGGATTGGGGCGGGCAGCCGCTTCGCGAAATCGGGAACCTTGATCCGCTTGGGAATCTTCGCCTCGGGCAGCTTGGCGGTGTGCAGCACGTGCGGCTCGTGCTCGATGAGCGTCCACTCGAACGATTTCTTCGAGCCGTAGACGTCGATGCTCTCGCGATACTGCCGGGCCACGTCGAAGAGCGAGCGGTAGATCCGCGCCGTCAGATCGCTGTCCTTGAACTTGATGTGCGAGGTCTCGACCGCGAACGGCGAGCCATACTCCTTGATAAGCTCCTTGCGGATCGTGCCGGAGCCGAAGCAGGAGACGTACTCGGCCGTCGCGTTCGTCAGCGCGAGCATCGGCCCGACGCAGTGGGTGGCGTACCACATCGGCGGCAGGCCCGGCCAGTAGTTGGGCCAGCCGTCCATGTCCTGCTGGTGGCTGGCCTGGAGGAACTGGATCTTGCCGAGCTTGCCGGTGTCGTAAAGCTCCTTGATGTAGAGAAACTCGCGGCCATATACGACCGTCTCCATCATCATGTACGTCCGGCCGGTCTTTCGCGCGGCGTCCACGATCCGCTTGCAGTCGGCGATGCTGGTGGCCATGGGCACCGTGCAGGCGACGTGCTTGCCCGCCTTGAGGGCCGCGATGGACATCCAGGCGTGGTCGGGGATAGGCGAGTTGATGTGCACCGCGTCCACGTTCGGATCGCGAATCAACTTCTTGAAGTCATCGTATCGCTTCTGAACGCCGAAGGCATCGCCGATGGCGTCCAGTTTCTGCCGGCTCCGCTGGCAGATGGCGTACATGTTGGCCTGCGGATGGCGCTGATAGATCGGAATGAACTCCGCTCCGAATCCCAACCCGACGATGGCGATGTTGATCTTCTCATGGGCCATGGCGTTCTCCCTTCCGGCACGTGTGCCGGTTATCACTCTTTCCAGTATCGTGTCACGATGCCGTCTTCGAGCTCGAAGACGTAGACGGTGCGTTCTTCTCGGCGGTCGTCGGCGTCGAAGAAGATGCAGAAGCTGATATCGCTCTTGATTTTCTTGGTGTACTCGTAGGTGAGAACCTCCGAGCCGTTGGATGCGGGGGTCGCGCGGGAGGGCTCGCCCATCACGGCAAGCAGCCATTCCTTGGTCGTTTGCCCGCACTTGACCTGCCGGAGGGTGTCGCTCCCGACGGCCGAACCCTTGGGACCGTACGAGACATCCGAGTGGCTGGAGATGCAGCCAACCAGCGCCATCGCAGCCAGAGCCAAGAGAACCGACATTCCCGCTTTCGTCATGCACACTCTACGATTCATGATCTCCATCTCCTACTGTGCCCCGCACCACGATTTCGGTCGTCCACATTCGGGCAGAGACTGCACGTCACGGCGGATCATAACTCGGCGGGGGCTGCAAGTCAAATCCAACCGGCCATGGAAAAAAGGCAGATTAATGGCCGGCGGTCACAAAGGACCCTCGGATCAAAACCACGTCCGCCTGACCGGATGCTGCGGCAGGCTGCAATTCCGCGATTTGATGATTGGCCGGGTCGCATCGCGGAGCTATAGTATCCGGCTGTCTGATTTGCAAAAGGAGCAATCGCCATGAAAGATACGACCCACTGGATGTACGGAGTGATGTTGATGATCGCGATGACGTGTCTGTCGCCCCTGGGGGCCTTCGCCGACGAGGGGATGTGGTTGTTCAACGACCCGCCGAAACAACTGCTGAAGGACCGGTACCACTTCACCGCAGGCGACGACTGGTATCTGCGCCTGCAGCGGGCCAGCGTCCGATTCAACAGCGGCGGGTCCGGCTCGTTCGTCTCTGCCGACGGGCTCGTGATGACGAATCACCACGTCGGCGCCGACTGCCTCCAGAAGCTCAGCACAAAGGACCGTGACCTGCTGGAAGACGGCTTTCACGCCAAGACGCTTGCGGAGGAGATTCGCTGCGTGGACCTGGAGCTGAACGTCCTGCAGAGCATCGAGGACGTGACCGCGCGGATCAACGCGGCGGTGACACCGGCAATGACGCCGGCCGAGGCGAACCAGGCCCGGCGAGCTGTGATGAACACCGTCGAGAAGGAATCGCTCGACGCCACCGGGCTCCGCAGCGACGTGGTCACCCTTTATCATGGCGGGCTGTATCATCTCTATCGCTTCAAGAAATATACCGACGTTCGGCTGGTCTTTGCGCCGGAAAAGGGGATCGCCTTCTTCGGCGGCGACCCGGACAACTTCGAGTTCCCCCGCTACGACCTGGACATCTGCTTCTTCCGGGTCTACGAGAACGACAAACCTGCGAAGATCGAGCATTATTTAGCTTGGAGCGCCAAGGGCGCCGGCGACGGAGAGCTGATCTTCGTCTCGGGCCATCCCGGCCGGACCGACCGGCTCGACACCATGGCCCATATCCGGTTCCTCCGCGACAAGACGTTCCCGAACGCGATGCAAAAGCTCTTCCGCCGGGAAGTGATTCTGACCGCCTACAGCGGCGAGAGCCGGGAAAGCGCCCGCCGGGCCCAGGATGATCTGTCGGGTGTTCAGAACAGCCGCAAGGCCCGGCTCGGTATGCTCGCCGGACTCCAGGACCCCGAGATCATGGGGCGCAAGCAGGCTGAGGAACAGAGGCTCCGCGAGGCCGCCCAGGAGAACGCATCGAGACTCCGGGAACCCATCGGCGATCCGTGGTCCGACGTGGCTGCGGCCGTGAAGGTCTGGGACGGCATCTACTACGACTGGGACCTCCTGGAAAACGGCGCCGCGTTCAACAGCAAGCTATTCGGCATCGCCCGGACGCTCGTCCGCCTGGCGGACGAATCCGCGGTGCCCAACGCCCGGAGACTCCGGGAGTATCGCGAATCGAATCTCGAATCGCTCAAGTTCGAGCTGTTCTCCGAGGCCCCGATCTACGACGACCTGGAAATGGTGACGCTCGCCGATTCGCTGAGTATGCTGGTCGAGATGAAAGGGGTGGAGGACCCGCTGGTCCAGAAGGTTCTGGCGGGCAAGTCGCCGCGGGAGCAGGCCGCTCGGCTGATCGCGGGCACAAAACTCAAAAGCGTCGAAGCCCGCAAGACGCTGGGCCAGGCCGATCCGGACACGATCCGCAAGTCTGAGGACGCGATGATCCAACTGGCCGTGCTCGTGGATGGTCCCGCACGCGAGTTCCGCAAGACCTATGAGGAGCAGGTCCAGGAGCCCTTGCGACAGGCCTACGCCAAACTGGCAAACGCGCGGTTCGCGATGTACGGGACGACCGTCTATCCCGACGCCACGTTTACACTGCGGCTGGCGTTCGGCCAAGTCAAAGGCTACGAGGATGAGGGTGAGCAGGTGCCGCCCTGGACGACCCTGGCGGGTCTCTATGAGCGCGCCGAGGAACAGGGCAACCAGTTCCCGTTCGAGTTGCCCCCGCGATGGCTCACGCGCAAGGGCCGGCTCAATCTGGACACGCCCTTCAACTTCGTCTCGACGGCCGACATCATCGGCGGCAACTCCGGCAGCCCCATGGTCAACCGCAACGGTGAGATCGTCGGGATCATCTTCGACGGGAACATCCACTCGCTGGTCCTGGACTTCATCTACACCGAGGAGCAGGCCCGCGCCGTCTCCGTTCACACGGCGGCGATCCTCGAAGCGCTGCGCAAGGTCTACAACGCCGACCGCATCGTCAAAGAACTCGCGCCGGGTGGTTCCACAAAACGATCTCCAGGGAAGTCCTGACAAGGATTGTGATTGATGCGGGCGCTGCGATTGTCATCCTGAACGAAACGCAGCGAAGTGAAGGATCCGGCCTGAGACGGAGAGAAATCCCGCGGACCCAGCCCGGATCCTTCGGCTTCGCCTCAAGATGACAAAGTCGGGGCCGCGTGGAAATCCTCTCGAATTCGCTTGGAAACAGGAATATGAGATCGATGCAGCAGCAGACAGTTCACGTTTTCGTGTTTGATACGCTTTCAGACTGGGAGCCGAGCTACGCCGTGGCGGGCATCAACAATCCGATGTTTCAGGTGCAGCCCGGGCGATATGTCGTGAAGACGGTCGGTCCGAGCACAAAGCCCGTGACAACCATGGGCGGGATCACCGTGCTGCCGGACATGGACCTCGCTGTCCTGGAGCCGGCGGACAGCGCCATGCTGATCCTGCCGGGCGGCATGGCCTGGGAGCGTCTCTTCAAGACGGGCGATCCATCGCACTACCTGTCGCTCCTGAAATCATCGGAGCATGACAACCAGGGTACTTGAAAGACGGATTAGCCGGACCACGCGAACTGCCTCGCTCCCAACCCGAAATTCCTACTGTATTTCGGGATATTTGGCGGTTCCCTCGCAACATCGCCGCCAAACAACTTTGGCGGCGTCACCTGCACAAAACCAAGAGTGTTGTTTCGAGTCAGGTCCGAAAAAAACAACGGAAAGATACATCATAACCCTTGCTATTGCCCCAATTTACATCCACGGTGGCCCTTCCGCACGTTCTTTGCGGACGCATGGAGGACAACCGCCTCGGCTCCACGCTTGACAGGGCGATTCCAAAACGCTATAATACGACTGTAAACTGGAGGAGCGGCCGAAAGGAGTCCGGTTGCCCAACGATTCTGTCGAGCGTATACGCCGGCCCGTCGCCTCACAGATGCTCGGTGAGGCCGGTTGGACAAGGCTCGGCCGGATGTACGCACGCCTCGGCGATACGACAGTCGGGGCGGATGGAACCGATTGCTCGGAGGCAATGGACGAATCTTCGGCCCTCAATCAAGAACTAGGGGGTAAGTCTATGAGCCGCAATGTCATCCTTCTCGTGGTTGTTGCCGTCGTCGCCGGACGCGTGTCTATCGGTCTGAAGGGACCGGGCGGCGTCGCAAGGGGCCAGACGACGACAAGCACACCGGTCATACAGGACAACTTCGACGACAACAAGCAGGGCACTCTCTGGACGGTGTTCGGGAGCGGCACCAGCGCGAAAGCGACAGAGGTCAACAAGCGTCTGGAGTTCACCACGACGGCCGACGCCAACGAGACACTCGTCGGGTATATCGGCAACAAGTGGTGGATTGATCCGAACCAGGACTTTCAGATGAAGGTAGACCTGTACTTCAACGTCAGTAGGCAAAGCACCGGCTGGGTCACCTTTGGCCTGACCCCCAATTCCAGCACCCCCAAGGACCGTCATGTCATGTTCGGCATCGGCCGGTTCACAAGTTTCGAGAACTACTGGTGGCAGTTGAAAGAGGGATATAGAACGAGGACGGATTTCGCGAGTCGGGGATGGCCCAGCGCGACCCTCTACATCTCCTACGACTACTGGAACGATATCCTGTATCTCAGCGACATCGGGTACGGCAAGGAGGAGGCCTGGCAAATCCTGTATGATTTTGTCCAGAACAACTGGGGCCGTGTCCCAATGTACGTGTTCATCGGGGTCACCACGGAGAACCTTGGAATCGCTTCCGGAAGCGTCTACGCCGACAACTTCGTGATCGACAAGGGCAGGATCGGATCGCCCTATCAGTCCCCGGACTCGAACGACCCCGACAATGGCGGCGTGATCATCACGGATCTGGTCACCACGCTGTCCATCGTGCCTTCGACCATACAACGAAAGGCTTCGGGGGACCGCATTACCGCATTGGTCGGACTGCCCAAGGAAATCGTCCTTGCAGATTGGTGTTCGACGGATGTGCCGGTTTTGTCGCCCGGCGGCATCTCGGCCGGCGTTCAGGGGGCCTTCACGTGGGTGGACGGGACCGTCAAGATCCTCGCTTCATTCAGCAAGACCTCGTTTTTGGAGGCGGTAACCAGGGACGGCGAAATGGAGGTCCACATCACCGGCAAGCTGAAAGATGGCCGCACCTACGCCGGAGATTGCACGGTCACGGTCGAATAGGACGCAACTCGGTCGGAGGAGTTCGCCCTTGCCCGCTTCGCGCAGCGGACAGGCTCTGCTTGTCCCAGCGTCACTTCATTACCCGCGATACAAACCCAGCCGAATAGGCTTGGCCTCACCACGCGGCGGCTTCAGGCGGAAGCTCGTGTTCCCTGACGCGACGTGCAATTGCCCTGGGCAGCAAGATGCGCAGGGTTGCGGTTTCTCGGGAGATTTGGTATGGATGGGGACGTCTGAAGTGTCAGATGTGAAGTTTGAAGTGCAAGGAAGAAGGGCCTTGTGCCCGGCGGAGGCTTTTGGCTCGAAACTTCACACCGGAGACGCTTTCGGTGTCCGTTGAAAGGAGATCTTCGTGAGCCTTGAACTGAAGAAAGATTGCCGATACGCCCTGCTCGTTCCGACGAGCATGGGCATTCGTCTGACGCCCGACAACGGGCAGCCGTTTCATTGCAGCCG
Source organism: Phycisphaerales bacterium UBA2218 (assembly GCA_002327785.1). Lineage (GTDB taxonomy): Bacteria > Planctomycetota > Phycisphaerae > Sedimentisphaerales > Anaerobacaceae > PLanc-01. Next base: position 36,276 of record DCUI01000107.1, read on the forward strand.
GCGGTTCACCCTGCAGGCCACCAGCGCCGAGACCAACGTCGCCAGCGTTTCGTCGTACCTGGGTCTGCCGGTCAAGGCGCTGACGACCTTCGTGAAGGGCAGCCCCATCTCCCGATTCATCAAGGACGACCTGGCGAGTCGGCATATCGACGTCGAGGGTAAGGAAATCCCCCAGGGCGGACCCTGGGGCTATCGACACCAGTTCAACCTGGCCGACAGCGGGTACGGGTCGCGCGGTCCTCGCGTGTGCAACGACCGCGCCGGCGAGGTCGGCCGGACACTGAACGTCAAGGACTTCGACCTGGAACGAATCTTCGGCAAAGAAGGCGTCCAGATCGTGCACCTGTCCGGACTCATCGGAGCCCTGTCGTCCGAGACGGGGACCTTCTGCCTGGAGATCGCGCGGGCGGCGAAGAAATACGGGACCCGAATCGCATTCGATCTGAACTACCGCGCCTCCTTCTGGAAGGGCCGGGAGAAGGAGCTTCGCGTGATCTTCCACGAGATCGCGGGCGTTGCGGACATCCTCGTCGGCAACGAGGAAGATTTTCAACTCTCGTTGGGGATCGAGGGCCCGGAGGCGGGCGGCAAGGGCCTGACGGCCAAGATGGACAGCTTCAAAGGGATGATCGACCGGGTCCGAAAGGCCTATCCCAACACCTCGGTCTTCGCAACGACGCTCCGCGAGGTGGTGAGCTGCAACTGTCACCGTTGGGGCGCCCTGATGGCCGAGGGGAGCCACTGGCACGTCGTCGAACCGCGGGAGATCGTCGTGCTCGACCGCATCGGCGGCGGCGACGGCTTCGTCGGCGGCATGCTCTACGCGATCCTGCGAGGCTGGGAGCCCGCCAAGTGGGTGCGGTTCGGATGGGCGACGGGCGCCCTGGTCACCACGCTGCTGGTTGACTACGCCCAGCCGGCCGACGAAGAGGAAATCTGGAGCATCTGGGAAGGCAACGCCCGCGTGAAGCGATGATTCTGAGAACGTGTCCCTCTGTCATGAATTCGTGGTTGGCGGTTCTGTTATTCTCGCTCACAGGATCTGGGCTGGCTTCACGGGCGGAAGTAATCGATCTGACGCCGGAGCTGGCGGCGGTGCGGGAGGAGTTCGAGTTCCCGGCGCTCGGGGCTGCCGTGATCGTGGAGGGCAGGCTTCACGCCCTTGGCGTGGTGGGCGTGCGGAAGGAGGGGAGCGAGGTGAAAGCCGAACCAAACGATGCCTTTCATCTGGGCTCGTGTACGAAGGCGATGACCGGGTCGCTGATCGGCCTGCTCGTCGAGCAGGGCAGACTCAAATGGGATACGCCGCTGACCGAGTACTTCCCCGAATTGAAGGACACGATGCACCCGGACTACCGCGAGGTGACGCTGGTGCACCTGCTCTCTCATCGGGCGGGTGTCCCATCCATGACGAACGGCTTCGCGCCGGTCAAGGGCGGGCAACTCCGTCGCATTCGGGCGATGGAGTCCCCCGCCGACCAGCGCAAACGCGTCGTGGAGATCGTTCTGACCCGGCCCCCCGTGAACAAGCCCGGCGAGAAGCAGGAGTACTCGAACGCCGGCTTCACCATCGCGGGCGTGATCGCCGAGCGGGTGATGGGCGAGGACTTTGAGTCGCTGCTGACACGGATGCTGTTTGAGCCGCTGGGGATACGCACCGCCGGATTCGGGGCGATGGGCACGCCGGGCCGGATCGACGCCCCGTGGCCGCATCGCAAGGACGGCGACAAGATCATCCCCATCCAGCCGGGGCCGCTGGGCGACAACCCGCCCTTCCTGACGCCGGGCGGACGGGTACACTGCTCGATGGCCGACTGGGCAAAGTACATCCAATGCGTCCTGGCGGCCGCTCGCGGCGAAAAAGGGCTGCTGCCCCCATCCTGCGTCAGACAATTGAAGGAGCCCCCTTTCGGCGGCGACTATGCCTTGGGCTGGGGCCTCCACGAGCGAGGCTGGGGCAGCGGCACGGTCTTGTCCCATTCCGGAACGAACACCATGAACTACTCGGTCGTCTGGGTGGCCCCGCGGAAGAACTTCGCGGTCCTCGTGGCCGCGAATCGCGGCGGCGACGGCGCCGCGGAGGGCCTGGACAAGGTCTGTGGCATGATGATCAAGAAGTTCCTGGCGGACCAATAGCCGACCGACAGGCCCAGATTCGTCCTGTCGGTCCGATAGGTCCCATTCGTCCCGTCTGCGTTCCCGTCCGCCGGTTATGGTTTGACCACTCGGATATCGTCGATAAAGATCTGGCCGTAGGCGCCGGCGGTCGGATTGGTCCTGTCGCCCACGCCAAGATACATCTTCTTGATCCTGGTCACGTTCACCCCGGCGTCGGTGAAGTCGCTGAGCGGGATACTCCACTGCGTCCAGGTCGTCACGTTCACGATGGCGGCGTCGGAATGCCGGACGATGCCGAGCTTGCCGGCGCTGTCCTGGAGCCCCACGTACAACGGAGCGACCAGATTGCCCGCCTTGCCCCGGACGAAGAGCACGAACGTATCGACGCCCTCGGCAGTCCAATTCTCCACCGGGGAGAACTCCCGCTCGATTTCGGAGTAACGCGGCGAATCCGCGTTGTCGTAGGTCACCGGCATGGACTGGCCGCCCGTATGGACCACGGCGATCTCGCCGAACGTTCCGCCGTTGGCGTTCTCATAGCCGACGTACGAGCCGGTGCCGTTCGTGAGGCCGTCGATCCAGGTCTGCCAGATCGTCTCTTCGGCGTCTATGTCGTCCGTATAGCTCTCGAAGTCGTCGATGACGAGGAAGTCGGCCGTGGTGAAGCTCCAGAGCGCGCCTTTCCACGGGCTGCCCGAGCCGGCGTCGTTCACCTCATCGACTCGCCAATAATAGGTCTTGTTCCACTCCAATTCACCGGGGTCGAACGTGGTTGAAGCCGCGTCCTGGCGACCCTGGTACAGACCCGCCGTGGTCACGCCGGCGTCGGCCACGGCGTCCGGGTCCTCGCCGAAATAGACGTCCTGTTGCCTGGCGGCATCCGCGGCAGTCCAGTGAAGGATCGGCGTCTGCCGGGCGTTGACCGACGCGTTCGCCGGGTAGGGATTCACGGCATGAACCGGCAACTGCAGCACGCCGGCCGGGATGACCTGTCTGCCGATCGAAGGACTCTCCCAGGACAACTGCGCGACGGCGCCGCCGGTGTTTTCATAGTACTCCATCCGCACGCGGTAGAACTGTCCGGCGACGAGATCGACCGTCGCAACGTCGTCGGTGCTGCCGTGATTGGTCCAGTTGTCGATGATCTGCCGGCCGTCGAGCCAGAGCCGCACGCCGTCGTCGGTCGTGGTGATGAGCTTATAGGTCTCGGTGAGCGGAGCCTCGAGGTCCGCCGTCCACCGGGCCGACACGCCGTCGCTGAGGCCCCCCGCCACTTCGCCGCTGCCCCAGTTATGGTCGATCGAGCTTTCCGTCTTCGTCGCCACCGGGCTGTCGGCCAGCTCCATGCCGCGGAAGTATTGGGCCCGGACCCCGATGCCGGGACCGACGGTCGTGAAGCTCCACACCGCTCCCGGATACACTTGGCCGGCGGAATCGTGCTCGTCAATCCGCCAGTAGTAGGTGGTATTCTCGGCGAGCGTGCCGGGATCATAGACAATCGCGAAGATCGTGTCCCGGAATGTGCTCGGATCGCCCGCTTTGACGGCGGCCTTGTCCGTTCCGAAATAGACATCGTGCAACGCGGCACTTGCGCCGGGAATCCATCCCAGGTCCACCTCGACGCTCACGCCGTCGAGTCCATTCCATGGTTGAGGGGCGTAGGCCGTCCCGGGAGCCGACGTGAACGACCAGACGGTCCCCGGATAGACCGTTGTGCCGTCGGCGGCGACCTCGTCGATCCGCCAGTAGTACGTTGTCCCCACGACCAGGCCGGGCAGATGGAAGTACGCGTCCGTCGCGCCCGGCTGCCGGCCCATGAATTCAGCGGCGCCCAGGTCCGGACCGGTCCCGACGTAGATGTCGTGATAGGCGGCCATCACTCCCGATGTCCAGCCGAACAACGGCGTCAGAACGTTCCGGGCGCCGTCGGCCGGCGCAGGACTCGTAGCCGCGGTCGACCCGCTGTCGAACACCGCCGTCACCAGCTTGCCCTCAACCTCCGAGGTGACGGCGTAACCGATGTAAATGCTCTTGGGAATCCCCGCCACCGTGGTGCTGTACTGCTCGGTCCACTCTTTCTTGTCCGGCGAGGAATAGGCCGCAAAGGTGTCGCCGGTCCGCTTGACCTTGACCCACAGGGGAGCGCCCGTCGCCCCGCTGCTCACCTGATCGGCGGCGCCATCAAATGCTTCGCGACCCCAGAAGGTGACACCATGATTCTGCCCCTCCGTATTGGCGCTGACCCCCATGAACAGGTACGGGGAGCCCGGCAGGAGCATCACGCGGAGCATCACGCCGGCCATGGACCAGTCGGCCAACGGCGGGTCGATGCTGACGACCCGCGCGACCAGCTCGCCGTCACCCGAGAGGGTCTTGTACACGAACTGGAACTGGTCGGCATTGCCTCGAATGCCCGTGCCGTCTCCACGGATCGTCCAGGCCAGAGTGGCCGCGTCGTACTGGGCGCTGCCGGCGGCAGGGTTGCCGACGCCCGCGCTGGTCCAGCCGGCGGGTAGTTGGCCGAAAAGAGGAACCGCAGGAATCATCACCCACAGTAAACAAGCCGAATACGTCAGTGTCTTACGCATGGCGGGCCTCCTGAAAAAAATCCGCGTGGCAGGGAAATCACCCTCTTATGAGCCGAAAAGACCTCCACACAATGCCAAAGCTACGTCACCGGATTGAGCCAATTCATTTATACCATATTTGGGGTCCTGCTGCAAGAGAGATCGCAAGGCCATGCACCCCCGTGCTTGACTATGTTCCGTGGTGCCCGTGGGGTATGTCTTGTCATCCTGAGCGGCAGCGAAAGATCTGGGCTGGGCGTGGTCGCAGGCGTTGGCTGCATGCATGACCCGGGTGCTTCACTTCGTTCAGCATGACAAAGGGGAGCCGGAGCTCCACGAAACGGAATCGCACACGAAGCCTCGAATGGACGCCCGCTGCCCCTTGTCGGGCGGCGGCGCGGGCGATAAGCTCAGAGCGTAACCGGCTCATGGGGAGGTCCCGGCCGGATGGTTGCCGAGGGTCGGATATAGTATGGTTGGCCAGGACCGAATTCCTGACATCTCCGTGGTAGTGCCCACGCTCAATGAAGCGCGGAACGTGGATGCGCTGCTGGCGGGACTATTCCAGGCTTTTCGCAAGGAGGGTCTGAAAATCGAGGTTCTGTTCGCCGACGGCGGCTCGACGGACGGGACACAGGAGAAGGTGCAGGCATGGATGGCCCAGGCGGCAGTCCGGCTGGTGGACGCAGGGAGCGGGCGAGGGCTGGCCGGGGACGTCGTGGTCGCCGCCCGCCAGGCGCGGGCCGATGTGATCGTGCTGATGGATGGGGACCTGAGCCACAGCCCGGAGGCAGCGCCGGCCCTGGCCCGGCCGGTGCTGGAAGGAAGCCAGGACATGGTCATCGGCAGTCGGTACATCTCCGGCGGCAGTACCCCAGACTGGTCATGGAAACGCCTGGCGATGTCCCGCCTCGCCAGGGCCGTCGTTTGGCCGCTCACCGACGTGCGAGATCCCACTTCCGGTTTCTTCGCAATTCGCCGGGACCGCCTCCTGGATATCGGCGACGACGCGGAGGGCTTCAAGATCGGCCTGGAGGTGCTGCTCCGCGACGATGGGAGTCTTCGCATCAGCGAGATGCCCATCCGCTTCGCCGGCCGGTCCCATGGGCAGTCCAAGATGAGCCTGCGGCAGGCGGGGTGCTATCTACGCAGAACCGTCGCCTTGACCGGCGGGACCATGACGGCCCTCACGGCAAAGCGTTTCGCACTGGTCGCCCTGTTCGGCCTCGTTCTCGACCTCGGGGCATTCCAGGTACTCTCGAGCCTTGGGTTGAGCCTCGCAGCTTCGCACATCCTGAGCTATCTGCTCGCGATGGTCTCCGGTTATGTGCTGAGCAGCCGGTGGGTGTTCCGGCCACCGGTCGGCGTCCATCGCGACTGGACAACGCGGTTGCGTTTCGTCACTGTGTGCCTGATGGCTTTGCTTCTGCGCGGAGGCGTATTGGCGATGCTGATGCAGCGAGCCGGCCGGCCCGCTCCGCAGGCGTTGATCCCCGCGATCCTGATCGCTGCACTCATCAACTACGTGGGCAGCGCATTCTTCGTGTTCCGGTCCAGCCACGGTCTGCCTCACGGCCTGTCCTGGCGTCTCGCGGCCATCGGACTGGTCGGGTACACGGTGCTGCTGCGGCTGGTGTACCTGGGCCTGCCGGACCTGCTGCCCGAGGAAGCGTACTACTGGAACTACGCCCAGCACCCAGCCTTGAGCTACCTGGACCATCCGCCGATGGTGGCGTGGCTGATCGGCCTGGGGACCGCCCTGTTCGGCAATACCGAGTTCGGCGTCCGCATCGTCACGTTCCTGTGCTGGTTCGTCACAGCGGGGTTCTGTTTTGCCCTGGCCCGAGACCTCTTCGGCAAAGGTACCGCACTGGCGGCCGTTATGCTGGCGGCGGTGTTGCCGTTCTTCTTCGTGTTTGGCTTCTTCACGACGCCCGATGCCCCTCTGACGGCGTCCTGGGCCGGGACGCTGTTCTTTCTCGAACGCGCCCTGCTGGCCGGCCGGGGACGCGCATGGTGGGGCGCAGGGATTTGCATCGGTCTGGGGATGCTCTCGAAGTACACGATCGTTCTGTTGGGCCCGGCCGCACTGGCGTTCATCCTGCTGGATCGCCCCAGCCACCGCTGGCTGCTGCGTCCAGAGCCTTATTTGGCGATTCTCGCGGCGATCCTGCTATTCGCGCCCGTGATCCTGTGGAACATGCGGCACGATTGGGTCTCGTTTCTTTTCCAGAGCGCGGGCCGTCTCAACCAGCAGGGCGAGTTCGGGTTTCCCATGCTCGTCGTCTCCATGGTCCTGCTCATCACCCCTCTCGGGGTGGTCGGCGCATTTCGGGCCCTCTTTTCGTCATGCGTCGTGCGGGATGCGTTCTGCGTCGGCGAACGCACGACGCACGATGCACAACACACGATGAGACAACGGCTGTTCATGGCCGTCTTCACCCTCGCGCCGCTGTCCGTCTTCGTCCTCTTCAGTCTCCGGCACGAAGTACGATTGAATTGGACCGGTCCGGCATGGCTGGCCGCACTGCCCGGCATTGCCGGATGGATATCGATGACGCCTCGCGCCACGCACAGCAGACTCCCAACAGCCAATCAACAATTCCGGGCGATCACGCTTGCGGCAACGGTGCTGCTGTTCGGCGCCTTTCTCCACTACCTGGCAATCGGCCTTCCCAGCGTGGGCATCGATCGCGACATGGTCCTGCCCGTGGCGTGGGAAGAAATCGGGCGGGACGTCGGGCTGCTGGCGAAGAAGATCGAGCAAGAACGGGGCATCAAACCGCTGGTCGTCGGGATGGACAGGTACGGCTTGGCCAGCGAGCTTGCGTTCTACCGCCGCGACGGCAAGGAAGGCGTGGAGCAGACCTCCAGCCGACATCTTTTCGGCGGCAATGCACTGATGTATTCCTTCTGGTTTCCGCCTGAGCGGCAGGCGGGTCGGCTGCTGCTCCTGGTCAGTCTTGATCGCAAGAACCTTGACCGCCCGAACATCCCCCGCTGGGCCAGACTGGACCCGATCGAAGAGCGAAAGGTTCAGAAGCTTGGGCAAGACATACGGTACTTCTGCCGGATCGCCCATGAGTATCGCCCGCCGCCACCCGAGGCACGCCCCGATTCGTTCCCCCTGGGCAGACCATGAACCAAGCACACTTCGGGACGACTGCCCGCGGCGGCGAATGGTTCGTGATACGACGCCCAATAATCGGCTGTCGGCTTGCCCTGAAAAACTTCTGCCGGATATGGCCTGTGGCCGCACGGCCAAACCGCCAAGGCGCGCTCGCATCGCAAAAAGAGACCCGCCGGAAGCACAGGCAACGGGCTTATTATCGGAATACATCCACGTTCCGAGCAAACCTCCGTCCGCCGGTCGGCGTAAGACCCCATGTCAAGAGGCGTCCGGCTTGACGATGCGGCCGCCTGCGTGTATAATGAAGTGCGAATTGGGTATGGGACACATGGACGCTTCACCATTGGCAAGGCGCCCCCAAGACGGCACTACTCGTTGTATGGATACGTCTCGAAAAATCGATGGACGGTAGTTAAAGTACGGGCAGAGTCCAACCATGAAGGCGTTCAGTACATCGTGGCAGTTACATATCCTCAGTCTGTTGTCGCTGGCACTCGCTGCGTCCGGATGCGGCATATTGCCCGACCGGGCTCTGTCGGGACCAGCCAGCCAGGTAGTCCGTGAAGGACTCGACGGAACCCCCCGGACTCGGTACGGGTGCTACGCAGCAGCCATCCCCGGCATGACGTTTCTGGGCAGCGAGCTGGGGTCCCATAACTACTACTGGCCGTTCGGCGAGAAAGACGGGATCGCCTATACCTGCCGGGGCGGGCATATCGACATCACCCATCTGCGAATCGGCATCGATTGGACGGCTTACCTGGCCGCCGAGAGCTTCAAACACCTCATGAAAAAGGATTCGCAGTTCTCCTGCAAGATGCCCGTGGATCGGTCCCGGACCCACGTTCGCATCTCCTACCCGCCAAGTTGGGATTGCTTGTCCCAAGAGGACCGTTCGGCGATTGCCGAGAAGATCGCGCTCGCCATGGGCCCCTACCTGACGTTCACCATGGTTTCCTGGCATGAGGTCACCACCTGGTACGGCTATAAATGTCTTGGGATTCCCGTCGAGTACGACTCGGCGTTCAGTTGGGAGGATTCCTACTCGAATCTGCTGGGCGTCAGGATCGCGGTGCAAGCCCTCCAGGACACGGAACACTCGTACAACAAGGCCGTGACAATCGCCATCGATGAGGAAATGAAGAAGCTCGGCGTCCTGCCCTCGGCCCGGCAGGCCCGTCTGGCCGGCAAGTCCATGAAGGGCCAGTGGTATGCCGGCACATGCGTCCTGTTCTTCGACATGAAGAAACGCAACTTCGACATCGGCCTCGACGACGGATACGTGACGCCGACCCTTGTCCCCGGCGTGTCGCAATGCCCCGGCGCGGAGCCGCAATCCTATCCCATTCCCAACCTTGATGTCCTCGCCGAATACGGATTCTCGATCACGGTCGAGATCGAGCCGCGGGAATGGGAAAAGGGCAAGATCCTGCGCGTCGCATTCGGCGACGAGCCGCACAAGCGAATCAATCCCGAAACCCATCTGGCACTCATCATGGATCACATCCAACGGGAAGCGGCGGCCAAGTACGGCCCCGAGTACGATCCCGACAACCAGCAGCACGAGCACCGGTACGTCCGGACCGGCAAGTAACCGCGTCTCCTTCACGATTTGCCATTTACGATTCGCCTTTCCCGTTGTATTGTTGCGTTCGACCGCTTGGACTGTAAAACATGAATCGCCAATCCCTCCGGCCTGCCGGGATCGTATGGGGCATGAGAATGGTGAAGAATCGCTCTGCGTGGTATGGACTATCGCTCCTTGGGTTTCTGCTGTTCGTGCTCGGGGGGGCCGGGTGCCGAGTCGTCCCCGACAAAGGACTCACGGCGCCCGCGAACGAGCTGGTTCTGCACGGCCTGAATTTCGGCCCGCGAATCCGCTACGGGGCCTACCCCACTTCGATCCTCGGGACCCCCTGGGCCGGCGAGAAACTCGGGCCCCACGCCTATTACTTCCGCCTCGCGGAGAAAAATGGCATCGCCTACACATGCCGGGCCGGACACGTGGACATCATGCACGTCCGTATCGCCGCCGATTGGACCGCCTATCTGGTGGGCGAGAGCTATCGCCACATCATGCAGGGCAACGACTCCTTCTCCTACAAGCTGCTCGTGGACCGGTCCAGGAACTACGTGCACATCGCCTATCCCGAAAACTGGAAGAGCCTCTCGAAGGACGAGCAGAGCAGAATCGCCCGCGAGGTGGCCCTGGCGATGGGGCCGTATCTGACCTTCACGATGACCACGTGGCATGAGATCATCACCTGGTACGGCTTCCAATGCATCGGCCTGCCCACGGAGTATGCCTCGGCATTCAGTTGGGAGGACTCGTACTCGAACCTGCTGGGCACGGTTCTGGCCACGAGGGCCTTGCAGGACACCGAGCACCCCTACGACGAGGCCATGGCGCTTGTCCTCAATGAGGAAATGAAGAAGCTGGGCGTCCAGCCCGCCAAGGTCTCCAAGCAGGCGAGCGAATCCGTCTACGGCGCCTGGTACAAGGGCCGCGTCGCCATGTTCGTGGACCTCAGGAGAAGGAACTTCGACATCGGCCTCGACGACGGCCTCGTCACGCCGACGCTGATCCCGAACGTGCCGGGCTGCGAGGGCGCCGAGCCGATTTCCTATCCGGCTCCCACGCTCGATGCACTTTCTCAATACGGCTTCTCGGCCGCCGTCGAGATCCGACCGCGAGAGTGGGAGAAGAACAAGGTCCTCCGCATCGTTTATCCGGACAAGAAGGGAAAGCGAATCATCCCCACGGAGCATTTTGCCAAGATCATGGCCCAGATCCGCCGGGAGGCGGAGGCCAAGTACGGCCCCGAAATGATCGCCGACCCGCATCCATAGGTCGCAGATTGGCCGGAGAGACAGCGTATGATGATGTATGCGCTCACATTGATGGTGGGGTTGGGACAAATCGGTCGGGAGGCCGGGATGGCGGATCTGCCTCGATTGACGCCGGGACGAACGGCGGCACAAAACGCCCTCTGGATCGAGAACCCGCTCATCGCCAGGTTCAACACGTCGAGGCAGGTGACCGTCGCAGAGATCATAGGGCCGGCCACGATCACGATGATCCATTTTGCCATGCCGCAGACGCTCAAGCTGGACCGCGACGTGCTCCTGAAGGCGTATTGGGACGGCGAGACCTCGCCGAGCATCGACTGCCCGCTCGTGGACTTCTTCTGCGACCCGGCCGGGCTGCGAGAGGAGGTGAATACCGCCCTCGTCAACAAGCGGCGAGGCTTCAACGCGTACTTCCCCATGCCGTTTCGGACCTCGGCGAAGATCGAGCTGGTGTATGACGGCCCGGTCGAGCCCGGCGACAAGCTGTGGAGCATGATGCCGTGCTACAGTTACGTCATGTACCGGACCGCTGATGCGATTCCCGCCGACGTGGGCTATTTTCACGCCCACTGGCGGCAGGAAGCCCTTTTGCTGGGGGCGCGCGACTACCTCGCGCTGGACGCGAAGGGCCCCGGCAAGTTCGTCGGCTGGAACGTGACGATCCGACGGCCCGGCCGATCCGGGTACCCCGTCGACGGCAACGAGAAGTTCTACATCGACGGCGAACAGACCGCCTCCATCGAGTTCCAGGGACTCGAAGACTCGTTCGGATTCAGTTGGGGGTTCCCCCCGACGGAGAGCATGTTTCCGCTGACTGGGTGGTTCCCCTTCCTCAAGGGCGCCCTCGGCTATCGCTTCTTCATGGGCGACGCGATCCGCTTCGAGAAGTCGTTGCGGGTCGCCATCGGCTTCGGGGCCAACGAGGACGCGATGTTCCGCCGGGAGTTCAGCAAGCCCGGCAGCCAGCTTCAGCTCTCCAGCGTGGTCTACTGGTACCAGAAGGAGCCGCACGCCCCCCTGCCGCCGATGCCCCCGGCGGCTGAACGAGTCCCCGCCCCGGAAGTCGCCTTCTGGCCGGATAGTGAGAAGCTGCCCGCGGTGGAAGACCTTCAGAAACGACACGTGCGGTTTCTTATGCTCTGCGGCCGACCCGAGCGGGAAGTGATCTATGCCGAGCCGGGCTTCGCCGCCGAGCCCGAGTCAGGGTATGCCTGGGACGGCTGGGGCCTGCCCGTCTACCATTGCCGCGCAGATGACAAGGAGCTGCGAATCGAGCTGACCACGCCGAAAGACGCCGCCGGCGCCATCCGCCTGTACGTGGTCGATCCGGACAACTTCGAAGGCGGCCGTCGCCAGACGGTGAGCGTGGCCGGCAGATCCATCGGCCTGATCGAGCATTTCCAGGAGGGCCGCTGGCTCGAACAGTCCATCACCGCTCAGGACACCGCCGAAGGAAGGCTCCTCATCGAAGCCCGGAACGCCCGCGAAGGCTCCAACGCCGTGATCTCGATCATCGAGTTTGTCGGCACGCAGTGAACGCCCCGGCGACCGACCGAGGTCCCGGACTATTTTTTGCGTGCTCAGGACGCGAATCCGCTTGACTGCTTGGCTGTGGCCGGCTACAATCGTGCCGTTTTCATCACCAGTGCACGAGTGCATATGGAGGACCGATCATGGATGAGCGGCAAGTGCACACCGAAGCGGTCGGGAGACGCCCGCAAGAGATGCTCCCCACCGATCACACACGGCCCTATGGATTTCAGATGGTAGGCTGGCGCGAACACGAGATTCTCGTCGAGAAGGGTCACTACCGATGCCCCCACTGCCGCCGAGCCGACACGGCGGAAATGACCGGCACAGACGTCTCCATGCGGTAAGACCGAGACAGGGCAACAGTCGGCCTTCCCGGATGCGCGCGATCCGCGAGATTGTTCGTTAGTGCAGGACTGTGGCCGTCGATCACCCGCTGTGGTACTCTATCCTCACGACTGCAAAACAATTTTACGACCGGCAGACCTCCGGCGGAACGAATGATGTCATGAGACTCGTCGACTGTCTCGAACGGGCCGACGCGGCGTGGTGTATCATCGGTGGCGTGGCGGTAAACCATTGGGCAGAGCACCCTATGGTGACTCAAGATGTGGATTTCGTCGTTGCATCAGACGCCATCGACCGTACGGCCTCGCTGCTTGAAGAGGCGGCTGATCGAATGCAGCTTCGGCGGCTTCGGCGCCGACCCGCTATGCTTCGCAAGCCGATACACGCGACAAAACGGAAAAGGGCCGTGAGTTCGAGACCCACGGCCCTCTTCGAAATGACTCAACTCTCTCGGACGGCGGAGTCCCGCCGTGCCATGTTCAGGCTCAATCTACTGCCCCTTGGTCACCCGGATGTCATCGACGTAGATCACGCCGGTGCCACCCTGGACCGGGCTGGTCGCGCTGCCCACGCCGATGTGCAGTTTCTTGACGCGAGTCACGTTCACGCCGGCGGAAGTGAACTGGCTGAGCGGGATCTTCCACTCGGTCCAGGTCTCCGTGGTGAGGACCCTCGAATCGGACTGCACGACGGTGGCGGTGTTGCCGTTGCTGTCCTCGACCGCGACATATAGCGGCTCAGACGCATTCGCCAACGTGCCTCGGACATAGAGGACGAGCGTGTCCATGCCATTGAGCGTCCAGTCCTGCGCCGTATCCCAGGTTCGGTCGGTCTGGGCGTAGCACGGCGTGCCGCTGTTGTTGTAGCTCAGCGGCATCGACTGAGCGCCGCCATGGATCACAACGGTCTCCCCGAAGGTGCCGTTGTTGGAATTCGGGTAGCCGACATACGAGGTGGTGCCGTTTTCCATACCGTCGATCCAGGTCTGGAAGATGGCCGTGCCGCCTGCCTCGTCGTCGTCGTACGTTTCGAAGTCGTCCACCACGAGGAAGTTGGCCGCGGTGAATCGCCAGAGGCTGCCCGTTCGAATCGTACCGTCGGCTTCGACCTCATCGACACGCCAGTAGTACGTGGTGTTCCACTCGAGTTCGCCGGGATCGTAGCTCTCAGAACCAAGATCCATGCTGCCCTGGTACTCCGGCGAGCTGGCATTCGCATCTCTCACGGCGTTCGCATCCGCGCCAAAGTACACGTCGTGCGAGGCGGCTGCATCTGCCGCGGACCAACTGAGAGTCGATGTCTGCAGCACATCCACAGCCCCATTGGCCGGCTTGGGATTCCTGGCCTTCACAGGCTGTGAGAATGCACCTTGCGGAATGATCTGCTTGGGCTGATAAGGAGTCAGCGCGGCTGGAGTGTTCCAGTATAGGATCGCACGCGCATCGCCGCTATTCTCATAGTACTCCATTGTTATGTTGTACTTCTGCCCTTCGGCAAGGTCGAGGGTTCCCGTCCATTCGACGCCGGACTGTTGTCCCCATTTGTCGAACAGCAGTTGGTCATTGACCCAGAGGCGCACACAATCATCGCAATTGGCGGTGAAGGTCCAGGACGAGGTGAACGGAACCACAAACTCGCCGGTCCATCGGACGGAGAAGTTGTCGGCGGGGACCAGCGGATCCGGCGAACCAGTACCCCAATTGAAGTGGATTGCCGGGTCGACACGAGTGAGCACCAGAGTCTTCAATCCCGTGTCACTGTAGTATTCTGCTCGGAGGCCGCCGCCGGCGCGCATCGTCGTGAAGCTCCAGACGTTGCCCTTGTGCATTGCTCCCGAGGTGTCGAACTCATCGACCCTCCAGTAATACACCTTCTCGGATCCAAGTAGGCCGGGGTCGTAGGTTGTCTCCAACTGCGGCTGGGCGTCAGTGGCATTGTTCACGTCGTCGAAATTGTCGCCGAAGTACACGTAGTGCATCACCACATCCCGACCTGCACTCCAGCTCAGGTCCACATTGGGGTCGATCCATTCGGCGCCGTCAGCCGGGATGGGGTTCCAGGCTGTCGAGGGACGAAGCAAGAAACTCCAGACATCGCCCTTCCACGGACTGTTGGGCTCGACCGTATTGACCCCGTCGATCCGCCAGTAGTACGTCGTGCCCCACGCAAGATCGTCGACAGCGAACTCAGCCTCGGTCCGGCTGCCCTTCAACGTATCGCCGGCGCCGTTCTTTACGTCCTCAAAGCTCTCGCCGAAGTACACATCGTTGGAGGCCGCGTAAACTCCCGGCAACCACTGCAGGACCGTCGATGTGGCTTCAAGCTCACCACCATTTCCCGGGTTGGGGTGAGAGGCCTTTTCCGACGGCAGACCCTCGGACGCGAGCAACACCTTCACGTCGGCCTGTGACAGCGCCCGCGTGAACAGATAGAGGTCGTCCATAAGGCCGGTGAACGGCCTGGCGTTGTCGATATTGTAGCCCACGCGAGCCCCCGTCCCCCAATCGGCGATGGGTTGACCAAGAGGCACGTCTATCGACGCACACTCTTCCCCATTGATATACAGGATCCCCTTGCCGGTCGTACTGTCGTAGGTTCCCGCATAATGGAGCCACTCGTCCCACCCATGGGTCCCCACTCCATTCAGATTGAAAATGGTGACAGAGCCTGGAGCGCGGAGCAGCCATCGGAAGCTGCCGTTGTCATTGATCTGAGGGTGAATGACCCATGTGTTGTCGGATGCCCTGCAACTGATGATGGCATGGTCCTTGCCTGTCTTCTCGCATTGCACCCACGCGGAGAGCGTAATAGCAGACCTGGGAATGTCTTCCACAGGATAGTGCGGGCTGTCCAGATCGAGATAACTGTAGCCTGTCGGACCCCACTCGCCCAAAAATTTGCCAGCCTTGTACCACTTGATGCCGCTGGGAGCTGACGAGACGTCGCCGCACACAATGCCGTTATGACCATTACCCGATTCGTCAGGGACGATCGTACCGACATCCTCATAGGAGTAGTATATCGCCAGATTCGGATCCCTGGGAATCTCCGCAGAAGCAGGATTCGCCAGACCCAGCAGAAGAACAAAAGAGACCAAATACATCAATTTGCCACACATAACAGTCCTCCGTTCAAAAATAGTCAACATAGCCGGTCTTGTGCTTTGGCTGCACGCCCCAAAAACAGAAGACAGAAAAACGGAACGATCTTTTACTCCACATGCCGACTCCGGGCTCTTGAATTTCTTCAGACTTCTTGGGACCGGACCTTACCTCCTTCCTTCAAAAGCCCAATACGAGTTGTTCGTGGAAATGCCGAAATCGTGACCGCAACGGACAAGCTTCGCCAATTTGGCTCAAACCAGACCACTCACCTCCCCGCCAAAGAGACTTCATGCAAAACGAACCTGAGAACCTAACTGAGAATCGGGACAAGATACTTCTTGCATACGGTGACCCTCCTGAAAACAATCAGACTGCTGTGTTTCGTTTGAACCCCTATCACGCACACCGCCTGCCCCAGGAACCCAACCTGCCGACAGACGAATGAATACTGCTTGCGCCGCGGTGAGACCCTCGCGTCCGAATCGCTTTGTCAGAGTGCCCATGCCCACGTTCCTGCCGCAGAACGTTTTGTGCCTCTGTCCAAATCTGTACCAGATTCGGCGCCACGTTGCAAGAGAAATCTCTTGTGGAAAGAAGGTGTTGACGGAATAAATTCAACGCGATACTGTATGGTCAAGGTCTGGAGCCTGGACGACGTATGTGTCCGGAGGTTTCCGTCGAGAACCGGCCCATCTCCTTTGTTCGGGCGGGCCTTCGCCCGGAGTCGGAAGCGAGGGCGAACCCGAGGCCGTATCAAGTATGCTTTACCTGATGCGGGGCCGCCTGAGGCGGCCAGCCGGCCGCAGGACATCTCGGGAAAAGACCGTCGTTTCCATGGAATCAGGAGATCGAGTTCAAGGACTGTTGACCTGTGAGGTCGGAAAGGAAGAGAACCATGCGAAAACAATTGGCAGGCATCCTCGGCATAGTGATCGTGAGCGGCGCCATGCTGCTGTCCGGGTGCAAGGAGTCACCCACGGCGCCGGGCCCGGCGGCCGCTCCCATCAAGGTGGGGGCCATCTTCGCGGTGACCGGCGGGGCGTCGTTCCTGGGCGCACCGGAGGCCAAGACCGTCGAGATGTTCGCCGAGAAACTCAACCAGGCGGGCGGGGTCAACGGCCACCCGATCGAGTTGCTCGTGAAGGATTCGGGCGGCAGTTCCGAAAAGGCCATCTCGCTGGCCAAGCAGCTTATCGATGAGGACAAGGTCCTGGCCATCCTGGGACCCTCCACCAGCGGCGAGACCATGCAGATCAAGAACATCTGCCAGGAAGGCCAGACCATTCTATTGTCCTGCGCCGCCGCGGAAACGATTGTGAATCCGATTGCCGGCTATGTATTCAAGACCCCCCAAAAGGACAGTGACGCGGCCCGACGCATCTTCCAGACGATGAAGGACCTGAACATCGCCAAGATCGGGGTCGTGACGAGCAACGACGGATTCGGCAATGCCGGCGCCAAGCAATTGGCCGACATCGCGCCGGAGTACGGCATCGCCATCGGCGGGACCGAGACGTACGCCACGACGGAGACCGATCTGACGGGCATCCTGACCAAGATCAAGGGCCTGGACGTGCAGGCCGTGGTGAACTGGTCCATCGTGCCGGCCCAGAGCCTCGTCGCCAAGAACATGAAGCAGATCGGCCTCGATGTTCCCCTGTTCCAGAGCCACGGCTTCGGCAACATCAAATACGTCGAGCAGGGTGGCGAGGCGGCCAACGGAACGATCTTCCCCTGCGGCCGGTTGCTGGTCGCCGATGTGCTGCCCGACGGCCATCCCCAGAAGAAGATCCTCGTCCAGTACAAGAAGGACTACGAGAGCCGGTACAAAGAGGACGCCAGCACGTTCGGCGGCCACGCGTATGACGCGCTCCTGATCCTGGTCGAGGGCATCAAGAAAGCCGGCAGCGTGGATCGCGAGAAGGTTCGCGCCGCCATCGAGACCCTGCAGGGCGTCGTCGGCACCGGCGGCGTTTTCAATCTCTCGGCACAGGACCACAACGGTTTGGGCCTGGACGCCTTCGAGATGCTCACGGTCAAGGATGGGAAATTCGCCATTTATCAGGATTAACCCGGACGAAACTGGATCACGATGAACTTCGCCCTATTCGTTCAATACGCCCTCTCGGGTATCACCGTCGGCAGCGTGTATGCCATCGTTGCGATCGGCTTCAACATCATTTACTGCACGACGGGGATCATCAACTTCGCACAGGGTGAATTCCTGATCGTCGGCGCCATGACGGCGATCAGCCTGGCCCGGGTTGTTCCCTTGCCGGTGGCGATCTTCGGGGCAGTCCTGATCACGACCGTCCTCGGCGGTTTGATCGAGCTGATCTTCATCCGGCAGGTCCGCAATGCATCGGTCCTGCGGCTGGTTATTATCACGATCGGCCTGTCGATCCTGATCCGCGAGGCCATGCTGCACATCTGGGATGAGAAGCCGTGGTCGCTGCCCTACTTCACGGGTACGGCCGTATCGACCGTCACGATCCTGGGGGCACACATCTCGGTGCAGGTCCTTTGGGTGCTCGGCGTCAGCGCCGTAATCGTCGCGGCGCTGACGCTTTTCTTCCGCTGCACGACGACCGGCCAGGCCATGCGGGCCTGCGCCGACGACCGGATGGCCGCACGCCTGTGCGGCATCAACGATCGCTGGATGGTCACACTTTCGTTCATGCTCAGCGCCGGAATCGGCGCGCTGGCAGGTTGTGTGATTTCGCCCATCACGCAGACCCAGTACGATATGGGCGCCCCCCTGGCCATCAAGGGCTTCACCGTCGCGATCCTCGGCGGACTGGGCAACAGCTTGGCCGCGGTGGCGGCAGGCCTGTTCCTCGGCCTGCTGGAGGCCTTCGTGGTCAGCGTGTTGCCCGCCTCCTACAAAGAGGTCGTGGCCATCGTGGTGCTGTTGTTGATCCTCGTTTTCCGCCCGAGCGGCCTGTTCGCTCGCCGGGAAACCAGCGCCTTGAGGACAGCATGATGCGGCTGCGGGTCTACTACCCCGTCATCGCTGCGGCCGTTCTGGTCGTCCTGCTGCACGTGGTGCTCGCGGCGACCGACAAAACCTACTATATGACGCAGGTCACCATGTCGGCCTACTACGCCCTCGTGGTGATCGGGCTGTGCCTGCTCATGGGCTACGCGGGGCAGATCTCCCTGGGCCATGCGGGCTTTTTCGCCATCGGCGGTTATACCATCGCCGCCCTGACGACACACAACCTCATCGCCTATCGCGACACGCCGGCCTTCATGTCGCTGAAATCGCTCGGGCTGATCGTGCAGTGGCAGGATCTCTATGGCAACGAGGTCCTTTCCTTCTCTCCCCGGCTGGCGTTTGTGGCCGCAATGCTGCTGACGGCCCTGATCGCCCTGGCGATCGGCCTGCCCGTGATCCGGCTCAAGGGCCACTACTTGGCCATGGCCACGCTTGGCTTTGGCCTGATTATCTACCGCGTCGTCCTGGGTGCGAGGCTCTTCGGCCAGGCCGACGGCATCTCCAACGTGCCGGCCTTTCGGCTCCTGGGCGGCCTCCAGGTCAACGGCAGAGCACCGTTTCGAATTCAGAACTACTACATCGCCTGGGTCGCGGTGCTGGCAGCCATGGTCCTGGCCTTGAACCTGATCCACTCGCGCGTCGGCCGGGCGCTGCGATCAATCCATCAGAGCGAGGAAGCGGCCCACTCACTGGGCATCAACACCTATCGCTACAAGCTCGCCACGTTCGTCCTCAGCGCCCTGCTCGCCGCTGTCGGCGGCGCACTCCTGACCCACTATAACGCCAGCATCGGACCGTCCGAAGTGACGGTCATGAAGTCCGTGCGCTACGTCGCCATCGTCGCGGTCGGCGGCATGGCCAATCTATGGGGCGCGATGGTCATGGGAGTCCTGCTGAACTTCCTCTCGCTCCGGGGCGTTTTCGGGTCATACGACGACGCCGTGTTCGGGACCATTCTCATCGGCGTCATGCTCTTCGCCCCCCAGGGCCTGTTGCGAGTACCCAGGCTCAAGGCGATCACTTCCCTGCTGCCGAGGAGGTCGCATGGATAGCGTCCTGCTCGAAACCCGCAGCCTGCATCGCTCTTTCGG
Source organism: Phycisphaerales bacterium UBA2218 (assembly GCA_002327785.1). GTDB lineage: Bacteria > Planctomycetota > Phycisphaerae > Sedimentisphaerales > Anaerobacaceae > PLanc-01. Next base: position 56,012 of record DCUI01000107.1, read on the forward strand.
TGGCGTCCACGCCGTCCGGGATGTCAGCATGAAAGTGCAATCAGGCGCGATCAAGGCCGTCATCGGCCCGAACGGAGCCGGAAAGACCACCCTGTTCAACCTGATCGCCGGAACGACTGCGCCCCATCAGGGCGAAATCCTCTTTCGCGGCAAACAAATCACCGCCTGGAAGCCGCACGCCGTCGCGTCGCTCGGGATTGCCCGAACCTTCCAGACGACAAAGCTGTTTCCCCACATGACGGTCCATGAGAACGTCATGGTGGGCCGGCATCCGCGGACCCGCGCGGGGTTCTTCGCGGGCTTGTTGAACCTGCCGTGGACCTGGCGAGAAGACCGGGAGACCCAAATCAAAGCGGCCGAAATCCTCGTGGACCTCGGTCTGGCAGCCTATGCGAAAGAGACGGCGGCCAACCTGTCTTTCGGCCGTCAGCGACTCGTGGAGTTCGCGCGGGCCCTGGCGACGGAGCCCGCCCTGCTGCTGCTCGATGAGCCGGCGGCCGGGCTGAACATCTACGAGACCAAGGAACTCTCCGATCTGATCCTCAAGATCCGCGACCGGGGCGTCACGTGCCTGATCGTGGAGCACGACATGTCCCTCGTGATGAATATCTCGGACGAGGTGCTCGTCCTCGACCAGGGGCAGAAGATCGCGGAAGGCCCGCCGAAGGAGATTCAGCGAAATCCTGACGTGATCCGCATCTATCTGGGGGACGACCATGCTTAAGATCCGCAATCTCGAGGCCGGCTACGGGCCCCTGCGGGTCCTCAAGGGAATCAGCCTGCACGTGTCCCCGGGCGAGGCAGTCGCCGTGATCGGGGCCAATGGGGCAGGCAAAACCACGTTGCTCAAGACCATCGCGGGAGTCCTGAAAGCCCGTTCGGGCGAGATCGTTTTCGACAAGCAGAACGTCCTGGGCCGGCCGGCGGAAAAGATCGTCGGCCTGGGCTGTTGTCTCGTCCCCGAGGGCCGGCACGTCTTCCCCACGATGACTGTCCGGGAGAATCTCCTGCTCGGGGCTTTCTGCCGCCGCCGCAAGAACAACGGCGCGAGCCGCAACGACAGCCTGGAGCAGGTCTACAATCTCTTCGGCATCTTGAAGGAGCGGTCGAACCAGCTCGCCGGCACGCTCTCGGGCGGCCAGCAGCAGATGCTGGCCATCGGCAGGGCCCTGATGTCCAGGCCGAGATTGCTGATGATGGACGAGCCCTCGCTGGGCGTCGCCCCTTTGGTCGTGCGGGACATCTACGAGACCATCGTCACGCTCAAGCGCAACGGCCTGACGATCCTGCTCGTCGAGCAGAACGCCCGGGCCGCCCTGGCGGTCGCCGACCGAGGCTATGTGATCGAGACCGGCCAGATCGTCCTGCAGGGCCCGTCCCGACAGCTCAGCGATAACCCGGAGGTGCAGCGGGCCTATCTCGGGAAAGAGTATCGGAGCATCGATGAATAACGGGCGCAAGACGCCAATTTGAAACAGGGGAAATCCGAATGTCGAATTTCGGATTTGCTTCGGGGCAAACTCATGGACCAGGTAAACCTGTATAATCCCAAGTGCGAAACGATCCCGCGTGACGAGCTGAGACAGGTCCAGTTCGAGCGACTGCAATCGACGTTGAACCGGGTCTACCGCAACGTCGCGTTCTACAAGGCGGCGTTCGACGGCCACCGCGTCAACCTGGAACGCATCACGGATCTGTCAGCGATGCGAGAACTGCCCTTCACCACAAAGGAAGACCTGCAGCGAAGCTACCCCTACGATATGTTCGCGGTCCCGCTGCGCGACATCGTGCGAATTCACACGACCTCGGGCACGACGGGCAAAGGGGCGTCGCCGCACGATGCGGCGCTGGGAGGCCCCAAGCCCATCGTCGTCGGGTACACGCAAAACGACCTGCGGAACTGGCGGGAGTGCGCGGCCCGGCTGCTCACAGCCGCGGGCGTGACGCAGCACGATGTCGTCCAGATCGCCCTGCACTACAGCCTGTTCGCAGAGGGCTTCGGGTTTCACCAGGGGGCCGAGCGGGTTGGCGCGTCGGTGATTCCCGCGTCCCTGGCGACCGGGGTCGCCAAGCAGATCGTGGTCATGAGGGACTTCAAGACGACCGTGCTGATCTCCACGCCAAGCCATGCCCTGAACATCGCGGTGAGTCTCGACGAAGCACAGGTCAGCCTGGAACGGTTATCCCTGAGGTTGGGCCTGTTCAGCGGCGAGCGATGGAGCGACACGCTGCGACGGCAGTTGGAGGAGCGGCTCCGCATCGACTCGATCGACACCTATGGCCCGACCGAGGTCCTCGGACCCGGCGTCGCCGGCGAGTGCCACCTGCGACACGGCCTGCACATCAACGAAGACCAGTTCATCGTCGAAGTCGTCGATCCCAAGACGCTTGCGCCCGTCGCCGAGGGTCACGAGGGGGAGTTGGTGGTCACGACGATCATGAAAGAAGGCTTTCCGCTCATCCGTTACCGAACCGGGGACATCACGCGACTCAATCCCGAGCCCTGCCCCTGCGGCAGGACCTTCCTCCGTATGGCCCCCGTATGCGGACGGACGGACGATCTCGTGCTCGTTCGTGGCGTCGGGTTTTTCCCGGCACAGATCGAGGGAATTCTCGCCGAGTGCAGCGGCATCAGCCCCTACTTCCAGATCATTCTCGACCAGGAAGGCGGCGTGGACACCATTCAGATCCGTGTGGAGATCGCGGATGACATTCAGTCGCTCGATAAGGTCAAGGCCATTGAGACCCTGCGGCTGGAGGCGGCCAAGCGCATCCAGGCCGTGCTCGACATCGAGGCCAAGGTAATCCTCCTGGAACCCGGCTCCCTGCGGCGACTCGCCGGCGGGGCCGAACGCGTCGTGGACCGAAGGCCCGGATAGCGGGCCACGTTTGTAGCGACGCCGGAAGGCCTTCTCTTCCCTATGTAAAAGATATGCCCTCACGGGCGCACTACGAACTGGAATTCGCGCAGCCACGTGTCTTTCCTCTTGATTCCGGGGACCGATTTCACCACAATAGCGGCATCGGGGGCGAGGATGGACGGGCCGCCCCGATCGCGTTGTGTTCACAAAGGTGCCGTCGTGGGGAAAATACGTGTGATGGCCGAAAAGAAGGCGCCAACGAAGTTCGCTCCGGCCGAACGAGCCTCGCCGGAAGAGATCACGCGTCAGAGCCGGCTTTTCACCGGCAAGAGGCTGCTGGGCATGCTGCCCGACATGATGCCCTGCATCCTGATGGTGCTCAACGAATATCGTCAGATCGTCTTCTCGAACCAGCGACTTGCGGAGCTTCTGCCGCCGGCGCACCGGGACCGCAACATCCTCGGCATGCGGCCGGGCGAGGCCCTGGGCTGCACGCATGGCTTCGAATCCGAGGGCGGCTGCGGCACGACCGAGTTCTGCAGCCTGTGCGGCGCCGTGCATGCGATCCTGGCCAGCCAGAGCGGCCAAAGCGATGTCCGGGAATGCCGCATCATCCGGCGACACAACAGCGAGGCCGTGGACTTGAGGATCTGGACCACGCCGGTGACGGTCGCGGACGAACGATTTATCATCTGCGCCGCCCTGGATATCAGCCACGAGAAACGCCGGCATGCCCTCGAGCACATCTTCCTGCACGACATCTACAATGTGGCCTACGGTCTGTCCTGGTATGCCGACTTCCTCCGGAAAGGCACACTGGACAAGGTCGAGGAATACGCCGACACGATTAAACGCCTCTGCGGCGAGCTGATCGACGAGATCGACGCCCAGCGAATCCTCCTGCGGGCCGAGAGCGGCGAGCTGACCCTCAAGCCCGAACGCATCACCTCGCTGCGCGTCTTGCAGGAGACCATCGCGATCTACAGCCGGCACCCCGCCGGCCAGGACCGCGTTCTCCGTCTCGATGAGAAAATCGCCGACGTCGCCCTCGTCAGCGACAAGACCCTGCTGACGCGGGTCCTGTGCAACATGGTCAAGAATGCCCTGGAGGCGTGCCGGGCCCGCGAGACTGTGACGGTCGGCTGCACCACCGCCGATGGCATGGCACAATTCTGGGTCCACAACCCAGGCCACATGTCGCGGGAGGTCCAGCTCCAGGTCTTCCATCGATCCTTCTCGACGAAGGGCCGAGGCCGAGGCTTGGGCACTTACAGCATCAAGCTGCTCACCGAGCGATACCTCAAAGGCAGCGTCTCCTTCACCAGCACTCCAAAAGCCGGCACAACCTTCACCGTCTACTGCCCCCTGCCGCCGAAGCCGTGACAGTTCTAAGGATGACAACATGCCGTTCGTTCCATTTCATGACTACTTTCCGGAAATCGCGGAGCGTGAGACGCAATCCATCACAGTCTTTCCCCATGACCCTCTCGGCCTGCCCGCCGGCGAGTATGGCTTTCTGGAATTGTACTGCGACGAGCCCGGATGCGATTGCCGCCGCGTCTTCTTCTATGTGCTCTGCCCATCGCGGGAAGAAGTCCAGGCAGTCATCGCCTGGGGCTGGGAGAGCGTGGACTTCTATATGAGGTGGTTCAAATACGGAGATCACGCTGACGCGGTCAAGTTGAAAGGCCCTGTCCTGAACTCCGGCAGCCCCGCCACGGAGTTGGCCCCCGGCCTGCTGGAACTGGTGCGGAACGTGCTCCTGACGGACCCCGAGTACGCCGAACGCATCAAGAGACACTACACGATGGTCCGGGAGAGAATCGACAGACCCCGCAAACCTGGGAAACGCAGGCCAAGGATGCACCGGTGAAAAAGCCTTCCTCCATAATAATAGAATCCCTTCCTGCCTGATGGCCTCGTAAACGGCGAAACGGCCCGCTCACGCGGGCCAAACGCAGAATTGTCAAGTTATTGAAACGAGACGGTTTCGGGAGTGCATCATGGGACGCGTAAACGACGACCAATGGCTGGACGAGGCACTGAACGGGGCCATCCACTCGGACGACACGCGGCCGGACTTCCAGCAGTGGATCGCGGATCACCCCGAGGCTGTGGAAATGCTCACTTCGCGGACGCAGCCGACAAGGCAACGCCCGCTTGGGATCAGGAGAATCACCATGAACGCCACATTCGTCAAGATCGCGGCAGCCGCCGTGATCGCAGTCGCAGCCATCGTCGGAATCGCCAAACTCACGCACAATCCCGCGGATAATCCGCCCACCGTCGGCCCGGTCGCCCAGGAGACGATCACAGGCCCGACGACACACACCTTCGCCGACGGCTCGAGCGTCAAGCTGGCCGAGGGCGCCGGCATTCGCACGCTCGCGACGGCGGGCAAGAGGGGCTTCGAGCACCTCGCAGGGCAGATCGAAGTCACCGTCGCCAAGGGCAAAAGCGAGTTCATCGTCACCACCCCCTACGGGGACGTGAAGGCCCTCGGAACGCAGTTCACGATGAACATGATGGATGAGGTCGCCGCCAATACGAAGGAGCGAGTGCAACTGCTCGCGGTGAGGGTGACGGAAGGCTCCGTCGAGGTCCGCAACGCCCAGGGGACGACGACACTCATGGAGAATCAGGATATCGTCGTCGCAGCGAACGCGGCGCCGTACGATTTCAACGAGGATGAAAGTCTCCCCAAGGAGCTGCGGGCGCGGATTCAGTCGATGATCGACGCCCTCAAGGCCAAGGACGGGGCCGCCTGGGTGGCGAACTACAACCTGGCCTACCTGTACAAGCTGGCCAAGGGCCAGGTCCAGTACGATCCGCAGCGCTTCGGCGGGACCGCCGAGGACGCCCGGAACTTCCAGAAGGGACTCGGCGACAAGGTCTCCAGCCCCGAGGACCTGGCCAAGATGGTCGCGTCGAGCCTCAACAGCCAGGGCGGCGACATCTACATCACCTCGATCACGATGAACCGGGCCGGCGATCACGCCACCGCCCGGTGCGTCAGCAAGAACGGCAGCCGTACAGTCGTGACGACCCCCCAATGGCACAACTTCGACGGCGGCTGGTGGCAGATCGACGACTGAGCACCGTCCGACGCGGGTGGTCATCCAAGCCGGGCTTCTCGCAAACCCGGCTTTCTTCATGCGCCAGCACAACAAATGCAACCTTTCCGCCGTCTGTGCATTATGATAGGTGAAGACTGACTCCGGAGCAGTGAAATGGCGGAGGGAACGATGAGACTGGGACATGGAATGACTCCTGATCAAAGGGTTCATCAAGCATCGCTCCGGCCCGCAGGGCATTCATACAAAGGCACTCTCCTAAACGGGATAGCCTGGGCGATCCAAGACACCCGGCTTCACCAACGACACGACCACCGACTGCGGAGCCAGACTCAGGAACGGGCACAAGGCACCAACGCGTCCTCGGCTATAACTGTCGGAGCGAACCGGCACCCCATATCATAACCCGTTTCTTCCCGGCACGGGCCGCGAAGCGGCTGAGCGACTCAGGATGACAGCAAGGAGCCGTCATTCCGCCACACGGAGTCGCACGCGACGCGCAACGACGGATAGTTTTCGCTTGCAAGACCGACGGACGACGATATGCTGAACAACAGTGTGTTAGGCGTCGGACGTTGGGAACGCGGTGAACCAACTACACAGAACGCGGTTCGCACAGCACACGACGAACCGAAGGAGTGATGGATGGCGAAGATCATCAAGGTCAGGTGTACGGGGCCGGAGCAGCACGAGAATGAGATCGATCTGGACGATGTCATCGGCTCGGATGTCGTGATCTACGGCAACCCGATCTCCACCGGGCGAGACCTGCCTGCGCAGATCGTCCGGCGATGCGATATCTGCGACCAGGGCAAAGTCATCGTCACTCGCGAGATGATCGAACAGCACCTGTGAGCGACGACGCGATCGCCATCGTGCGCTCAAGTCTGAGGAAAGAACCGGAGTCCGGTCATGCGGACCAGTGTGTTTCCAAGTCGAGAGGAGTGCCTTGAACTGCTTCGGGCGTGTCATGTCCCCGCGCACATCGTCAAACATAGCAAGGCGGTCGCCAAGCTGGGCGTTTTTATGGCCCGGAGGCTTGCGGAGAACGGGATTGGCGTCGATGTGGACCTGGTGGAGCGGGCGTGCCTGCTGCACGATATCTTCCGCGTGTGCGAGTTCCCGCTGGAGGACTTCAGCCGATTCGAGCAGCCCGTGACGGAGGAGGACAAGGCCAAGTGGCGAAAGCTCAAGGAGCGACACGGGGGCGCCCGGCACGAGGACGCGGCCTGCGCCTACCTGAGGGACGCCTATCCCGCCCTGGCCCAGACGATCCGCAAGCATCGCTACACGGCCATCGTGGACAAAGAGGACCGGCCACGGACCTGGGAGGAGAAACTGGTCTACTACGCGGACAAACGGGCCATGCACGACGTGATCGTTCCGCTGCAGACGCGGCTCGACGAGGCACACAGAAGAAACGCCTTCCGCCGAAAAGCCGCCGGCATCGATCTCGCGGAAATCGCAAGGATCGACGCGGCGATCTTTGAGTTGCAGGCGGAACTATTTGCCCCAATCGGGTTGGACCCGGACGCCGTGACCGGCGAGTTCATCGACCAGTACGACGCCAGCGCCGGCCGATAACGGCAACTTCCGCCATTCGGATTTGGAGCCTTTCCTGCCCCCAATTCCATCTGCTTCAAACTGAACACACACGCAAGCCCGTGCTATGAGCCGAGGATTTCCTTGAGGGACGGCGCGAAGTACAGGCCCAAGCCAGAGACTGTCGGGCAGACGCGCGAGTCGAAGATTCGCAGACGGACCTTCGATGCCGTCACGGGATCGAAGCGGAACAGCCGCTTGTAGCCGACGGTCGTGCCGCGAGCGAATTCCTTCCAGCCGGCGCTGCCCAGGGCCTCAAGCGAGAACTCGCAGATCCGCTGCCCGACTGCAATGTACTCAGCCAACTCGGCGACGTTGAACGTGCACTGTTTGCCCAGGTCGATCTCGACCGTGGCGGCTGTGGTCCAATCGTCGGTCGTCCAGTAAGTCTGCGGATCACC